>NZ_JAGWDG010000012.1:0-114399 GCF_020658095.1 Clostridioides sp. ZZV14-6009
TATAATTCATTTTGGAATTCTATAAATTGTATATTAACCATACCAAGTACATTAAGGTCTAAAGCTATTTTTTTAGTATATTCTAGAATTTTATCTTTTATCTTATCAGATATATTTTGGCTTGGATACATTGTCGTACTATCTCCAGAGTGAACTCCAGCTCTTTCTAAATGTTCCATTATTCCAGGTATTAATATATCTTCTTTATCACATATAGCATCTACTTCTATTTCTCTACCAGTTAAATACTTATCTATAAGTACTGGATTTTTATGGTCTCTAGCAAAAGCATCATCTAAATACTGAGTTAATTTTTCCTCGTTGTAAGTTATTTCCATACCTTGGCCACCAAGTACATAAGATGGTCTAACTAATACTGGATAACCTAATTCATTAGCAACTTCAATACCTTCATTAGTTGTCCATACGCCTTTTCCTTTTGGTCTATTTATATCTAATCTCTCTAATAATTCGTCAAATTTTTCTCTGTCTTCTGCTGCATCTATATCATCAAAATCAGTTCCCAATATAGGTATATTTTTCTCATGTAAGAACTTAGCTAGTTTTATAGCTGTTTGTCCTCCAAATTGTAGTATTACACCTTCTGGTTTTTCTTTTTCAATTATATTTAAAACTTCTTCTTCTGTTAATGGTTCAAAATATAGTTTATCTGATGTATCAAAATCTGTACTTACTGTTTCAGGGTTATTGTTTACAATTATAGTTTCTATACCCATTTTTCTTAAAGATTTTACACAGTGAACTGAACAATAGTCAAACTCTATACCTTGACCTATTCTTATTGGTCCAGAACCCAATACTACCACTTTTCTCTTATCACTTACAACTACTTCATCATATTGCTCATAAGTTGAGTAATAATATGGAGATAGAGCTTCAAATTCTCCTCCACATGTATCAACCATTTTATAAACTGGTTGTATATTATATAGACTTCTTAGTTCATATAATTTTTCTGGGCTAATCTTCATTAAGTCAGATATACCCTTATCAGAGAATCCTTTTTTCTTTAATTCATGTAAGTATTCCTTATCTAAATCTTCTATTTTAAGACCTTTTAATTTTTCTTCTTGCTCAACTATCCATTTAAATTTATTTATAAACCACTTATCAACACCAGTGATTTCTTCTATCATTTCTACTTTATAGCCTCTTCTTATCATTTCAGCTAAATCAAATAGTCTTTCATCATCAGGTACTACAACTCTTTTCTTTAACTCTTCTAATGTTCTACCTTCTGATGGAGCATGAACTAATGAATATTTTCCTGTTTCAAGTGATCTTATTCCCTTAAGAATGGCAGCTTCAAAGTTACTTCCTATACTCATTATTTCACCAGTTGCCATCATCTTAGTTCCTAATTTTCTATTTGCCTTTTTAAACTTATCAAATGGCCACTTTGGTATTTTTACTACCACATAATCTAAAGTTGGCTCAAAACAAGCATAAGTTTTTTTAGTTACCGCATTTTCTATTTCATCCAAAGTATATCCTAAAGCTATTTTAGCCGCCACTTTTGCTATTGGATATCCTGTAGCTTTTGATGCTAGTGCTGATGATCTACTAACTCTTGGATTTATTTCTATTATTGCATATTCTAAGCTATGTGGATTTAAAGCTATTTGAACATTACATCCACCTTGAACTTCTATTGCATTTATTATATCTATTGATGCTTTTCTAAGTAGTTGGTATTCTTCATCACTTAAAGTTTGACTTGGAGCAACAACTATACTATCTCCTGTATGAACTCCAACTGGGTCTACATTTTCCATGTTACATACAGTTATACAGTTTCCATTTCCGTCTCTCATTACTTCATATTCTATTTCTTTCCAACCTTTTATACTCTTTTCAAGAAGAACTTGACCTACTGGACTTAATTGCAATCCATGTGAAAGTATCTCTCTTAATTCTTCCTCTGTATCAGCTATACCTCCACCAGTTCCACCTAATGTGTATGCTGGTCTTACAACCACTGGATATCCTATTTTATTTGCAAATTCAAGACCTGCTTCTAAATTTGTAACTATATCACTAACTATTACAGGTTGATTTATTTCTTTCATTACTTCTCTAAATAAATCTCTATCCTCACCCTTTTTTATAGACTCTATAGACGTACCTATAACTTTTACATTATATTTATCTAGTATACCAGCATCATGTAATTCTACAGCCAAGTTTAGTCCTGTTTGACCACCCATACCTGCAAGTAAACTATCTGGTCTTTCTTTTTCAATTATTTTTTCTATAAATTCTATTGTTAATGGTTCTATATATATTTTATCTGCAATTTCTTTATCAGTCATTATTGTAGCTGGATTACTATTTACTAATACAACTTCTATTCCCTCTTCTTTTAGTGCTTGGCAGGCCTGTGTTCCTGAATAGTCAAATTCTGCTGCTTGACCTATTATTATTGGCCCTGACCCTAATACTAAAGTTTTCTTTATACTATCTAATTTAGGCATAACTCTTTCTCCTTATCTAAACAATTTTCACAGTTTTTATCTTCATAATCTATACAATCAATTTTAATTACTTTATTTCATCTTTAAATTTGAGTTTATTTATTATATCTATATTAATTAAACCAATACTTTTTTTGATTTAAGTTAGTCTTATTTTTAGCTATATATTCTGATATTATTTATTTTATAAACTCTAAAAACTTATCGAAAATATAGTCATTGTCTTTTGGCCCTGGACAAGCTTCAGGGTGGTATTGAACACTGTATACATCTAGCTTCTCATGTCTCATTCCTTCAACAGTATTATCGTTTAAATTTATATGTGTCACTTTCATTTGTTCAGGAACTTCTGAAACATAATATCCATGATTTTGAGAAGTTATAAATACTTTTCCCTCTTCTAAATCTTTAACTGGATGATTTCCACCTCTATGTCCAAATTTAAGTTTCTCAGTTTTTCCGCCAAGAGCTAAGGCTAAAAGCTGATGTCCTAAGCATATTCCAACTATAGGCTTTTTACCAATTAGAACTTTTATATTTTCTATAACATCTTCTAAATCCTCTGGGTCTCCAGGCCCATTTGATAAAAATATTAAATCAGGATTTATACTTAATACATCTTCTGGAGATGTTGTAGCTGGGAATATTGTTATATCGCATCCACGAGCTATAAATGATCTTAAGATGTTTCTTTTAACTCCAAAATCCATAACAGCTACTTTTGGACCATTTCCTTCTATATGCTCTACTTCTTTTCTTGTAACCGTTCTAACTGCTTCTGTATTTGAAAACTTATCTAATTTATGTTTAACATCTTCTAATTTACTATCTTCTAACGTAATTATACCTTTCATTGTCCCATTATTTCTAAGTATCTTAGTTAAAGCTCTTGTATCTATTCCTTCTAGTCCTATCACTTTATTTTGCTTTAAATATTGGTCTATATCAATTTCACATCTAAAATTACTTGGAGAATCACTTTTTTCTCTTACTATAAATCCTTTCACTTGCACTTTTTCAGATTCTGCTGATGATAAATTTATACCATAATTTCCTATAAGAGGATAAGTCATAGTAACTATTTGACCATAGTAAGAAGGGTCTGTTAAAACTTCACCATATCCTATCATTGAAGTATTAAATACTACTTCTCCTACACTTTCTTCTAAATATCCAAATGCTTTTCCTATAAAAACTGTCCCATCTTCTAATATTAACCTTGCTTTCATATTACAGTACCTCCTATAATTCTCTTTAGGCAAACTAAAGAACATTAACTAAATATAATCTTTTAAATATCTATATATATTTTTCACTTTTACATTCTAGTTTTATACTCATTTGCATTTATTTTTTATCTTTTTCTATTATACTACAAATTTCTTAAAAAAAAGAAGTTATCTCAAAAGTAAAAACTCCTAGAAAAAATAACTTCTTCTTTTTAATTTAATGATTAAATTCTTAAACTATACAATCAACTTAATTTCTATTCAGCTATATTGTAAACTTTTAACTTATCTTTGTTTAGGTGTTTTTTCTTAACCTCTACTAAGGCTTTTAATGTATCTAAAGATGTCATTATTTCAGTAGAGAATTCAATAGCTGTTCTTCTTATTTTAAATCCATCTCTTGTTGAGTCATTACCTTTAGTAGGTGTATTTATTACTATATCAACTTGTTTATTTCTTATAGCATCTAGTATGTTTGGTCTAGGCTCTTCAACTCTGTTTACTATATCAGCCTCTATTCCATTTTCTCTTAGACTCTTAGCTGTACCTTCTGTTGCAACAAAAGTATATCCTAACTCTTTCATATCTTTTGCTATTGCTATAAATTCATCTTTATCGTTATTATTGACAGTAGCAAGCACTACTCCTCTTTCATCGGACATATGTCTACCTGCTGCTAAGAATCCTTTATATAAAGCTTCTTCTAGATTTTCTCCTACACCTAAAACTTCTCCTGTAGATTTCATTTCAGGTCCAAGACTTACTTCAACTTTAGCTAATTTAGACATTGAGAATACTGGAACTTTTACTGATACTAGTTTAGGCTCTTTATAAACTCCTGTACCATATCCTAAATCCTTTAATTTAGCTCCTAGCATACATTTTGTAGCTAAGTCAACTATTGGTACTCCACTCACTTTACTTATATATGGGACTGTTCTACTGGCTCTAGGGTTAACCTCAATTATATATAATTCATTTTGGAATTCTATAAATTGTATATTAACCATACCAAGTACATTAAGGTCTAAAGCTATTTTTTTAGTGTATTCTACTATCTTTTCCTTTATCTTATCAGATATATTTTGGCTTGGATACATTGTTGTACTATCTCCAGAGTGAACCCCAGCTCTTTCTAAGTGTTCCATTATTCCAGGTATTAATATATCTTCTTTATCACATATAGCATCTACTTCTATTTCTCTACCAGTTAGATATTTATCTATAAGTACTGGATTTTTATGGTCTCTATCAAATGCATCCTGTAGGTATTGAGATAATTTTTCTTCATTGTAAGTTATTTCCATACCTTGACCACCAAGTACATAAGATGGTCTAACTAATACTGGATAACCTAATTCATTAGCAACTTCAATACCTTCATTAAGTGACCATACACCTTTTCCTTTTGGTCTATTTATATCTAATCTCTCTAATAATTCGTCAAATTTTTCTCTGTCTTCTGCTGCATCTATATCATCAAAGTCCGTTCCCAATATAGGTATATTTTTCTCATGTAAGAACTTAGCTAGTTTTATAGCTGTTTGTCCTCCAAATTGTAGTATTACACCTTCTGGTTTTTCTTTTTCAATTATACTTAAAACTTCTTCTTCTGTTAATGGTTCAAAATATAGTTTATCTGATGTATCAAAATCTGTACTTACTGTCTCAGGGTTATTGTTTATGATTATAGTTTCTATATCCATCTTTCTTAAAGATTTTACACAGTGAACTGAACAATAATCAAATTCTATACCTTGACCTATTCTTATTGGCCCAGAGCCTAACACTATTACTTTTTTCTTATCGCTAACAACTACTTCATCATATTGCTCATAAGTTGAGTAGTAATATGGAGATATAGCATCTATTTCTCCCGCACATGTATCGACCATTTTGTATGCTGGTTTTATGTTATATAGACTTCTTAATTCATATAATTTTTCTGGGCTAATCTTCATTAAATCAGATATACCTTTATCAGAGAATCCTTTTTTCTTTAACTCAAGAAGATAATCTTTAGTTAAGTCTTCAATCTTCATAACTTTTAATTTTTCTTCTTGTTCAACTATCCATTTAAATTTATTTATAAACCACTTGTCTATTCCTGTGATTTGCTCTATCATTTCTACTTTATAGCCTCGTCTTATCATTTCAGCTAAATCAAATAGTCTTTCATCATCAGGTACTACAACTCTTTTCTTTAACGCTTCAATACTTCTCTCTTCTGATGGTGCATGAACTAATGAATATTTTCCTGTTTCAAGTGATCTTATTCCCTTAAGAATAGCAGCTTCAAAGTTACTTCCTATACTCATTATTTCACCAGTTGCCATCATCTTAGTTCCTAATTTTCTATTTGCCTTTTTAAATTTATCAAATGGCCATTTTGGTATCTTAGCCACTACATAGTCTATAGTTGGCTCAAAACAAGCATAAGTTTTTTTAGTTACTGCATTTTCTATTTCATCCAAAGTATATCCTAAAGCTATTTTTGATGAAACTTTGGCTATTGGATATCCTGTGGCTTTTGATGCTAGTGCTGATGATCTACTAACTCTTGGATTTATCTCTATAACTGCATATTCAAAACTATGTGGGTTTAATGCAAACTGAACATTACATCCACCTTGAACTTCTACTGCATTTAATATATCTAAAGATGCTTTTTTAAGCATCGCACATTCTTTATTGCTTAGAGTTTGTGTTGGAGCAACTACTATACTATCTCCTGTATGAACTCCAACTGGGTCTATATTTTCCATGTTACATACAACTATACAGTTTCCTTTTGAATCTCTTATTACTTCATATTCTATTTCTTTCCAACCTTTTATACTTTTTTCAATTAATACTTGTCCAACTGGGCTTAATTGCAATCCATGCGAAAGTATCTCTCTTAATTCTTCCTCTGTATCAGCTATACCTCCACCGGTTCCACCTAATGTGTATGCTGGTCTTACAACTACTGGATACCCTATTGTAAGTGCATAATCAAGACCTGCTTGTAACTCTGTAACTATATCACTAACTATTACAGGTTGATTTATTTCTTTCATTACATCTCTAAATATATCTCTATCTTCACCTTTTTTGATAGATTCTACTGAAGTACCTATTATTTTTACTCCGTATTTATCTAGTATGCCTTTTTCATAAAGCTCAACTGCTAAGTTTAATCCTGTTTGTCCACCCATACCTGCAAGTAAACTATCTGGTCTTTCTTTCTCTATTATTTTTTCTATAAATTCTATTGTTAATGGTTCTATATATATTTTATCTGCCACTTCTTTATCAGTCATTATTGTAGCTGGATTACTATTTATTAATACAACTTCAATTCCTTCTTCTTTTAAAGATTGACATGCTTGAGTTCCTGAATAGTCAAATTCTGCCGCTTGACCTATTATTATTGGTCCTGACCCTAATACTAAAGTTTTCTTTATACTATCTAATTTAGGCATAAATTTTTCTCCTTATCTAAATGGTTTTTACTATCTGTAAATAATACTAAATCTATATTAATGCTAAGAATTTATTAAATATACAATCTAAATCTTCTTTTGTTGTGTATTCTGGAATGTACTGAACACTATATATTGGTAATTCCTTATGTCTCATTCCTTCTATAGTATTGTCATTTAAATTTACATGAGTTATCTCTGTATTTTCTGGCATTTCTGAAACATTGTATCCATGATTTTGAGAAGTTATAAATACTTTTCCTGTTTCTAAACATTTAACTGGATGATTTCCTCCTCTATGTCCAAATGCAAGTTTTGAAGTTTTTCCACCTAATGCTAATGCCAAAATTTGATGTCCTAAACCGATTCCTGCTAGTGGTTTTTTGCCTACTAATTTCTTTATATTTTCAACTATATCATTTATATCTTCTGGATTACCTGGCCCATTAGATAATAATATCAAGTCAGGGTTTATTCTTAAAATTTCTTCTGAAGTAGTCATTGCTGGTACTACTGTTATGTCGCAGTTACAAGCTTTCAGTGAATCTAATATACTATTTTTAACACCAAAGTCTACAACTACAACTTTAGCACCAGTCCCTTTAATATTTTCAATTTCTTTTCTTGTAACACTTTTAACTGAATCTTTATTGCAACACTCTGTCAATTTAGACTGAACTTCTTGTAATGATACATTTTCTAAAGTTATAATACCTCTTTTTGTTCCATTATTTCTAATAATCTTAGTCAATGCTCTTGTATCTATTCCTTCAAGTCCAATTACTTTATTTTGCTTTAGATATGTGTCTATATCCATTTCACATCTAAAATTATTTGGGTTGTCACTTTTTTCTCTTACTATAAGTCCTTTTACTTGCACTTTATTTGATTCAACATCTTCTAAATTTATTCCATAGTTCCCTATAAGTGGATATGTCATTGTCACTATTTGTCCATAATAAGTTGCATCTGTCAGTAGTTCACCATATCCTGCCATTGAAGTATTAAACACAACTTCACCAACAGCTTCCTTTAAATATCCAAATGCTTTTCCTTCAAATACTGTTCCATCTTCTAAAATTAATTTCCCCTTCATATAAGCTACCTCCCAAATGTTTTATCTAAGCATTTTCTATTTCTTTTACAATATTAATAGCTGATTCTCTTGGACTTTCTGCTTTTGTTATAGGTCTTCCAACAACTAAATAATGAGCTCCTCTTTTTATTGCATCTGATGGAGTAACAACTCTTTTTTGGTCTCCAACTTCTGCTGACTTAGGTCTTATCCCTGGGCAAACTGTTATAAAATCAGTTCCACACGCTTCTACTATCTTATCTACTTCTTGAGCTGAGCAAACAACTCCATCTATTCCTGATTCTTTTGCTAATTTAGCTCTCTTTATAGCCAATTCTTCTGTTGTCATATTACATCCTATATCTTGTAAGTCTTGGTTGCTTAATGAAGTTAAAACTGTTACTCCAACCACCAAAGGTTTTTCTATATTTAATCTCTCTGCTTCTTCTTTAGCAACTAGTGCACATTGTCTCATCCCTTCCATGTCTGATACATGTATTGTCATTAACCAAACATTATCTCTTACTGCAGCTCTTACTGCACTTTTCATAGTATTTGGAATATCATGGAATTTAAGGTCTAGAAATATTTTTTTACCTTTTTCTTTTAAATAGTCTATAGTCTTTCCTTTTGTAGCCACATATTGTTCTAGTCCTACTTTAAATATATCTACACTATCTTCTAATTTGTCTATTAGTTCTTTAGCTTTATCAAATTCGTCAGTATCAATTGCAACTATTAGCTTCTCTTTACCATTTATCATTTTTACATCTCCTTTTTAATAAAGCCTAAATCCTCATAAAAAAATCCTCACACCAAAAGAGGCACAAGGATTTTATCTATACATAACTCTATTTATTAGCTATGAGATATCTTTCCCAGTCTCTCTGGACTAGTTTAAAAGACTTTATTATATTTAAATTTTTATTTTATACTCATCAAAAACCTCTAGAAGATTTACTAGAGGTTATATATTAACACTATCTATAACCCTTTAGTCTCTCTGGACTAATTTAAGGAATTTAGCTGTAATATTTTTCTTTATTTATATAACTTTATGTATCTTAAGGATATTTTAAAGTTTCATCTTTTTTATAATTAAACCACTAATTGCTTTTTATGTCAATAAGTCTTTGAATTATTCTTTATCTTTATCAAACAATTTTTTTTCAAAATAAGACTCTGCATTATATATCGCAGCAGCTGGATTATGCCCAGTTACTCTATCTTTGACAATTAGAGTTGTTATAGGAGCTTCCATATATTTCATAGCTAATGTATCATGTCCAACACATAGTCCAAGAATTATATTAAGGTCAACTTTAGCTTCATTTAAAAACAAAGCCTGCCCTATTGGATTACACATTATTTCATCTGCACACTTTGATATCGTTTGAGATGCTTCTAATCCAACTGTACTTTTAGGCATTGCTCCATTTTTACATATCACAGAAAACACTTCAAATCCATGATGTTCAAATACCTTTTGTACTGTTTGCATTTCTCTTTTTAAACCAATACAAAACGCTATACCAATTTTTTTATAGTCACATTTTTTAGCAAACTCTATAATCTCTTTTAACCTAGTATATTGACAGTATCCCTCTGTTTCAATTAATCCAGCATTATAAGCTATTTTTCTATTTTCTTCATCTTCATAAAGTTTTTTTGCTTTTTCTTGTAACTCAATTTCTCTAGTTGGACATATCTTCATTAGCTTATCCATATCTCCATCTGAACAGCCTCTAAGATTACATTTCCCACACTTATACATACCTACTATCCCCTCTCAAAATTTTATTCATTTTGTGATTCTTCTTTTTCCAAACTTAAATTTTCATCTTGAGTTTCTTCTTCTGGTTTTACATGTTCAACTACAGTTATAAAATATGACTTTCCTATTCTATTCTTTATAGGAAGTTTTTCATATGAAACATCTATTTTATTTTTTATACATGCTATATCAAAATGTCTTAAGCCTACTCCTAAGCTAACCTTATTCATATCTTCACAATGTTTCTTAGGTTTCTTTTCAAATAGATGAAGACCTCGTTCATCTTTATGAAAATACCAAGGTTGAGAGTTTTTCACAGATGGAGCTCTTCTTGTAAATTCTAATATTTCTTTCCATTTCCTATTTCTATTTATTTTATTTATGATATCTTTTACTGGTTTTCTATCAGGCCTAGCGTGTCTTGTCCTAAATAAATCTTCATTTTTTGCCGGATATCCAAAAGCTATTATTATATATGGATTCTCTATTTTGTTTTCATCTTCTTCTTCCGTTTTTATTCCAGCTAAATAATCTAAATCGTCTTCTTCATCTTCTCTTGGGTCTTTGTTGCCAATATCTACAAATTCCAAGATATCTTCTCTTTTTAATGTCGACTCCAACCAACAAGTAGCTACTCCTAACGTTGTAAGACGTAAGACTATACCTTCAGTGGCAAAACCTATATTTTGTAGATAGTCTTTTCCTTTATCTGATGTGACTACTATATAATGAGGTGCTTTTACTTTACACTCTTTTCCCATTAAAAAGTGTATTATATGACCTCTATCAACAACATGTGCTTTAATATTTAAATCTTCATTTAAGTATTCTAAATTTTTACAACTTCTTTTTATTTCTTCCATTAATGGCTTTTTTAGTTTTGTACTGGAAAAATTTCTTACAGATTTTCTATAAAAAATGGCTTCATAAAGCTCCATTTATGCCCTCCTAACTGAAATCTTCTGTTCATAATATATAAACTACTATATTTAAACATATATAAGCTTTGCCAGAAAATTTTTTATTTCATTATAAATATCTATCTCATTATTATATTATAAGTTTTTTTCGGTATTCTTGTATAGCTTTTCACTAAAAAAGTATTTTTATTTCTACTTTAATACTATTATCAACAAAAAATAACGTCTTAGTTGCAATTATATATTTAAACAATCTATTTTAATTAAAATAAGTGTTTTTTATTTCTCAGTCTATTGAGTATAAATATTTTAAATATGACCCAAAATCTAAGTAATGATATTAATATTTTATAAGTTATTTAATGATATAATATTTTATAAGTTATTTAATATTAAAAATACAGGAGGAATAATATGGATTTTAATAAAAATTTAGAAAAATATGCTGAGTTAGCAATTAAGGTCGGAGTTAACATACAACCAGGTCAAACTTTACTTATAAAATCACCAATTGAATGTGCTGATTTTGCAAGAAATGCACTAAAGGAAGCATATAAATGTGGTGCTAAAAATGTATATATAGAATGGTCTGATGAAGAAAGTACTCTTATTAAATATTTATATGCACCAGACGAAGCATTTCATGAGTTTCCAAAATGGACAGCAGATCAATATGTAGACATAGCTAAAGAAGGTGGAGCATTTTTATCAGTATATGCTCAAAACCCAGATTTATTAAAAGATGTTGACCCTGAGAAAGTTGCTAACTTTCAAAAAGCTTCTGGAAAGGCTTTAAAAGAGTGGCGTTCTTATACGCTAACAGATAAATGTAAATGGAGTATAGTTTCTGTACCAACAAAAGATTGGGCAAAAAAAGTATTTCCAAATTTATCAGAAAACGAAGCAGTAGATAAGTTATGGGATACCATATTTAAGTGTTCAAGAGTTGATGGACAAGACCCTATAAAAGCATGGAAAGAACATAATGAAAATCTAAAGTCTAAAATGGATTTTTTAAATGAAAGTAATTTCAAAACTTTAAAGTATAAATCTTCAAAAACTAATTTAACTTTGGATTTACCAAAAGGTCATATTTGGTTGAGCGGAGCATCTAAAGACCCTAATGGAGTAAGCTTTAATCCTAACATTCCAACTGAAGAGATTTTTGGAATGCCACACAAGTTTAAAGTCAATGGAACTGTTTACAGCACTAAACCTCTTGTTTATGGAGGAAATATAATTGATAATTTCTTTTTGACATTCAAAGATGGTAAAATAGTAGATTTCTCTGCTGAAAAGGGATTGGAAACATTAAAGAAACTTATTGAAACAGATGAAGGTTCTCATTATCTAGGAGAGGTTGCTCTTGTTCCATATAACTCTCCAATATCTGATACAAATATTATTTTTTATAATACTTTATATGATGAAAATGCTTCTTGCCACTTTGCAATTGGTTCTGCTTATAAGACTTGCTTAGATGGTGGAAATGATTTGAAAGATGAAGAATTGGATGAACATGGAGTAAATGATAGTCTAACACATGTTGACTTTATGGTTGGCTCTTCAGACATGGATATTGTCGGAGAAACTCATGATGGAAAACATATACAGATTTTCAAAAATGGCAATTGGGCTTTTTAACTTATTTTTATACTAAAAAGGGCTGACGGAAGTTATACCAGACTTCCCAGCCCTTTTTAATGTTGATGATAAATATTTTTTTATATTAATTAATCTCATTATTATAGATTAATTCCTATTATTTTGGATATAAGTTTCTAAAACTTATATCTATATTATATATAAAATATCCTGTTTAGTAAAACCTTTATTTTAATTTCCATGCTAAAAATTTAACTTTGCTATCTCAACAGCAGATTTTGCATCTTTTGAATAATAGTCAGCTCCCATTTCCTCAGCATATTCCTCTGTCAAAACTGCACCACCTACAAATACCTTTGCATTTATTTCATTATCTCTTAATGCTTGAATTGTATCTTTCATACTTTGAACAGTTGTAGTCATAAGTGCACTCAATCCCACTAACTTTATATTTCTTTTTTTAGCAACCTCTACTACTTCTTCAATTGGAACATCTTTTCCTAGGTCTATAACTTCATATCCATAATTCTCTAGCATTATTTTTACTATATTTTTTCCAATATCATGAATATCCCCTTTTACTGTAGCAACTATTATTTTTCCTTTAGATACATTGTCACTACTTCTACTTAGTAAGGTTTCTTTTATTGTATTTAGTGAAGTTTTTACTGTTTCTGCTGATTGAATCAGTTGTGGTAAAAAGATGTCTCCACTATCGTATTTCTTTCCTACTCTATCAAGAGCTGGAATTAAAATTTTATCTAATATATAATTTTCATCCTTCTCTTTTAAAAGATTCAATGTTACATTTTTGGCTTCTTCTTTTAATCCTCTTTCAACTAAAACATCTAGTGACAAATCTTTATTAGCTTTAACAGTGGAATCAGACTGTTTTGAATTATTTATATTGCTATATTGATTTATGTAATTTATACATCCTTTATCTGTATTATTTAAGATTCTAAAAGAATTAACAGCCTCCATCATGCTATATTCGTTTGGATTTATAATTGCTAAGTCAAGCCCAGCTCCTAAAGCTAGTGTTAAAAAAGAGGCATTAAGTGCTTTTCTATTTGGAAGTCCAAATGAAATATTTGAAACCCCTAGTATAGTTTTTACCCCTAATGTCTTAACCATTGTTATGGCCTTTATAGTTTCTATTGCTTCCTCTTGTTGAGCTGAAACAGTTAGTGATAAACAATCTATAAATATATCTTTTGGTTTTATTCCATAAGAAACTGCTCTATCAACTATTTTTTTTGCTATTTCAAATCTTTCCTCAGCTTTTTTTGGTATACCTTTTTCGTCTAATGCAAGACCAACCACACATGCACCATACTTTTTAACTATTGGTAATATACTTTCTAAAGACTCTTCTTTGCCGTTTACAGAGTTTACGATTGTTCTACCATTATAATATCTAAGACCTTGTTCTAAAGCCTCTACATCGGAAGAATCGACTTGTAATGGTGTGTCTACTACTGCTTGAATCTCTTTTATTAACTTTGGCATTAATTTCTTTTCATCTATTTCTGGCAAACCAACATTCACACCTAATATTTGTGCCCCAGCACTTACTTGTTCTAGCCCTAAATTTATTGCATAATCTAAATTTTCATTTTTTAAAGCTTCTTGTAAAGATTTTCTACCTGTTGGATTTAATCTTTCTCCGACAACTGTAGGCGATTCTACTTCCACAAATTTTGATGGCGAACAAACTACACACTTATCAATCTTTTCGGTACTTCCCTTTTTAACAGAACTTATATTTTCAGATATTTCTTTTATAAAGCTTGGATTTGTGCCACAACATCCGCCTATTATAGTTGCTCCAGCTTCAACAAATTTTTTGACTCCCTCAAAAAATTCCTTTGCATCAACATCATATATAGCTTCTCCATCAACTATATTTGGTAAACCTGCATTTGCTTGAACCATTACAGGTATTGAAGCTCTTGACACGATTTTTTTTACTATTGGTAAAAGTTGTTTAGGACCTAATGAACAGTTTACTCCTATTGCGTCAACCCCCAGCCCTTCTATTGTAGCAACCATACTTTCTGGCATACATCCAGTAAAACTTCTCCCACTCTCATCAAATGTCATAGTACAGAAAACAGGTAAATCAGAATTCTCCTTAGCCGCTAAAACAGCAGCTTTAGCTTCATATAAGTCCATCATAGTCTCTATTACTATTACATCAGCTCCAGATTTAACACCCTGTAATACTTGTCTTTTAAATATCTCATATGCTCTGTCAAAGCTTAAAGTTCCCATAGGCTCTAACATTTCTCCTATAGGACCAATATCTAGTGCTACATATCTAGGTTTAGTGTTATCTACATTTTCTATAGCTTTTCTAGCCACTAAAATGGCATTGTCGATAACTTTTTCTACTGTATATTCACTATCTAATTTTAATTCATTACACCCAAAAGTATTTGTAAGAATTACATTTGAGCCTGCCTCTAAATATGATGTATGTATCTCTATAAGTTTTTCTGGATTTTGAAGACCAAATACTTCTGGATTTTCACCTATTTTTAACCCCTTTTGTTGAAGCATTGTTCCCATTGCACCATCAAATATTAATATATTATCCTTTAGATATTGTCTTATTTCCACAAGAATTCGCTCCTTTTCTATATGTACAATTTCTGTAGTTTTTACAATTTTCACACGATTTTTCTTTCTTTGATTTATCTATTTTTAAATTAGAAATGCCTATAATAGCTACTACTGATTTTCTTGGTATCATAATCCCATTTGATGTAATTGTGAGTCCTATTTGTTTTTGAGCATTTAAAACATTTAATATATCTATATTTTTCTCTATTGGTAAGTCCCCATATCCTGGGCTATATCGCATAGTTATAAATTTGTTTTGTTCTAAAAAAACCTTTTCTATGTTGTTTTGAACAATATCACATACTTCTTCTATTGCTGTTGTTCCACATGAATCAATTATTAGTCCTTTTGTTAAATCTGAGTAAGAGTATCTTTTTATTTCCTTTTCTACTTCTATTCCCAAAGTCGCTGCCATAATTACACATTCATCACAGTTTTTTAGAAGTTCATATATATCCTTACTCTTTAAAGTTAAATTTGTTCCCTCTAGTTCTACAATCTTATCTTTATTTATTTTGATAGGATAAATCCTAGATATATATCTAGGATTTATCTTGTTTTTGGCTGTTTCTATACATTCATCAATAGTTTCTTTAAGTTCTTTATCTATTTCTTGTCCTTTATATTGTAAATACCTTAAAACTTCACTTTGATTTATGCTTATACTTTCTCTTTCAATTAAATTATTCTCCATATATATTAAGAGAAAATCCTTTATCTAAAACATCTTTTGCATATTCTTTTGCTCCAAATAAAGATAAGTCTCTATAATTTCCACATTCTAAAGCTGTAGCAGCTGGCATTTTATCAGATTCAATTACTTTCTTTAATGCCTTTTCTAAACCATCTTTAACTGTCTTAGCATCTACATCTCCCCATAATATTAAATAAAATCCTGTTCTGCATCCCATTGGAGATAAGTCTATCACACCATCTAATGTCTCTCTTAAATAAGTTGCTAGTAAATGTTCTAAACCATGCATAGCAGCAGTTCCAAAGCTTTCTACATTTGGTTGTAAAAATCTCAAGTCAAATTTACTTATTTTATCTCCTTTAACTCCATCAAGTACACTGCACTTTCTCACAAAAGGAGCTTTAACTTTTGTATGGTCTAATTTAAAACTTTCTACTTTTTCCATTTTTGAATCCTCCATTATCACTTAAAAATTTGTTACTTTAAATCTATAAAAAAACTCTCCCTATCCACTATTGATAAGAAGAGTATATTATTTCCAATCATCTCATCGTTGTTAGCAGGACCACCTAATAAAAGGTTGGTATAGGTTCACTGAGCTAACTCTCTCCCCTAATTCTTGATAAGTATCTTATTAAACTGACTTAAATTATATATTACTTTTTTATTTTTGTAAACACTTTATGCTATAAATATTTGTGCATCTAAATCATACTTTTATCTTATTGCACAGTTTCTTGTATTATTGGTAGCTGTACCTCAAATACAGTTTGATGTATATTACTTGAAACAGTAATTTCCCCACCATGTAAATTCACAATATTTTTTGTAATTGCAAGACCTAATCCAGAACCTCCATCATTGCTATTTCTTGATTTTTCAACTCTATAGAATCTATCAAATATATTTGGTAAATCCAATACTGGAATGGGTTCTCCATAATTTATAACTTTTGCAATCGCCATATTTCCTTTTTTGGCAGTTACTATATCTACATAAATTCCTTCTTTTCCATATTTCATAGCATTGGTTATAAGATTTTCAAAAGCTCTCACCAATTTATTTGGGTCAGCATTTATAATTAATTTTTCTTCATTGAAGTTAACTCTACTAACCATAAATTCTTTTTTAAAATAAAATCCAAGTTGAGATACTATTTGACTTAATAGTTCTACCAAGTTTATATCTATTTTTTTTAATCTTATTGTATTATTTTGCATTTTTGTAAGTTCAAATAAATCATTTATAAGTATATTTAAACTTTTTGATTTCTCATATGCAATATTAACATAATACATCAACTGAACTTCATCTTTATACTTACCATCTTCTATCAATCCCAGATAACCCATTATTGAGGTTAAAGGAGTTCTTAAGTCATGCGAAACATTTGTTATTAAATCCGTTTTAGTCTGTTGAGCTTGTCTTTCTTCAACAGTTATATTTCTAAGTTGATAAACTATACTATTGATTTTATTTGCAAGTTCATCAATCTCATCAATTTTTTTATCACTTAATCCATTTGACTCATACTCAATATCTATACTTTTTTCTAAATCGCCTTCCTCCATTGAGTTTACAGCATCCATGATAATTTCTAGTTTTTTATTTTTGTTATCAGTATCTTTTAGAAAATTTACAAGTTTTTTATTTCTCTTGTATGACATTAATGAATAAATTGATAATGATGCTGTCAGAAATAAAACAGAATATAATGTACTGTCTCCTATAACAGCTCTAATGCCTCTTAAACTACGCATAAGGTAATTAATCGTAGATAAAGTAGTTCTAATATATAATATCTTTATTATATATACACTTGTTAACATAATCATTAGGGTTATAATACAACTTATTATAAAGTCTACTATAGGGCGAAACATATAATTTAATACACTCTTATTTTTCAATTTTATATCCTACCCCCCATACAGTATGAATTATTTTTTCTCCATCTGTATACTTTTCAATTTTATCTCTTATCCTACTCATATGAACCATTACAGTATTGTTAGATTGGTAGTATTGTTCTTTCCACACTTTTTCAAATATCTCTTCTGTACTATATACTCTACCTCTATTATTTGCTAGTAAATACAAGATATCAAATTCTCTTGATGTCAAAAATATATCCTTGCCAGCTACTGTTACACTATGTTTTTCCTTATCTATTAACACCACTCCTACTTCTATGACATCTTTATTTTCTTTGTCAGTACCACTAAAATAATACGCTCTTCTAAGTAATGCTTTTACTCTCACAGTAAGTTCAAGTGGATTAAATGGCTTTGTTAGATAGTCATCTGCACCCGTCATTATTCCTTGTATCTTGTCCATATCCTCTGATTTTGCACTCAGCATAAGTATTGGTATATTTAAACTTTCTCTAACTTTTCTACAAACTGCTATCCCATCCATCTTTGGCATCATTATATCCAATACCATCAGATGAATATTTTCTTTTTTTAAAATATCTAAAGCTTCTTGTCCATCTTTAGCTTTAATTACATTATATCCATCATTTAAAAGATATATCTCTACAAGGTCTCTTATTTCCTTTTCATCATCCACAACAAGAATTGTATCTTTCACTTTTTCACGTCCTAACTTACTTTAATATAGTTCTTACTCATCTAAAATTATACTATACTTAAAGTAGTCTAATCTATCAAATTTATTTATATTACATTTAGTAATATTATACAATTTATGTTATGTTGTTTTATTATTTGCTTTGTAAATATTCTTCCAAAGTTAACCCTTTTGAATAAATTTCCTCAGCGACATCCTTACCCACATATCTAATGTGCCATGGCTCATATGCTGTACCTGTTATATCTTCTTTACCTTTAGGATATCTTATTATAAATCCAAATTTATGAGCATTTTCTGCCAACCATATGGCTTCTTTTGTGCTTCCAACAAACCATCTTTCTGGATTTGTCAAGTCAATACACAGTCCAGATTGATGTTCACTATGTCCAGGTTTTGCTACATATGCATCGGCTTTTTCCTGACCTTGAGAATTTACTCTTCTTGTATAAGTATCTTGTTGAGTATCATAAGACCGATATGCTGAAGACCCTAAAAACTGTATTCCTTCTTCATTAGCTTGTCTAACTAAGTCTTCTACTGCTTTTGCAGGTTCTCCTGCCATTTGTTTTTCCTCTTCAGTAGCTTCTGGAACAAACTCTATATTTACTTTAGTAATATCTTTTGGCATATAATCTTTACTAAGTTCATTTGTCTTGTTTACCAATAATATATTATCTGCTATACTATTTGAGTGATTTTTTTTCTGAGAATTTGCTTCAACATCTTCTGATGAAGCAAATTGAGCAGTTCCAGTCAGTTCTTCATCTTTCAGAATTTTATCTTTAACTATAAACATACTTATAAATACTAATACTATAATGGCTAACATCAATTTTAATTTTTTCATGGTTAAATCGTCTCCTTTGTTATGTTTGTTAATGTTAATTTTAGAGTATAAGTTTTAAGTATTTTATAAGTAAACCTTAAGTTATTCTTAAGTTTATATTTTCAAATAAAGGATGGTGCTAAAAATGTCTATGCAAAAACTTCTTAGTAAAGCCCGTAAGGCTATACAAGACTTTGATATGATACAAGAAAATGATAAAATTGCAGTTGGTCTTTCTGGTGGAAAAGATAGTTTGACATTACTTCATATGCTTAAAAATTATCAACGATTTTCTCCACAAAAGTTTGAATTA
This sequence comes from Clostridioides sp. ZZV14-6009, assembly GCF_020658095.1. Classification (NCBI taxonomy): domain Bacteria; kingdom Bacillati; phylum Bacillota; class Clostridia; order Peptostreptococcales; family Peptostreptococcaceae; genus Clostridioides; species Clostridioides sp. ZZV14-6009. The sequence continues at coordinate 19,619 of NZ_JAGWDG010000012.1, forward strand.
ATAGCTGTAACACTAAATCCTGGCGGAATTGATAACTCCCCATTAAATAAGTTATGCGAGGAAATAAATGTACCTTTTTATGAATTTCAAACTAATATAAAAGAAATCGTATTTGATATAAGAAAAGAAAAAAATCCTTGTGCATTATGTGCTAATTTAAGAAGAGGTGCTTTAAATGACAACTCAAAGAAACTTGGGTGCAACAAAGTAGCTCTAGGACACCATAAGGATGATGCTATTGAGACATTTTTAATGTCTATGTTTTATGAAGGAAGAGTTAATTGTTTTTCACCAAAGACATATTTAGATAGACAAGATTTAACTGTTATAAGACCTATGATTTACATAGAAGAATATATGACTAAGAAGATTTCAAAGGAGTGTAACTATCCTATCATAGCAAATCCATGTCCTGCAAATGGCCATACTAGGAGAGAATACATAAAAAATCTTATTGCTAATTTAAATAAAGAAATGCCAGATTTTAAAAGGAATGTATTTGGAGCTTTAAATAATTCAGAAAAACTTTTTATATGGGATAAAGAAAAGATAAAAAATATTTATTTAAAATAATTTAAATATAACATTAAATCGCTTTCATACATTGTATAAAAATTAATATCTTTATATAAAGAAATGCAAGATTGTATTAATTATAAATACTCTCTATTTATAATTGACACAATCTTGCTATATTATAATCTTTTATATTTTTATTATTTTTTATATCTATATTTTAATAGTTATTAATATTATTATCGATTCTAATAAATGTATTAACTATAACTTAAACTTTTTATATTCTTAACTCAATTTATTCTTAAAATTTCTATCCCTCTATATTTCATAAAAACAATATTCTATACTAGATTAGAATATTAAATTCGACTATCTCTGGTACATTAAAAAATCTAAACGGCAACTTTGTACTTCCAAGACCAGAACTCACATATAGATGATTTCCTTTTATATCATAAAATCCTTTAGTGTATTTCCTTCCATATGGAGGAGTGACTAAAGCTCCCTTGAAAGGCAATCTTATTTGACCGCCATGACTATGTCCAGATAAAACTAAATTCATGGTATCTTTACTGAGCATATCTACCAAATCTGGTTCATGTGCTAGCAATAAATTAAAACTATTATAATCAGTTTTACTTTCCAAATCTTGTATATTTGGGTTACCATTTAATATCTCATCAGCTCCAAGTATATTAATATACTTATTGTCTTCAAGTTTTATTTTCTTATTTTCATTAACTAAAAGATGAAAGTTAGAATTTTTCATAATTTGTCTATAATACCTAGGAAGTTCATACATATAATCATGATTACCAAATACTGAAAATTTTCCTAACCTTGCATTCATACTAGATAAAATCTTTGTAATTTCATCTATATCTGGATTTTTATTAGAATAATCAATTAAATCTCCAGTAAATACTAATATATCTGGATTTAAGGCATTCACCTTATTAGCTACTTTTTTGAGTTTATTAGTTGAATAAAAACTGCCTATTTGAGTATCTGAAATCTGAACTACTTTTATAGTCTCGTTCTCATTTTTTACTATATTTTCTTTAATCATGTTTCCATCTTCATTTATATTATATGTTTTCACAATTAATAGACTCGGTTCTATTGCAACTGAGTATATAAAAATTAAAACAAATATCAATATAAAAAATTTTAAAAAACGTTTTGTCTTTAATTTCAAAGTATCTACCTACTTATTTATTATATTAAACTATTTGAATTACAGACTCAACTTTGTCCATTTTTCTATCGTGTAATTTTGGCTTATTAGCTAAAAACCATTTATATGTTCTTGTAAGACCTTCTTTTAATAAAATATTTGGTATATAAAGACCATGTTCAATAAGCTTATTTATATCTAGATTAAAGTCTATATTCCTAAATGGGAAGTAAGTTCTCTCTCTAAACTCAACTTTTTCCATGTCTACATATTTTATAATAGGTTCCTTCCCAATAACTTCTCCACATGTATATATAAGTTCATCCCAAGATATTAACTGTGGATTTGTTACATTATACGCTTCTCTTACATGAGAATTTTTCATTACACTTTCTAGCACTTTTACTAAATCCCCAATATATATAAATTGATTGCTTACTTGTTTTCCTTTAGGTACTGGTATTTTTTCGTTTTTTTCTATTTTTTCAAAGAAATAATATTCTCTATACAAATTATTATTTTCCCCATATATATAAGTTGGCCTAATAATTATATATGGTATAGAGCTATTTATAACAAAATCTTCTGTTTCTTTTTTGTTAAGTCCATATTTACCCCAATTTTCATTTTCACCTTTTTCATTATCTTCTTTTACATTTCTTCCACTATCTTTGTATACGGCTCCTGCTGACAATACTATGTATTTTTTTAAATTATCTAAGTTTACAAAATCAATAAGATTACCAACATCCTCTTTTGTATATGCTGTCATATCATATATGTAATCATACTGTCTTCCATTGATAATGTTTTCCATATCTTTGCGTACTTTTCTATCGCAAATTAAGTGCTCTCTAAAACCTTTATAATCTATTTCCTTTTTACCATTCGTAAGTATATCTATTTGATACCCACATTTAATTAAACGCTTAGCAAGTGCAGAACCTATAAAGTCGCTTCCACCCATGATTAAAATAGATTTCATTTCAAGTGCATCCTCCTCTTTTTTAAATGGCTTCCTTAATTATAATATCATATTTTTAAATATGCTACACCATTTTGTATTGTTTTTGTCTATAAAAGATATTTATAGCAAAATATCTTTTATAGATTTAACACTTTCGACAATATAAGTAGGATTACTTTTACTAATCTCATCAAAAGAGCCATATCCATACAATACACCTATAGAATCTACACCTATTTTATTAGCTCCAATTATATCGTATTTTCTATCGCCAATCATAATGACCTTATCTTTATCTGTTACATCACACAAATCTAACACATATTCTATAACTTCATTTTTATTTACTCTTGTACCATCAAGATTACTGCCTGCGATATATTTAAAATATCTATCTATACCAAAATATTTAAGTATGGTTTCTGCAAAAACTGTTGGTTTAGAAGTAGCCAATAATAATGTTTTTCCATTTTCATAAAGTATTTTTAAAGTCTCTTTTATATCTTTATAAATTTTATTTTCAAATATTCCTCTGTCAGAAAAGTATTCTCTATACTTTTCAACAGCTTCTGTTGCCTTTTCATCTTCAAATTTATAATAGTCTTTAAAAGTAGCATGTAGGGGTGGCCCTATAAATTGTTCTAAGTTATCCAATTCTTCTTCTATCCCAAAACTACTTAAAGAATATTGAATAGACTTTGTTATTCCTTCTTTAGGGTCTGTAAGTGTTCCATCCAGGTCAAATAACACTATTTCATAATTTTTTTTCATATTTAAATCCTCCACTTTTTATAAAAATAATACTTTATCTTTTGAGTTTATCTATTTTAAAAAGCTATAGTAATAGAATCTTAATCTAATACTATAGCTTAAATAATAATCAAATCTTATATGTTGTCTTTAAACTAAATTTAAACAGTTTTATTTAACTGTTATAGCTGAAACTGGACATCCTTCTTCTGCTTCTTTACATAAATCCTGTAATTCTGCTGGTATTTCTCCTTCAATTGCAACTGAATGACCTTCATCACTCATACTAAAAACGTCTGGACATGTTCCTATACACGCTCCACAAGCTACACATACATCCTTATCAACAAATGCTTTCATACTAAAATACCTCCCCTAAAATTATAATTATTGTTCCTTACATATTTATCCAATATATACTAATTTAAACATATTTTTCCTTTTTTATCAATATGACTTAATTTATTACAGTCCCATCATACCAATGTCTATAAACTTCACTACTTTTCATCCATGATTTTATAGTATATTGTAAGCTCAATTTTTTATTTAGCATTAGTTCATTATTATTATAATCTGTTATAATTTCTTTACTATCATCTATTGTAAATATTGTAAAATCGCCTTCTCCACCAACTTTTATCCTACCTTGACTTCCTTGCAAATTAAAAACTTTTGTTGGATATTCAGTTACTTTTTCTATACATTTTTCTAGAGGTATACCAAGTTCCATAATTTTATTTACAACATTTAAAAGAGAATAATGTATATCTTTCATATTTTTTATATGCATATCTGTACTTATTAAATCTGGCTCTAATCCTTGATTTACTGCTTTTTTAAAGACTTCAAAGTCAAACTGTTCTAACCCATGACATACATCAAATAATACACCTCTATCTTTTGCATTTAATACAGATTCTCTCAAGCCACCAGATTCATTAAATATTCCATTTGTGCTATTTCCATATACAGGTGTAACTATATCTCCCTTTCCTAAAATATTCATTACTTCATCTATATATGATGGATACTCCCCTATATATACCACTAATGGTAAATTTAATTTTTCTGCAATTTGTTTTGACTTTTTAATTATATCTATACCATCTGTACTAGATTGAAATTTACTTGCTTTTACTTTTATACCCTTTATCTTTTCCATATTTTTTTCTACAATGGACTCAATGTTATCAAAATTTATAACATCTAAAGATGTTGATTCATTCAATATATTTAATCCCTCATTAGTTACATTTAAAAATGAATATACTTCAGTCTTACATTCATCCATATATTTTTTCTTAAAATCGTAGTAATTTACAGGACCTGCTGTACCTGCATCAAATATAACTGTTGAACCTTTTTCAATTCCAATTGAATCAGAATCCATACCTGTAGGTAATTTTCTCTTATAACAATGGGTATGAACATCTATAAATCCAGGAGAAATATACATGTTATTAGCATTTATTATCTCAAACTCTTTGTTTATGAGTATTTTTTCTTTTCTTATCATTTCTTTAAGATTTAATCCAATATCATATATCTTTCCATGTAAAACTAAGATATCTCTTTTTTCAAATTTGATACCATCCTTTGGAGATATTATTGTCCCATTCCTTATAAGTAAGTTTTTCATTTATTCCACATCCTAATTACAGTATAATTTCTCTAATAGTTTTTTCTTACATAAAGAAAATAAGTCTAAAAATAAAAATATTCTAGACTTATTCATTATATTATACTATATTAATTATATTAAATTAAATAAAAACTTGGACTTACTTTAAAAAACAATTTAGTATTTGTTGTTCTGCTTCTTCTTCTGTAAGGCCTAATGTCATCATCTTTAAAATTTGGTCTCCTGCAATCTTTCCAATTGCTGCTTCATGTACTAAAAGAGCATCTGGATGATTTGCAGCAATTTCAGGTATCGCACTAATTTGAGAATTGCCCATAATTATTGAGTCACATTGAACATGTGCAGAACAAAGAGAATCCCCAATAACACAAGGATTAAACTTTTGTTTAGAGTTATCTTGACCAACTGTACGAGAAATTACTTGAGCAGAAGAATTTTCACCTTCCAATATAACCTTCATATTAGATTCTGCAACTTGATTTCCATGAGTTAACAACTTTTCAAATACAACTATCTTTGCTCCTTTACCTAAAGTAGCATCCATTTCTCTTTTAGTTGAATCAACACCTTTAATCTGAATTGTTTCCATTTCACAATATGAATCTTCGCCCATATTAACAATCGTAACTGGATTTAAAATTCTTTTTCCTTCTCCATCACCTTCGCCATAATGTTTTTCCACATATTTTAGACGAGCTCCTTTATGTAAGAAGAATCTATGTATTCCATTGTGTTCACTGTCATCATTACCACAATTATGTATACCACAACCAGCAATTATAACAACATCCGCATTTTCTCCAATTTCAAAATCATTATAAACCATGTCTTGTACACCAGCTTCTGTTACTATTACTGGTATATGAACATTTTCTCCTTTAGTATTTGGTTTTACTATAATATCAATTCCAGGTTTATCAGTCTTTGGAGCTATAGTTACATTTTCAGTTGAATGTCTTTCTATACCTTGTCCATTTTTACGTATATTGTATGCTCCTAATGGAGTTCCGCGAAGTTCAGCAACTTTTTCTAAAAGATTTAAGTCTATTTTGTTCATTTAATTTGCCTTCCTTTCTAATTAATTCATATCTTTCATTAATTCACAATTTGAATTAACTTGGCACATGATTTCAGGTAATATAGCATCTTTTGTTCCATGGCTTTTTACTGAACCATCTTGTAAAACAATTATTTCATCAGCTAACTCTAATATTCTTTCTTGGTGAGAAATTATGATTATAGTTTGGTCAGATTCCCCATGAATTTTCTTAAAACTTTCATTAAGCTTTCCAAAACTCCAAAGGTCTATACCTGCTTCAGGTTCGTCAAATATAGAAACCTTTAAATCTCTAGCAAAAAGAGTTGCTATCTCGATTCTTTTCATTTCCCCTCCAGAAAGAGAGTTATCAACTTCACGATTTAAATAATCTTTTGAACACAATCCAACATCTGTAAGATATTGACAACACACATCAGTAGACAATGGTTTTCCATGAGCAAGAGTAAGCAGGTTTTCAACTGTCATCCCTTTTATTCTTGGTGGTTGTTGAAATGCGTATCCTATTCCTTTTTTTGCTCTTTCTGTGATACTAAGATTAGTTATATCTTCTCCATCTAAAAGTATTTGACCACTAGTGGCTTTTTCAATTCCCATAATAAGCTTAGCAATTGTGGATTTTCCTCCACCATTTGGACCTGTGATAACAATAAGTTTGCCTTTTTCAAATGAAAGGCTAACATCATTTATTATTCCTAGCTCCTCATTGTTAGACTCGACATTAAAGGAAAGATTTTTTATTTCAAGCATAATACCCCTCTTTTCTGTAAAATATTACATTTATATCCATTCTTTTATTATATCAGTACTTTTTATATCTCAGCAACTCTAAGGGATAAAATATATATTAAATATAAAACAAATTTATTAAAAAATAAAAAAGATGAGTTTTTCTAACTCATCTTTAAAAATCAGTATTATTTAATTATATATGTATCTAAAAATTAACCTTCTATATACTCTAGTATTATTTTTTGATTATCTTTTAACATAATTTCTTCTTTTTTAGATTCAATCCCATTCTTTTTTATTTTTACTTCAGCTACAAAAGCGTCATTACCCTCAACCATTTCTAATAATTCATACGCTTTTTTACGTCCTATTTTAGTTGCTATATCTTTTAGCACTGCCATTTTCTTAAACATTTCATCACCTCTACTCAAATTTTACAATTGATTTTTAACTATATAATTATAGTTTAATACTAAATTATAATTATTATTGTCTCTAATTATATCAGATATTGAGTAAATTTAACACTTTGCAAAATTATTTATCCTCTCTGACTAAGTAAGAATTTCCATCTTGGTCTTTAAAAGAAAACATTCTTCCATAAGGCATCTCCATTAATTCTCCTACTTCAACTTTATTCTTTGCCATCTGTTCATAAGTTCCATTAATATCTCTTGTACTTAAAATTATTGATGGATGCGATAAACTTACATCTTGATTTTGCTTCATCATCAAATTTTTATCATACAATACAAATGTTGTAAATTCATTTTTACTTGGTGCTACTTCCACCCATTTCATATTTGGACCCATTTCTTTTTCATAAGTTACCACAAAGTTTAATTTTTCTGTCCAAAACAATTTTGCATCCTCTTGATTATTTACATAGAGAGTTATTTTTCCTATTTTATTTATCATAAAAATACCCACCTTTATTATTAAATAAATATCTAATATTTTTTATATTTAATAATATACCCATATATATTATTTTCTATAGATATATACTTATAATATTTATCGCCAAATTATGTAATTCTATACAATATATAATTTATAGTATCCATATAATTATAGCCTTAATTTACATATTTTAATTTTTCTATATATCATACTTATAATTATGATATTCTCTAAATAAAAAATCACTTTTAAATAGAATTTACTATCTAAAAGTGATTTTTTATATTCTATGCAACTTTATGTTTTAGCCACTTCGTTCCTCTTAATCTCAAACAATATAAGGTTCCTCTAACAAGCCAATCTGTATACATACCTATCCAAATTCCTAGCACTCCAAATTCTAATACAACCCCTAATACGTAGCCTGTAAAAATCCTAAAAATCCACATTCCTATTACAGCTGTCATCATTGTATATCTAGTATCTCCAGCTCCTTTTAGACCTGCGGATAGTACAAAGGATATAGGCCATATTACCATAGCTAAACAATCACTTCGAATTAATTGTGTTGATACATCAATTACATTAGAGTTTTGAGTATACATGCTTGAAATCCATGGTGCAATTGGTATAAATATAGCACCTACTGCAAATAAACAAACTGTTGCAAATTTAGTTAGATATAACAAAGTGCTCTTAGCCCCTTTGATGTCTCCCCGTCCTATATATTGCCCCACCAAAGTCGTAGCAGACAGGGCTAATGCATTTCCAATTACATTTATAATAGATGCAATTGACATTCCTATTGCGTTTGATGCAATTGCTGATGTTCCCATAGTAACTATAAATACTTGAACAATCAATTTACCTGCATTAAAAAGTAATTGTTCAACCCCTGCTGGTATACCTATATTAAATATAGATTTTTGAGTTTCAACATCAATCTTAAATGGAAATATTTTACCTATAGATATAAATTCATTTCCTTTAAATAAAGCTCTTATAATAACTATACATCCAATTATTCTAGCTATGGCAATAGACATAGCTGCTCCTGTTATGCCATAAGAAGGTGTCTGTAAATTTATCCCTAAAGTATTTAAATCAACACCATATATAAGTATATATCCTAATGTTACATTTACTATATTCATAAACATAGTCACATACATAGGTTTCTTTACATCTCCACAACCCCTTAGAATACCATTTGCTATCTGCTGTGTTGCAATAAATGGATAGGTGAATAATGTAAACTCTATGTACAGTTTTGCATTTGATTTTACCAATTCTTCTGCTGAACCATAAAACAAATTGATTACACCTGTTCTAAAAATCCACATTAATATTGTTATTGTAAGTGATAATATTACACCAGATATTAATGCTTGCTTGATAGTTTCATTTACTTTTTCAGTATCTCTTTTTCCTATTTGTTGAGCTACAACAACAGTAGCACCAACAGATAGCGCAGCAAATACAGATATAAATATATTATTGATTGAATCAACCATTCCAACTGCAGATACAGCCTCTTCCCCAATATGACCTGCCATCATTGTATTAAATACCCCTAGAAGCATAACAAATGTCTGCTCTATCATTATAGGAATCGCTAATTTTATAACATTCTTCCTTATAAACATCCCTTTTCCTCTTTTCCCTCTTTATATAAATTTAATTTTTAATTATTTTATCGAACTATGAATTGATACCATAAGGTTTAGAATTGTATTTTTAACGTTATAATATACTGTGTTCAAATAATATAAATCTTGTTTAATATCATTTGAACACAGTATATCTTTATAATTATCTTATGTTTATTATTTTTTATGGATACTAGATTTAAAATATTTATGAGTTAAATTAACTGATTAATATAGCTGGATATCAAATGCAATCACTGTATTTCGATAATATTGTACCACTATTATATAACAATAACAATAAACATATTTTTTATTAGCTTCATAAAATTTTTTGTAATGGACATGGTCATTTAAGTCACATCTACTAAAAACAAATTTATAAAATCTTATAATATATCTGTAACAAAATCACATCAATTTAAATATTGTATCTTATAGACTCTTTTTAGGATGTGATAATTTGGTTAATTTGAATGCTAATAATTTAAATGTAAATATGGTTTACCCTATTTCTGCCACAGCACCTATACGTTTCAGAAGATATACTGTTTCATACTTAGAAAACATGGAAAATATTTATTTAACTATAGCAACATACTTTGATACACTTGGTTTAGGTACAGTAAGTATTGACAAAGTTTATGGTCAATGGGCTTGGTTCATTGATAATATATATGACTTAAATCTATTTGTTTTTGTAGGAAACTATCCTTATCAAATTGCTAGAAATAGATATGATACCTTTGTTGATATTTTACCAGTAGCTATTACTTCTATTGTCAATGGAGATAGAATATTTTTAACTTCAAATCCTTGTTTGTTAAACTCAAAGATTACAGTTAGATTTATATCTAGCCATCCTACTCTTAATAGAACAGTTGATTATGGCAATATTAGAGATTTTATTTTTTAACAGTACAACATGATGTGCTCTTTAAAACAATGTAACCCTTTAGATAATAATATTAATTTAACATAACGACCTTAGCTAGTACATCATGTTTAACTGTTACAAATTTATAATAACTTTTCTTATTAAATAGTATTTAAGTTTTTGGGTAGTTAATATATTTTACTTACCTATTTTTTCTGTTCTATATCCTATTTCTTTATTAGCTAATCTATAACCGTTGCATAATACTTATAATTTAATATAAAAACATATTAAAACTCATAAAATTATTTTTCTTCCCTATTCAATGTGTATGCTTTTGACAAATACTCTACTCACAAGTTCTAGTACACTCCAAGGGCGTAAATTCGGGTACAACGTACCCTACATATCAGCATTGTCTTTTAAGTGATTCTATGCTAATTTTTCATAGTTGGCTAAATTTATACTTGCATTTAAATCTCTATCAATTTCAAGTCCACACTCACATTTATAAATTCTATCACTCAATTTTAAGTTCTTTTTGATAGAACCACATTGACTGCATTTTTTACTTGAAGGGTAAAATCTATCTACTTTTACAAACTCAATTCCATTAAATTTACATTTATATCCCATTTGTCTTGTAAATTCAAAGAAACCTTGGTTTGCAACTGCTTTTGATAGGTAGATATTTTTCATCATTCCACCAACATTCAAGTCTTCCATTACTATTTTGCAAGGATATTTTTTAATGATACTGTTTGTGGTCTGATGCAAATGATTATTACGTATATTTGTAAGTTTTCTATGAATAAGTTTTATCTCTTTTTCAAGTTTTAAGATATTTTTGGTTTTCAAATGCTTATTACCTTGCTTATTCATATCATATTTTCTTGAAACCTTACGTTGCAATCTTTTTAACCTCTTTTCAGTTTTTCTGACTTTGTGAGTTTTGTTGATATTTTTAAATACAGAGTTATCTGAACATATTGCAAGATTTTTAAGTCCTAAATCTACCCCAATCACTAAATCTTTATTTAAGCCGACTTGATTTTCGTCTACTTCAATTCCTATAGATATGTACCAATACTTACCATCATAGCTTATTCTAGGATTTGTAAATTTAGTGTTTATTGGAAGTTGCTCACTTGTTTTAACTTTACCTATTTTAGCAAGTTGGATTATATTATTATCTTCTATCTTTAATTTACAAACATCATTGTAAAAAGATAATTTAGACTTTCTTTTACTTTTAAATTTTGGAAATCCTTTGTTTCCTTTTTGAAAAAAATTCTTAAAAGCTAGGTTCATATCTTTAACTGCTTGCTTAGGTATATCATTAGATACTTCACTTAAAAATTTTAATTTAGTTTTCTTTCTTTTAGTTATATGTTTTCTTAATCTCTGTTCTGATATAGTTTTTTTGAACATCTTATAATATCTGATTCTAAGACCTAAAGAATAATTATAACTAAATCTTGCTATGTTAGAACACTTAAAAAACATTTCTTCTTGTTCTTTAGTTGGGAGTAATCTAACTTTCTTCGCTTTTATCATTTTCTGCTAACTCCTTAATAATTCTTCTAGTTTTCTTTGCTCGTTTACCTTGTAACCTACAACTAAATACAGTAATTATCTGCACTAAATCTTCAACTAACTCTTCTTCATCTATTTTATTAGTACTATCTATAATTTCAATCTTAGTATTGTTATAGTTACAAATGTTTTCAAACAATTCAAATCCAAGTCTTAAAAGTCTATCTTTGTAAAGAATCACAACTTTTTCAACTTTATTAGACTGTATCATCTTTAGAAGTTTTTTAAGTCCTTTTTTATCATAATTTATCCCATTCCCAATATCTGTGATTATTTCAAATTGGTATCCTTTTGCTATCATATACATTCTCACATTTTCAATTTGCCTTGTTAAATCATCCTTTTGCTTATGAGAACTTACTCTACAATAACCAATCACTTTTCTATCTGATACTTCTACTGGATTTATTCCTAAATAATCATTAAGTTGTTCTTGAGAATAAAATCTTTTTCCATAATCTGATGTATGATGTGGCTTAAAAGTCCCTTTTTTATCCCAATTTCTAAGTGTTTGTTCAGTAACTCTAATTTTTTTAGCAAATTCACTTATTGAATAATATTTCATACTTCACACCTCCAATATGTTTATTATATCAAGGGTACAAAACATCAACAATATTATATTTATATGTTTTTATATGTTTTTATATGTTTTTATATTTAATATTATAAGTATTATGCTATTTACCATAGAACGCTACTTCTATGACACTATTTCGCTCACACTAATAGTCACTTCCTTTCAGAACGTGCGTAGACTATTTCTTCACCTTCACCATTACGTGTTAAGGGCGACCCGCTTCCAACTCCAATCACTTGAGTTGTACTCTCTTTCGAGATAGTCGTTTGACCTTCCTATTTCTAGGCTTGGCGACCAAACATCCATTGTATTAATACTTAGGCTCTCGCCATATATCATCCTAACTGTTGTTTCAGAATTTCTTCACATTCATAAGAGTTTGATTATCTCTTATTGTAGTCGTTAGGCTTTAGGAGTTACTGGTTTTCAAGTCGTGTCCTACGTATATTTCTACACGTACGAGGCTACAGTTTTACTTATAAAATATTGTAATATTTTATAAGTATTTACAAGTTTTTATAAACTGTTTCGTTACCTTCTTTTATCTTCTCTTCTCTTGTTAATGCATTTCCTAACAAATTATCAATACTAAGTTGTTTTCTATCACTAAAATACTTATCTAACAATGACTCTTCTATATCTTCTTGAGATGCTAAATGTCCTTCATGCATTATATATTTTACATCGAAACCTTCTTTATTTAATATTTTTCCTAATAAAATACTTCTATGACATCTTATAGGCTCTTGCATTGCACCTAATAAAACTATTTTATAACCCATTTGACATCCCTTTTTTAATCTCTCTATTCCTTTTGAAAATATATCTTCCTTTATTACCTCTTCAAAATCTGCATAACCTTCTTGTGTATATACATCTTTATTAGTTCTTTTTGCCCCAAATTCCTTACCCATGTATATATATACAAATCCAGCCTTTCTTAGTGATTCATTGAATGTTTCTCTATTATACTGAATATTATATTTAGAATATGGAGTTTCTCTAATGTCAACTACACAATTTATATTATATTTTTTTATCATATTAATAAGCTTATCAAATGGATAATTTGAATGTCCTATTGCAAATATTTCCATACAATCACCTACTATTCTTAGAATTACTATTTTATACAATTGATACTCTATCTTACATATAAGCCTTCTACACTGCAAATATACTTAACTATATCTATACTTCCATTTAACCCCATATATACATTGCTAAATAATCCATTTATTTCTAATCCTATTTCCAAATCCAACAGATATATATAGAGAGAAACTCTTTCTCTTAGTGCCAACTTCATAAGAGCATCAATTATATAATAATTATACCCTATTTCTTCAAAATCAAATAAGGTATCACTTAATTGTTCTAGATATGTCCTCTCCTTTTTACTTAGTGCTATTTTTATATGTTTTTTATTTTCACTTACAAAATATTCACTTGCAATTATTATTTATTTACTGTAACTCATTATAATTAATAGTGCCCTTAAAAACTTATTTTCTTGTATAAAATACTTATCTTTTACTTTATCTAAATCCCAAAATACATCAAGGATACTATGTGGAGACTCTATATCCATCATTTTAGGAAAACTATCTATTTTAAAATACCTTTCATTTAGTATTATCTTGTCAGTTCTATCTAAATCTATATATGATAAAAATAAGGTCTATCTTTTTATTTAGACAGACCTTACTTAATTACTTATATATTATTTTAATTTATTATAAAATATGTTTCACAGGTATCTGGATTTCTGTTAACCATTCTTCTTCATTTTCTTTATTCCATATACCATCTATATAAGATTCCCTAAAATGCCCTATTACTTCATATTTATTATCTTGTATCCATTTAAATGCATCTGCATAAGTTTTTCCTAATGTTGAATATGGCCCATTATGCAATATACAAACTGCATTTTCAACTTCGTCTATTTCTTTAAATTTTAATAAATCCGTGTCTTCTTTTAGGTCATTTATCGCTTGACACATCTCAACATCCATATCTGTTTCTCTATATTCACCATCATGATATATATTGAAACAATAGTCTGGAACCATACATGTGCATCCTGATTTCATCATTTCTCCAGCCATTACGTTTGGAAACAAATTGAAAAGCTCATCATAATTCTTTAATACTTTTCTCATAGAAGCAATTTTAACTTTTGGTAGGGACTTAATAATTACATTATTCATATCGACTTCTCCTTTTAAGTTTTTAAGGTAATTACGTAGTTTAATAAGCTTATATTCTTCATTCCTCATTACATCTAATATATCTTTTTCTTTGTTTATTAAAATCTTTTCCACCTCTTCAGGCTTTTCTATTATTTCTTTTATTTCAACTAGTGATAGGCCCATTTGTTTTAAGGTGATTATTTGATGCAATTTTGGTAATTGTTCTGTTGTATAGTATCTGTATTTTGTAAATTCGTCTACGTATTCTGGTTCTAACAGCCCTATATCTTCATAATACCTTAGTGTCTTTGTAGTTATTTTATTTATTTTAGAAAACATTCCTATAGAAAACATCTCATCACCTGCGCATTAGATTTGATTAATTTAAGTTTAAACCTTACCCTTAGGTTAAAGTCAATATTAAATAAATTATAATTATATTAATTCTTCAATTCTGTCTCCACTTAATACTAAAGTATCCCCTCTTTTTATAACAGTTGACCCTTTAGGTACTAAAACCTGCTCTTTTCGTTTTATCATAACTATTAATATGTCCTCTGGTATATTAGAATCCATTATACTCTTGTCAGCCCACTTACTATCATCGTCTATATTTACTTCTATAAGTTTAGAACTAATTTCACCATCATAGTCATTAAATGTTTTTAATACAGGTGTATTATCATCAACCAAGTCTAACTTCCTTGCTACAGTTGGTATCAACGTACCTTGTAGTCCTACTGAAAGTAACGCTATGAAAAATATTATATGAAATATATCATTCTCTATGACTACTCCTTGAGTAACTGCATAAATTGCAAAAACTACTGACGCAGCACCTCTAAGACCTACCCATGATATAAACAATTTTTCTTTGTTTGAAAATTTAAATTTTGCTAGAGTTATAAATGTGGCTAATGGTCTTGCAATAATTATCATAAATATAGATATGGCTATTGCTATACCAAATACACTTGGTAGTTTTGAAGGGAAGGATAACAATCCTAACATAAAGAATAACATTATTTGCATAATCCATGAAATTCCATCAAAGAAATGAACTAGACTCCTTTTATGAGGTATCTTACTATTACCTATAATAATACCTGAAATATATACACTTAAATATCCATTTCCTCCAACATACTCACTAAGTGCATAAGAAAGTAACGCAATAGCTGTAATAAATATAGTATAAAATCCTTCTATTTCAAAATTTGAATTTCTCAAAATATAAACAGATAATTTTGCCAATATAAATCCTATTGCCAATCCAAAAGTTATTTGTTTTATTACCATTGGAATAATAAGTTCTACTCCAGAATTATTCATCAATGTCAAAATAATTAATGTTAACATATATGCTATTGGGTCATTACTTCCACTTTCAACTTCTAATAATGAAGCAAGAGAACCTTTTAAGTTTAGTTTTTGAGAACGTAATACAGCAAATACAGATGCAGCATCTGTTGAAGCTGCAATTGCTCCAATTAACAAACCTTCAAATAAACTAGTTCCTATTACCATGTAACAAAAGATACCTGTAACACCTGCTGTAATTATTACGCCTAATGAAGACATCAGTATAGAAGGTACTGCAACTGGTTTAGCCATGTTCCAGTTTGTTCCAAATCCTCCAAAAAACATTATAAATATCAATCCAATAGAACATAATTGCTTTGTTAACTCATAGTTATCAAAATAGATTCCTACCATTCCATCAGACCCAAATAACATGCCCAATAAGATAAAAATCAATAATATTGGTACTCCAAATTTATATAATACCTTGCTTGAGGTTATACAAATCAATAGCACTAATCCACTTATAATCATCAATTCTGTCATAGCATCATCTCCATTTCATATAAATTTTACAGATTAAATTATATCTGTAATTATACTGCTTCTTTAAGTATAAATATGATATAAGTTATATTGTACAAAGTGTAATTAAAATTTAACAATCTATTAAAAATTGAGTATTGTACTCAATTTTATATATTTACTTTAATTATATTCATTTAATCTTTATAGTTTGAATTTTATTTAATTAATATTTCATTTTTCAGTCGATTATTTAGTGTATTTCATATTTTTATAGTAAATTTACAGGTAACTATGAAATACATAATATTTAGATAAGTAATAAGAAACTAGCATGTAGTATTAGATACACTAGATATGAAATCTTCAAAATTTTATCATTGAAATATTTCTTTATATATATTATTGTATATTTCTTACAAATCATTGTCAATTTATTTTTCTCAAAAATAGAATAATTGCATAATCTTTTTTTAGATTATGCAATTTATAGATTTAATCCCAAAACTCCCTTATTACCTCTATAATTTCACTATATGGTAATAATGTAGCCTCCACTATTGACTTGTTTGTTTTTTCTAAATAATACTTAATCATATAGTAACCACAGGCATACCCTGCGCAATAAGGTAGTCCTACTGGAAAATATCCTTGCATTTTAGCTATATCATCACCATAAAGATATGATATTATATTTTGAAATCCAGTTTCCTTTAAGCCACTTTTAATTATTGGCTTTATATAGGTATTCAGTGTTTCAAGGTCAGTCTTACTAACCCAAGGTCCTACCATATCATCTCCAAACATCCATGTTGCAAAGTTTTCTGCAAGACCTTCATTTATCATCATTTCTTCCAAAGTTATGTCATTGCTCCATTTTATAAATTGAAATCGAATATTGTGATTACATTCATGCGCTAGTGCTACTGGTAACCTATTAATAGTGTACTCATTTGGAACTATTGATAAAAATATATATCCTGGAATTCCACCATCACCAAAATATCCATCACTTAATATTGTATAAGGGCTTTCTGGATTTGCTAATAATATTGAAAATTTATACTCCTCAGTATTCAATTTATATCCCTCTTTTATAAAAGACTTTAGGGAATTTTCAATAGTTTCTTTACACCTGTTCCAAAGCTTGTCATTAGATAAAATATTTATGCTATTTATTTGATTTTCATTAATATCTCTTGGAGATAAAACCCCCATCATATCACTTGCCATAATTACATCATATCCACCTTCTTGTTTTGCAGTGATTGGAACGTTTATACACTTCCATTTAAACTCAAAAGGTTTCATCAATTCATATCTGTATATATCCTCTTTCTTATTTATAGGTGCATTAATTATTTTTTTATATATTTTATCTGAGCGTACCTCTATAATATTCATTTTTATCATCTCCTTTAAAATAAAGTATATAGAATTACGTAGCGTCAATGTCAATATATAAACTTATACAAATAAATAAGAGAATCATTTAATTTCATATAATATGACTCTCTTGTTTATTTGTAATGTGATGGATTCGTATAATATTTTTAAACATTTATCTTTTTATTAGAATTAATTATGTTAAAGCAAGGATAATATTATCATCTAACTTAAATTCTATTTTAATGTTGTTAGAATAATATTGTTAGCTATTAGCATTAATTTTTTTGTATTAAATACTATATTCTTTTGGTGGCTCCCCTGAAAAATCTGAGATTACAGCCTTAGCATCCTCAAGATAAAAGATTTCAAAAGTAGGATTCTCTTCATTCTTATAGATTGATTTAACAAGCTCACTAGATTCAATTATTTTTTTCTTTATATCCTTATTATCTGAGAATATGACTTTTCCACATAGTCTTATCCAAGCAAATTCAGGAGTTGATGTAGTTATTTCTACATATGGACTTTTTTTAACTTGTTTAAATACATCTTTTTCATTACTTGTACAAAAATATAATTTCCCACATTCTTCAATCATAAATTGGAATGGGCGAACTTTTGGCTTTCCATCAGTTCCTATTGTTGCAAAATATTGAACTGGATTTTCCTTTAAAAACTTTACTACTTCATTCATTTCATCTACCCCCTAAAATAATTTGTTGTATTTTTTATTTCTTTAATAATATAATAAACTCATTAGTATCTACTGTATAGTAAGCACTTTAAAGTACTATAGTTACCTAATAGAAACTATTGGTATATTTCATTTTTAAATACTTATATATTTAAAATAAATTTTTATGCATATTACCTAAAATGATATAATACTTTAAAGAGGATTATTAAAGAAAGGATGTTATGATTTATGAAAAAAGATTTACCTGAATGTCCTGTAGAGATTACTTTACAACTCATCAGTAATCGATGGAAGGTATTAATTATACGAGAACTATTAGATGGTACTAAAAGGTTTGGTGAAATCAAAAAATCTATTGGAAACATAACTCAAAAAGTTTTAACATCAAACTTAAGGTCTATGGAAGAAAGTGATTTAGTAACTAGAAAAGTTTATCCAGAAGTTCCTCCAAAGGTAGAATATACCCTAACGGAAACTGGTTATAGTCTTGAACCAGTTCTAAATTCAATGCATGAATGGGGAAATGATTACAGACATAAAGTTATTAACAAATAAAAATAACCGTATCGCTTCACTATGATACGGTTATTTAAAATATTGTAAAATAAATATATTATTTTACAATTTGCACATTTTTAGTCTAATATACTTCAATTATATCTTTATAAGAATCTACCTAAATAAATAATTAGCTACTCTATTTATAAATCCATTTTTCTGCCAATAAATTACATCATCTACTAAAAATGGATTATCTGTAATTATACTATCTACATTTAAATTAATCATTTTTTTCATTAATTTACTACTATTAATAGTCCATACAAAAACTTGTTTTCCTTTTTGATGTATGTTATCTACTACTTTTTTGTTTATAAATGTGGACTCTATTCCATATATATCAACATAGTCCCAGTCATAAAAATTCCCATATGCAACTGCTGTTAAATAACAAGTTACCATATTGGGATTTAATTTTTTAACCCTCTTTAATACATTTTTATTCATTGATGCTACAACACATTGACTATCTAGTCTATTTGATTTAATTAGCTCTAATACTCTTTTTTCTACATCAGTTTTTTCATGACCATTAAACTTTATTTCTATTAGCAATTTTATTTTCCCCTTAGAATACTTCATTGCCTCATCAAGAGTTGGTATTTTCTCTCCAGCAAAATCTGACCTAAAATGACTTCCTGCATCATATGTCTTAATTTCATCATAATCTACTTCCCAAACATTTTTATCTACACCAGTGACTCTTTCAAAATTATAATCATGAAATAAAATCAACTCTTCATCTTTAGTTTCTTGAACATCAATTTCAGCATATTCAGCTTGAGTTATAAAGGTTTCTTTAAATGCTGCTATAGTGTTTTCTGGAGCAACCAACGCTGAAACCCTGTGAGCCGTTGCTGTTGTGTTATAAAAAAATGAAGTATTAAATAAAATATCATTGTTTAAAGAGTACATCATTGACTCAATATGTAGGACAAATAAAATTACTACTATTTTCAAAGTAACTTTTAATACTGCCCCTATTGAGTTTTTTTGTTTTTCTAGATTCTTTTTATAGACACGAATGTCATTATATTCATAATAAAATGCAGAAATAAATCCAGTACTAATTATAAATATAGCTATTGATGAAATAAATGCTGCATAATCATTAAACATAATACATCTACTAATAAATATATCTTTTAAAAAGTTTGCATTGGTGTAATTTTTAGTCCATATTCCTATCAATATAATAATAACATGATAAATTATATACCCTATGACAGTAACTATTAGAGACAATCCTAAAGAATAAAGTATTAATTTTATTGCTTTTCCTTTTGTAAGGCTAGCACTTTTATTTCTTGCTTCTTTAAAACTATTTGTATTTAGAGTTACTTCATGTATACTAAAAATCCACCTAATAACTGATACATATAATATTAAAATTAAAACTATATAAATTATATTTAGAACAATATTAGAACTTATATAATCCAATATATATTCAGGAAGTTTTATTTTCCCTATAAAACCTGAGGTTAAGGCTATATTCGTTAATGGAACTATTAGTAATACAAACACAAATAATAATATATTTTTAGGATTCAATATGTTTATAGATTTTTTTAAGGATAATTTAATAAGTTTAAACAAAGTAATTTTTTCAGAAATTCGTGATTTATCAAAACAAATAATTACTGAAGTAAATTCAAAAAACATATAAAATGCCAATATTATAATTGACAGTATAGCTAATATTATTGATAGAGGATTCGTTAATATTTCTCCTATGTTATCAGTACTTAAATACACTATATTTGCACTTTTCATAGAACTACTTAATACAAATTTAATTGATGGTAATATAATCAACAAAGCTAATCCTTTATGAAATAACTCAAATAGAATTAATGTACTCCAGTTATATTTCACCAATTTTATAAAATTATTTAAAATTCTCTTTTTCATGATATCCCCTTAATCTTTTTATTATATTTTAACCTGTAAATAACTTAAATATATATTATCTTTTAATAATTTATAATTTAATATCTTATAAATTATTCTATTTACGACTATTCACAAATAAAAAAAGCACTTTCTTCTTCTTAAAAAAGTGCTTTCTACTATTAACTTGTATTTGCTTATATATTTAATATAGTACTAAATCTATACTAACCTAGTTTCATATGTAATATTGGATATGGATTCCCTTGCCCATCTATTTCAGACCTATCAAACTCTTTAAACCCTAAGTGAGTATAAAATCCCACTGCTTTTTTATTTTGTTCATTTACATCAACATATTTTATATTGTATTTATTTATGGCATATAATATTAGTTTTTTTCCAATACCATTACTCCTATATTCACCTTTTATAAATAACATTTCAATTTTATCTTTATCTATTCCCATAAAGGCTTTAATCATATTATCATCTTTTACACAAACCATAGTTTCTACTTGTGTCAAACCAATTTTAACTAATAGCTTCAAAGATTCAATATCTTTTTCTATTAAAAAATCATGTGTTGCTCTTACTGATGATTCCCAAACTTGTAACATCTCTTGAAATTCTTTTGCACTTCTTTGTTTCATTTCAAAAACTATTTCAGAACTCATAATAATCTCCTCTCCATAATTAATATTCTTTTTTATCAAAGATAGAAATTATAAAGGACTATGAAAGTTAATATCATAGTCCTCATTAAATTTAAATATTATCTCTAATACACTTTTATAATTTACATACTTACATTTAATAAATTTACTACAATAATTTACCTTAGTTTATACTAAAGGTGCTTCTATTTGAGTAGTAAAAAGGAATTTATGGCAGTGGCCATCATTAACAGTAGTATTTCCACATACTAAATGAACATGCTTATTAGTTCCTGGTATATTAATTGCTGGACCTGTTGTAACACATATCTTGTGGAAATGGTCAAGAAAATCTACATTATCATTTATTTTATGAACATGATTTGTTCCACCATTTATTGGTATAACTTCACCTGTAACTCCTGCAGCACGATGATTATGTCTATCGTCACATTCTTCTGCTAATTTAACACTTTCTGAGTATTCATGAACATGTGTCATTTCTTCATAGTCATTATAACACTTATTACATTTATTATATTTATAATCCTCATACATATAATCTTTTTCACATTTACAATTTTGATAACTCATTTTTATATCTCTCCTATTATATTATATATTAAGAAATTCCTCTAAAGAACCTCTAATATATACTATGAACTGGAGTCAAAAAAGTTCATATTTTGTAAAGTTATGTAATAATTTAATTATTTATCCCAGTATTTAGGACGTACTAGTATCTCTGGTAACTTTGTATTAGAATCTCCCTTTGCAGTATTAATCTGTAATTGTGTAAGGAATACACTATTTTTAAGATTTGCCCCTCTAATATCGCAGTCTCTTAAATCTGCTCCTATCAAATTAGCACCACTTAAATCTGTCTCCCTTAGATTAGCTGCTATAAGAAATTTACCTTTTAAATCTGCTCCTATTAAATTTGTTTTTCTAAGGTCAGCTCCTATTAAATCCATACTTTTACTTAATTTTTTCTTATTTTTAAAATTGGAACTCTTTACAAAAGATTTGACTTTTTCTAATACAGAGTCACTAGCCTGTGACAATAATGAATTAACCTTTGCTCGATGTGATATTATATCTAAATCTATTAGTTGTTCTGGACTCATATTAGTTATCTTATCAGTTTCTTCAATTATTAGATTAAGTTTTTCTTTGGTTGCATCAGATATATCTAATGTAGATGCTTCTTTAAGATACCATAACATTTCATGTAACTGCCTCATAACTAAAAATACTTCAAACATCTGGTTTGCTAACTCTGGCTCTTGTATCCAGTTTTTTCCTTTGTATGTTACTTGAGCTACCCTTTGACCTGAACCAAAGCAATCATATGTAGTACAACCTCTAAATCCTTGCCTTCTAAGATTTTTATGTACAGAACATTTAAAATCTGATTGTAAGTTAGTACATGGTTTACCTGATTCCTTATTAACAGGAAAGTCTTCTGAAGCAGAGAAATAAAGGGCCACACAACAAAGTCCAAAACACTTTTCACAGTCAATTTTTAAACTTTCAAATAGTTGATTATTATATTTATCTTTATGTATAGCTTTCATATCTATTCTCCTTTTGTTTTTGCATTTTATAAATTAATATTTATTAATAAGTCATTTTTAAACTATTTGTACAAAATTACTTCTTCTTTAATTATAAGTTAAAGTGTCCTTTATTCCAATAGTATACAGTAATCTATCAACGTTAATATCTGTAACAATACCTTTTTCATGCCAATGATTTTTGCATCCACAATAATCTAATACTACACATTGAGGAACAAATCCAAAATTTTTCACTTTCCATCCTCCAGATATAAGGTTAAGTACGCATGCTACACCAATTATACCTACATCCTCAACATCTACCATTTGTTTTGTAAAAGCAGTCTTTTTTCTTTTGCATTCAAAAATTCTTCTATATAGCACCTATTAATTATTTCAGCTCCAACCATATTTTTAACCTCTTGACTTCTTGATTAAATTCTCCTGTAGCTGATAACTAATCAATTAGTTTTCTAAAGTTTTTCAGTGTTAAATCTATATTATTTCTATACTCTTTATTCAAAAATATCGTTGCTAAAATTCCTCTACAAAAATCTGCTGTTCTTTTTAGATTGTTTTTTTCCCTTAATTTGGATAGTTTTATAAGCATACTTTTCGGTATTTTCTTTAATGTTATTGATTTATTTATATATATTTTCCATAATAAACCTAAGACTAATAGTTCAAGTACATATTCTATATTACTTCTTACACATTCTATCTCATTTTGATATATAAACGCTCTAAATTCTTCTGTATATATACCAGTAGATTTGGAAACTTTATCTATTACTTGATTGGTAAAAAGTGATACATCTTTATAATATTTATTAGAACTTTCCTCTCTTTCGCATAACGAATAAATTACTATCTCTCTCATATAACCCTCCTATATGTTAGATTTGATTATACTTCTAACATACATTTATTTTTTATTTTAGACTTAACCTATATCCTAAAATATCTTTAAATATTTTGATTATTTTTTAGTAAATAACTCCTTAGTCAATATTAGCTATATTTTAAAATTTATTAAAAATATGGTTATAATTTTTTATTTTAATGAATTTAAAATAAAGTAATTTTTTGAAGATACTTAGTTCTAGTATATTAGGATTTTCTTATTTATATTTATCTTATCACATCTTAATAAAAGTAATTGCTCTTTTCCACGCCTGATTATAATTTTGTTTATAATATAATTTTATGTTACATTTTTAAATTGTATTATTTTAAATTTTGCCTTGATTTTTATCTACATATCTTATACATACAATATCTTATAAATCCAGATAAAAGCGATAATAGTATATTAAGGAGGACAGGTAAAATATTTAGAACCCCCATTGAAAAATAATCTATTACACTCACACAAGAAAATATATAAATTATCCTTTAAAAATCTATAAGCTAAATTTGCCACAAAAAAAGAAAGAAATACTAAGATTTCTTTCTTAACCAATAATATATTCTAGTAATGTACCTTTTTCTATATGCTTATCCATTTCTAATCTTTCATTTGGGTCAAATGTTATCCATAACTTTACTTCACCATTTTTATCACATCCAGCTACTGCTTCTCCATCTTCACTATCTTCACAGCATCTGTACACTATAGGTACTACTTTTTTCATTTCTTCCATTACTTTATTTACATAGTAATCTTGTTTTTCACCTTTTAAAAAATAACACATAAGCTACCCTCCTAATGAATTTTCACTACATTAAAATCTTAAATTTATATCTGTACAATAGCTATATAGATTATTTCATAAATACCACAAATTTTTTATACTATGCTTTTTTGACAACAGAAGACTTTAGTTTCATAGCTCCAAAACCATCTATTTTACATTCTATATCATGCCCATCAGATGGGTCATGAATTAAACGTATACTTTTTGCTTTTGTTCCTATCTTTATAGAGGATGAACTTCCTTTTACTTTAAGGTCTTTTATTACTGTTACAGCATCTCCATCATTTAACACATTTCCATTTGCATCTTTAATAATGTCTGTATCTTCTTCTGCATCTAATCCTAATGTCCACTCATGAGAGCATTCTGGACAAACTAGAAGCGTTCCATCTTCATAAGTATATTCTGAATTACATTTCGGGCAATTTGGCAAATTTTCCATATTTATATGTCCTCCATTTATTATTTTTAATTTTATTTTTAAATATATAAAATTTCTTTTGAGCCTATATGATACCACATTATACTTATATTGACAAATACAGCCCTATACTTAGAAAAGTAAATATCTCTTTTTAATACTTACCTATTGTAGTTAAGTTTATAAAAGAAAAAACAGTCAATCTGTCATACTCAACCGCTTTTAAAAATAAAATTTATTTTTTATCAATCAATATTTCAATATCATTACAGGATTGCTCTAATTCATTTACACTTAGATAATATTGTAAATAGAATTGTCTAATTGCTTCTTCTGATGGCTTAGTATAAATTTTTTCACTTCCTAATACAATTTTTTATAAAATACAATCCAACGAAGATATACTTCTTTGTCCAGCTCGAATGCTAAAGGTGTGGCTATTGTTGATTTACCTAATGCTATAACTTCAAAATTTATTGACATTATTACAAAACTTCAATTTGTAAAGTTGATTTCTTTTAATTTAGGCACTAGGTTTGATTTATTGCAAACAAAACTTGATTCATTTTATACATAGGATAGAATTTATTGTTTCTTAACCATAATTTTCTGATATTTATCTAAAATTTGCCTTCTTTTAATGAAATTATATCATAACTTGAACTTTAAATCAGTCCTTTTCTAAATAGAAAAAATAAGATAAAACCATTGAAATTATGTACAAAATAATAGAAAATCATATACATTTAAATATACTATTTACAGTGTTTTGTAGTAACTCTACAAGTCCGATTGACCATTGCTATTTTTATTTTTTTGATTCTTATTTATGTTATATACTATACACATAAATACTGTATCTATTACTTATAATATAGTTCTCTGTTATACTTTTAAAAGTACTTCCTTCACTAAAAAATAACCACATAAGTAATTATCTTATATGGTCTATGTTAATTATTCATTATTATAAAGTTTTATTTTTAAATATCCTACAGTAGATATACTAAAATTGTTTAATAAATTTAATAAAATACTTTTCTCCCTGGCTCAATTTATAATCATTTAATATAGCATAACCTGTTCCTATAGTCTCATCACAATTTTCTAATTGCATATATATAAATTTATTTTCTTTCTTATTCAACACTTGAAAAGTAAGTGTTTATACCTAGATAATTAGTATCTAATATAGCATAAGAAAATAATCCTAATCTAATCCTGTTATCTATTAATGCCTTAAAAATTTCTATTGGACTCATTTCATATACCTTATCTTGCAAATCTATAGGTTTAACCTTTTTAAAATTTAATTTATTCTATCTCTTCTTTTACATATTCCAGTATATAACTAATTCCCATACCTATAAAACTACCAACTACCCCCCACATAAAATTATCTGTTACAAATCCAATTGATATACCAATTATAAAACCACCTATAATTAAATTATCTGATGGGTCATTTTCTTCCTCATTTTTATCATAATCTGTGATATTATCAGTAGGTAATTTACTTGCTACAATCGTATCTTCAACTTCAGTTTTATTTTCATTAACTATTAAATCATCTAAAGTTACATTAAATAGATTTCTTAATAATATTAGATTTTCTATATCTGGATATGTTTTATTAGATTCCCATTTTGATATAGCTTGCCTAGATACATTTAGCATTTCAGCAAGTTGTTCTTGTGATAAATTTCTTTCTTTTCTTAGTCTTTTTAAATTTTCCCCCAAGTTCAACATAATCACCTCATCTCAATTTAAATTATATTTATCTATTGGTTTATTCACAAGACTTATATGGTTGCATCTTGTTAACTATTAGTTGCATTGCTGGATTTATCTACATTTCAAATAATAAAATTATAAATAATAAACCGTATCACTTACTTGTAATATGGTTATCTGTTACACCTATTAGGATATTTTATTTTCTATGTATTGTTTTATAAAATCTAGTAGAGCACCTCCTACAGTGAGGAAGAGGAATTTCTCCTTGTATATTAAAAATAAGCTACTCTACATAAAAAAGAAAGCTGTTACACATCAATTTATAATTGTTCATGCAACAGCTCCAACTTTAAGCTTCTCTTGTATTTTTAATTATTTCACGAATCTTTCTAGCATTTTCAGCAATATCTTCAACGCTACCTTTGGTTAATAACCCACCAAATCCACACACATCAACACCATTTTCCAACCATATATGTAAGTTATCAAGAGTAATTCCACCACTTGCCAATATCGGCATATCAGGTATTGGTGTCTTGAATACCTTCACTAGTTTAGGTCCATAGAAATCTGATATTGGAAAAGCTTTGATAAAGGTAGCCCCTAAACTCAATGCATCTACTGCTTCTGTCAATGATGTACACCCTGGTGCGTAAGGAATTTGATATCTATTACAAGTTTTTGCTACACCTTCATTGTAATTCGGTGCAATAATGAACTGAGCTCCATGTAAAATGGCATGACGAGCTGTTTCGCTATCCAAAACTGTTCCTGCTCCTACACAAAGTACTTTACCATACTTCTTGCTAAGCCCTTGAACAATTTCCCCAGCATTATTCAAGGTATAACTCATTTCTATAACTGGTACTCCACCTTTAATACAGCCTTCAGCAATCTCACATGCACGCTCAAGTGTTTCCGCCCTTACAATTGCTAGAGCTCCACATTCTACCATTTTTTTGGTTATATTCATCTTTTTCATATCGTTCACCTCTGTATTCATTAAAGCGTTTTAATCTCTATTTAATTTATTAATATTGCTTATAAGACATGTATTCTCTACACATTAACATAATTGCCTGCTCTATTTATAACACTTTATTAAACATTGCTATATAATTTTCAACTACTTGCTTAATTTCTTCAAGTACTTCTCTAGTTGGCTCAGTTACAGGAAGTCGTGCAGGTCCAACATTAATTCCATTTAAGACAACAGTTTTCTTTATAACAGATGGGATAGTCCCAAATTTTAGAATACGACGAAGTTCTTCAATACTATTTTGAGCTTTTTGAGCTGCTTTTAAATCACCCTTGATAAAGTTATCATAAATAGCAATATCAATCTCTGTTAGAAAATTTGCTGTGGCTGCAACAGCACCTTGCCCACCAGATTTCAAGGTGTCAAGAATAAGTGAATCTGAGCCTGAAAATACACTGAAGTCTTCATTCCTAGTTATTTCAATATAAGCTTTTATATTATCAAGCTTACCACTACTATCCTTTATTCCAACAATATTCTTTACCTTAGATAATTCACATACTGACTCAGGTTCAATATTAATTCCTGTCTTACCTGGCATGTTATACATCATAATTGGTAAGTTAACTGCCTTAGCAATAGCTTTATAATGTAAAATTAATTCCTGTTGTGTTGGAGCCACAAAGTATGGTGTAATAATCGATAATGCACTTGCACCTATGTCTTCCATTCTCTTAGATAAATTTATAACTTCACGAGTTGAATTGCCACCAGTACCAACAAAAACTGGTACACGATTATTAGTATGATTGATAACAATTTTTGCAAATTCAACCTTTTCATCATCTGTAAGTACATGACATTCACCATTAGTTCCTAAAATAAATAATCCATAGATTCCTCTATCAATTAGATAATCAATCAACTCACATGTTGCATGTGGATTGATATTTTGATTTTCATCAAATGGCGTTATCATTGCACATATAATACCTTTATATTTCATAAAATTACATTCCCTCTCTAATAGACTTTCCAAGACTTCCTCCTGGGTGCCACTTCAAATACTGCTGTGCATCAAGACCTTTAGCGTACTGAAGTGCAACACTTAATGATTGTAATACTATAGTTTCAGCAAGAATTGACGCACGAGGAGCCTTATTAAGGCAATCGCCTTCCTGTTTAACACCTGCAAATAAAAATATATCAGAAGAATTTTTTAAGTATGAATCAACATTGCCACTTACACCAATTATTTTTGCTCCATTTGCTTTTAATGTTTCAACAGTTGCTTTTAATTCTTTAGTTTCACCACTATTAGATATTGCAATAACAACGTCACCCTCAAGTACTTGACCACTTGACCCATGTACTGCTTCTGTACCATGCAATATATATGCTGGTGTTCCAGTGGACGAAAGCAATGAGGAGATATATCCCGATACATGGCCTGGCTTACCAATACCAGTTACATGCACACGTCCATGATTCCTTTCTGCTTCGAAAATTAAATCACGTGCTTTGTTTATAGATACTTCATCTATTGAAGCAATGAACGTCGCAACTTCATTAGATAGATTCTCTAGAAATACAGGTAATGTATTTTCTACCATAGATTTATCCTCCTTAAAATTATAATGGTAATACCTATTGTCCTTGTATAATATTAATATGTCTTAGATAGGTTTTATAAATTGTAAAATATTATGTAATATTGAACCAACCACGTTATAATCAATGTTAGGGAAAGTTGCACCTTCTATACCAAGTGTCCCATAAACTGGATATAGTATAACTGGTAAGAATGCAAGAAATAATCCTACAACGAATGAGCCGACAATAGCTCCTCTCCATCCACCTGATGCATTACCAAATACTGCAGCTGTACCACCTGAAAAGAAACATATATGAGCGGCTGGAATAATTACTACAGGGAATATATTAGGAAGTGATGCCATAATAACAATTGCTAATAGACCAGCAGCATATGCTGAAATAAATCCGATAATAACTGCATTTGGTGCGTATGGAAATACTGTTGGTACATCTAATGCAGGACGTGAACCTGGAATATATTTTTCTGAAATAATTACGAATGCTGCAGTTATTTCAGCCAAGAACATACGAACACCTGACATTAATATTGACATACCAGCTACGAATGTAAATGCTTCTATAGGAGGGAACACCAACCAGTGTGTTGAGCCAGCAAGTTCCTGAGTAAATGCGTGACCAGCTTTTAATGTTGCTACATAGAATAAGATTAGCATAACTATAGACAGACCCATTAAGAAATCTCTGAATATTGATAACCACTTAGGAAATTTAATCGTTTCTGTTGTTTCTTCTTTATGCTTTGAAAATAAACGACCAATATAACCTGATAAACCATAGCCAATCATGTTGAAGTGACCAATAGCTTGTTCATCCCCACCTGTTAGTTCACGCATAAATGGTTGACAGAATTGAGGTAATGCAGCAGACATAAATCCTAAGATAGTACCACCTACTAAAATAGTAATTGTATTATCGAATCCATGTGCTTTCATAATCAAAACTAATACACAAGAAAAGAATAAACTATGACCTGTTGTAAAGAAAATATTTTTGAATCTTGTAATACGTGCAAAAACTAAGTTTAATATAAATCCAAGAATCAATGTACATGAAACTGCAAAACCATATGTACCTTGTGCAAGTGCAGTAGCTGCTTCTGGTGAAGCTATAACACCTGTAATTCCAAAACCTTGTTGGAATAATTTATTGAAGTTCTGTAATGCTCCAGTCATAGCTGAAGCACCAATACCAAATATCAAGAAACCTATAAGTGTTTTTGAAGCTCCAGTAAATACTTCAACAGCTGGTTTCTTTTGAAGAATCAATCCTATAAATGCAACTACACCAAGTAAAACAGCTGGTGTACTCAATAAACTAATAATAAACTCCATAAATAGCCCTCCTTATTCTATTAAATTTTATTTTTCTTTGGATGCAAGAAATTTTTCTAATGCCGTTTTAATTTCATTACGGTCAACAATGTTGTGAATTCCAATTATATCAAATTTCAAATCTTTATTTTTTAACTCTTCAGCAACATCAATTAATGTTTCTACAGCATCTCCATTGAATCCATTTAATGAGTCTAATGAACCATGCTCTACTTCAATTGGAAAATTATTTTCCTTAATAATTTGTTGAGTCTTTATTTTTAACATCAAACTTGAGCCAACTCCTGCTCTACATGCGATTAAAATTTTATACATAATTAAATCCCCCTTTTATAATTCGTGTTTTTTTATAAAATCAATAATTTCATTGGCTTCCTTAGCATTATCTAAAACTCTAAAGAATTCCTCTTCTTCCAATAATTCAACTAACTCAGACATAGCACGTAAATGACTATTATTATCTATTGCACTTAAGCAAAATACATATTTTACAGGGTCATTATCATCATTTCCAAACTCAATAGGATTTTCTAAAGTAGCAATCCCTATTGCAATTTCTTTTGACCCTGATTCTGGCCTAGCATGTGGAAGCGCCACATGTTTTGTAATTACTATGTATGGTCCAGATGCCTTTGCTGAGTTAACCATAGCATCGACATAGTCTTCAGTTACTTTATTATTTTCAACTAAGACAGAAGCTGACTGTCTAATAGCCTCCTCCCAATCTTTAGCTTTTATCCTTAGTTTTATTAGTGTTTCATTAGTAATGTCACTTAGCATAGGTCCTTCTCCTTCCTTAGACGTAAAATTTTCTATCTGTGTAAAATAAGCTAATAACTCACTTGAAAGCATACTCTCAGAAGTTACTTTTGCATATTTTTTTATTATATCCATAACCTCATCTATTTTAGGTTGCCTTAAAAAAATATCACCCAATTGAATGTACACTTCACGTGTAACCTTATATTTTTCTTTTGGGGTCATAACAGGACTAACTTTAATTACTGGAACGTCTGTTTTTAAACCCTCTGCCTTATAATTAGTAGTAAACACAATGTCTACAGATTCACTGATATTTTCCAACTCAGAGGATTCTAATATTGGTAGAAAATGCAAATCAGGGAACAAGCTTGTCAGTTCTGCATGTAAAATAGCTGAACTACCAACACCATTTGAACAAACTATCAATGCTCTCCTTTTTCTAGGTCCATCAAACTCTTTTTTATCTGAGAAAAGGGTTGCAAAATGCATAGTTAAATACGCTAATTCCTCTTCTTGAATGTCTTCTCCAAATAGCCCACAAAACTCTTTCATTGCATTACTCACAATTCTGTAAACTAATCTATATTCTTCTTTTACCTTTTCACAAATTGGATTATAAATAGGCAATTTAAATAAAAGTCTGTAATAGGCTGGTCTAAAATGAGAATATAGTCTCTTAAATATTTTTTCTTGGCTTATATAATAAACTCCACTTAAATATCCAAACTTTGTCATCATTTTATTTACAATTTTTGAAATAACAGCTCTATCTTCTGTATCTTCTTCATCATTTCCTACTGATATACCTAAAATCCAAGCACTAATATACATTATATTATGAGATTTTATCTTCTCTTTACTCTCATATACTTCTAATAGTTCCCTAGCAAATTTGTATTCCTTCATCGAACTCATGACTGCAATATTAGGAATATCTATATTTTCTTGAATAACTATTCTATTTGAATACATTCTTGCTTTTAGAAAGATAAAGATATATATGAACTCTATTAATCTATCTTCAACAAAAGTAATTTCATATTTTTTTACAAGCTTTAATATAATTTTTTTAGCTTCTTCAAAACTATCTAACTTATACTCTTCAATAAAAATATCAAATACTCTTGAACTTTTCTCATTAGATAGCGTTTCTATAATGTTTTTAATAAGTACTCTTCTAATTTCCATCTCATTCCCGACTAAGTAATATCCGTTTATACGATTGTTCTTAACTTTAATGTTCTTTTTCTCAAGCCCTGGTATCAAACCTTTAAAATCAAGATTTACAGTAGACCTACTTACTTTTATAGAATCTATAAAATGATTAATTGAAATATCCTCCAGATTAATAAAAAGCATTAAATACATATATAAAATTCTTTCTGTTTTGCTAAAGTAGTAAGTATTCTTAGAATAGTTTTTTTCTAGGATTTCTTTAATTGCATCTTTTGTATCTTTTTTAACAATAATATCTTTATCAGCTCTTAAATATATAAGTGGTACTTTTTTTACTTTAAGTATGTCATTGATTTTATTTATTCTATAAGTAATTTGCCTTTTTGATGCATTAGATTCTTCTTGTAGTTCATCAGCTGTAATCAATGTGCTATTTAATAAAATCTGAAGAATTGATACAATTTCTTTGTCCACTTCTATTAATCCCTACTTTCTTATTAAGATTAGTCTTTATATTATCGCTGGATTTTCATCACCTCCACAATATTTATTTTATTTGATAATTTTAGCCTTTTCAATTTCATTTAAGTCTAACTTTTGTTTTAGATTAAGACAAAAATTAAACTTATCTAAAATACAAACTATAATACAAGTATATATTCTATACATAAAATACATAAAAAAAGAGTTTCTTAAATAAAGGAACTCAAGAAAAATTAGATTTAAAGAAATAAAAATCACATCAATTTTACATAAATTATTACACCTAAAATGGCACATCAATTCAAATTAATGTGCCTTATTTAGCTAAATTTTCTTTCTTATATAGTAGTATATACTTATCTATTTCATTCTTTTAAGTGTTTCTTCTAAAGAAATACACTCTGCATATCTTCCATTCCATATAAATTCATTGTAGTATTTATATGATTGTTCTGCTGACATAAATGAATTGCCAACAGTTGTATTTGCATAAGCTGGAACTATTATATTAAATCCATGCTCAAATCCACATTTTATAGTGGCATCAATACAGTAATCTGTTTGAAGTCCAGTGACAATTACATCTTTTTCGCTCTTATTTGTTAAGTATTCTAATAAACCTGTTCTCTTAAAAGAACTATTTACTTCTTTATCAAATATTTTTTCTTCATTACATGGTTTAAATTTTTCATATATTTCAAAACCATCATTACCCTTAGTTAATTCATTTTCAGCCCCATCATCATGACGTATGTATATTACTTCTATATTATTTTTTCTTGCTGTATCAATTAAATTCTCTACGTTTGCTACAAATCCATGAAAATTATACAACTTTTCATTTGTTATTAGTTTTTGTGTATCAACAACCAATAAAACCATATCTATTCCTCCAGGTTCCTAAAACAATTTCTTTATACTTTATCATAACAGTAAATAATATCCTATAAATTTTTTATTTATAAAAAACCTACTAAAAATAGAATCAGATTTAAGAGAATGCTTACAAATATTTTTCACTTAAAATTAATTAATAAGTAAGGGAGAATCATAGCACTCATTTATGACATGATTCTCCCTTACACTCTTAAAGAGTTTGTGTTGTGTTTTTAGAAAACTTTTTATATAGTGCATTTCTTGGATTTATAGCTATCAATACAATTGCAAATACCAAATATAATATTGCATAGTATTTTATAAGTTCTATTAAACTTCCACTAATTATCCCAATTAGAAAATTAAATAGTTGATGTATTATAATAGATACTAACAAAGTTTTATTTAAATTATAAAAAGTTGCCACTATAATACTAGTTGATATAATCGCAATCATAAAAAATATAATATATTTTATTAAATCAATCCCTGTAAATCCTGTTGTAAACCATATTGGTAAATGCCACATCCCCCACCAAAACCCTACTATTATTGATGCTTTTAAAGTAGAATGTTTTTTCTGAAGTTCACTTTGAACAAATCCTATCCAACCTAATTCCTCACCTAATGGACCTGCAAATAAATTTTTTAAGAATAAATATATAAACGCTCCCCATGATGAAACTGTGAAGCTAGGCATTATTCCATGATTTTTAGATGTTAATATAAGTATAACTACTATAGCTATTAAAACTTGTATACTAATTACTATAGATACTATTGAAAATTTAAATTTATTTCTAAATCTATCTTTTACATATACTAGAAATTTTTCATCTGGGTAAATTTTTTTAAATAATATCATAAATGCAAAAGTTGATGACCAGGCTGATATACACAAAGTAATGTCAGATACCACTGTTGGAAGTTTTAACATTCTAGTTGCTAATGCTAATAAAAAAAGTGGTAAGAAAATTATATTTGTTAAAATAATAAAACTTACTATAGGTCTTTTTAATGTTTTCTCTACTCTCATAAGAACCCTCATTTCAAATTAATATTTAACTGCTATATAAGTTATAATTGCTTATACAATGAGTTTAAACCTATGAGTAAGTCTCAGGTCAATGTTTTTTATATTATTTTTTTATAGGTGCATATATTTCTAAAAATATGCGTTCAAGCCCTTCTTCGTAAGTAGTAAGCAATATGTTAACATAGACTATTCCAAGTAAGTCATATCCATTTTCTATTGCTATTTTTCTTAATCGGTCTTCCACCTTATCATCAATATTTTCTCCTCCAGTTGACCATCTTCCATCTTCAATAATAGTATAAATGCAATTTGGATGAGCGAGAACTTCACCTTCTATGTTTTTGTCAAAGCCCTCTATTTCTTTTACAATTATAAACTTCTCTCCTGTTATGCCTTCTTGACTAAAACTTATTACTCTTCTTAAAGCAGTTAATGTAACTGCTTTTTTTAGACTTTCTGTATTCTCTCTTAAAGTTTCATATTCATCATATTCAGTAACACTTTTTATTCTACCCTTTACTTCTAAAGGTTTCATTTCTTTTATTGCGTATTTCCCAAAATATTTTTTAATTTTGTCACAGTCTTCTTTAATTAACTGAATCTTTTTTAAAAGAAGCTTTTTATATTCTATTTCTTCCAATATGATTTGTTCTTTCTCTTCTAGCAAAAGCTCTAAATTATTTATACTCTTGCTTTTCATTATTTCTTGAATCTTTTTAATTTCGATATCAATTTCTCTATAAAAATTTATCGTTGTAATATCATATATATCAAACTGATTATATTTTCTATATCCATTTTCATCATTTTTCTTAGGTTTTACTAATCCCTTGTCTTCATAAAATTTTAGTGTATCTCTAGATATACCTAAAAATTTAGATACTTGTCCAATTGTATACATTGTATTCTCCTATTATTGATATATGCTCTTTATGTTCATTAAATTGCTTCCTATTAACAATTCCAGCATCTTCTAAATCTCGAATTGTCAAAATCAGCTTAGTATTTCTTAATCTTTGGAATTACTCTTTTTATTTCTCCAAAACATGAGTACACCATTTCTCATCTAATAATTCTAGTACATTTTTAACTGAGTATTTATCTATTTTTACCTCTATTATCAGTAAGAGATTCTTGTCCATTAGCTTTATATTTCCTAAGCCAAGTGTAAACTTGTTAATATGATAAGTTATAAATATTATCTTGTCTACATATTTCTAATAATAATACTTTACTTACAATATATTCTTGCACATATTTAATTTTTATTTCAAAAGATTTCCTAGACATAAAAATATTCCCTTTATTCTAACAGTTTTATTATTTCAACTGTCTACCATAAAGGGAACATCTTAATCTTTAAATACACTCTAAATTCTTTTTTAACAAATATTATCAATTTATTCTAATGCTGTTATTTCATATTTATTAGCCTTATTTATCATCAATATAAATATAAAACTACATATAACAGCTATAACCATTACTATAAATGTTGAATAATTAAGAATATCACCTAAAAATTGAAATCAATCCAACAACTTGTAGCTATTGTACTTGCTGATACATATTGTCCAACTTCAATTGCCACACCACTTACTTGAGATACTATGGCTAAACCGGATGCCTATAATAGTCATTGTGCACCACTTGCTTGTTATGAATTATAACTTTTATCTCATTGGAATATATCCACGATACTGTGAATATGCATCCATAGTTGCTATATCGCCTAAGAATACTGATGCAATATTAAATTGCGGCTTTAAATATGGGAACTCTTCTTCTTGTGCCCATTCTGGCTTTTTGATAAATGATTTTGTCCCTTCAACCACAGCTTTATACCATTCTTCTTCTCCTTCAAACCATAGTTCTACTACACGATCAAAGGCAGTTGCTCCATAGTTAATCATAATTTTACTACTTACAAAACGATTAACATAACAGCAGTTTGTAAAGTATGGAACTACTTCATCATAGAACCATTTTTCTCCTTCTTCTTTAGAAATGCCATCTGGATACTTAATCATAAATTGCCAGCGATAGTTTGGTCCATCTTGTACAGTACGCCCTTTTCCTCTAAAATCTTCTTCCCAGTTTATTGGAACAAAAGCAAATATAAATGGTGGACATCCGTTATCCCCACCTACTGCACGTCCTGCATCTCCACTTTCTGCATTCTCATGAACTTTTTTATTCTCCACATCTGGTATACACCCTTGCCAACGGAGAACATCCATAGGCATGTATTCTGTCATAATTCTATTTGCCATTTCAGGCATATGTTCATCTACAATCCAATAGTGCTCTGTTAATTGCATCTTACGTACACCAAAACGTTCGCCTTCATCTGGTGTAGGATACGCTTGATAAAAAGCATATTTAGTACAATATGGTCCAAAATTACTAATACTATCTGGAATATGGTAGCGATATAACCAGTCCATTAATTTAGGTCTATACTCTTCCTTAGCAAGTCCTACATATATTAAACTTCTCATTATTTTAAATTCAAATCCCATAAACATTCTCCTATAATCAAATTATATTCACATGCTTTCAATTTCCCGTTTTTTTATCTTTCTTCAAAATACACATAGTAAATAAATCTACACCTGCTCCTACATACCACACTCCTACTACCATAGCCACAGCAATTTGAATATAAAGACCTTGTAAGTTAATAATACTTTCACCTGTCATAATAGTTAGACCTATGGCCCAACCACAAAGCCATGCTGGTAGGAATATTATTTTTTCAAATAAAGATGCAATTATAACTGCAAAAAATCCTAATATACTAAGAGTTAAAAATAATTCTAGGTTTGGATTGAAATTCATACACTCCATAATTAAAATGGCCAAAACTGCCCATAAATCTCCACACCAAAAACCGAACATTATTTTTAATCCATCTTTTCGTTTATTACCATTTGTTACATATAGTCCTGCACAAATAAGTGCTACAGCTCCAGTTTTTATTCCTATATAAGGTGCTAACACTGCCCATAAAGGAGGTAGTAAAGCAATCCCTATAGCTAGTGTTAATATTTCTTTTTTCTTTCTATCCATTTCCTATATTATAATTAATAGCTTCTATAGCTTGCCTCATTCCCACCAACCTCATTGCTATTGGATTTGCAATCATAGATACTATAAATTTTAATTATTCTCCTAATGAAAGTTCAACATGCTTTTCTTTTGTTGATGGTTCTATAAAATTGTAAGCTGTTTTTCTTTCTTTAAATTCTGGTGTTTTACGAACTTCTGCATAATGGCCTTCCATTTTCTTAATATCATCACCATGTATAAACTTGCCTGCTAAAGTATCATGAGCATGACCTAATTGTTCTTCTTGGAAACTAAATACAGTTTTTCCACTTGCAGTATCTAATTCTCCAACTATACCACATAGAGCACATATTGATTTTTTAGTACCTGGCTCAAGATAGAATAATCTATTATTACAATGTGGACAGACTCCTTCTTCTCCTTGGTATAAAGCTTTGTCAAAATCTTTTGCTGCTTCAACTATGTTTAAACCTATTTGATGAACTTGAGCAAGTTTTGAGTCATCCATTACTAATTCCTTTGCCCATGGGAACCAAGCATTATCTATAACTTTCCACATTGGTATTAAGGCTAGCATAGCATGCTCACATTGAACTCTTGTACCCCAGTCTGATCCTCCTATTCCCATGAATGATATTACTTTATCATTAAGCATTCTTGGGTCTGGAATTTTTCCTCCTGTAGCTTCTGCAACTTTTGTTCCTATAATATTATTTCCTCTATCTGCTCTTGGTCCAAAACGATCCATTATAGTATGGAATAATCCTGATGCTCCTTCTTCAAAGATAGGGTCTGAAACTACTATCCCATCTGCACCTTTCATTTTGTCAAGTAACCATTCAAAATCATCCTTTAATACACACATACTACCTTTTCCAGATAATAAATTCTTAACACATGCACAACATCCAGTACAATGTTTAATGTTAAGAGATGACATTTGAATAAATTCTACTCCAGCTCCTGCTTCTTGAGCACCTTTAAGTGCCACTTTACACATTGTGTCATTATTTCCATTTTTTGTTCCAAAAGAAATACCTAGTATTTTCATTTTCAACTCTCCCTCTTTAGCATTTATTAATATTCTTTCATTTTTAATATATAGAATCCATCATCTAAGGCATCTATGATGATGTAACCTCTATCATCAACAATAAGATCTTCTGTTACTGCCAAGCGTGGTCCAGGGAATCCTGGGAAATAAGATTCTTCTGGTGTTTTATTTGGATTTGGTGGTATAAAATATGCTAACTCTTTGATGTAATATGGATCTGATACATCATAAACCCTTAATCCTGCATGGAAATAACAACAATATACTCTATCTCCTCTTTGCTCTAGCCATGGTTTATTATCCATTGGCTCATGAAGGTTATGTGGTCCAAATGGCCCTGGTTTTCCTAGCCCTGCAACATTAAAGTTAGGATATGGGAAATCCTTCGGTACTTCAGGATATGGGAATTGAGCAATTAATGTTGGTCTTGTTGGATTACTAACATCAACCATATGTATATTATTCATGGCTTGAACATCTGTAATATTCTCTGGCTTAAAAAATTGGAAACGTTCTCCCTCATTTTGCACAACAACTAAATCTCTTTCTGGTAATGGTAGTGCTGTATGAGTTCTTGCTCCTGCAAGTCTACTAGAAAATGCAGGCATAAATGGTAATTCACCTAAACATCTTGGTCTTGTTAAATCCTCAACATCTAGTACAACTAAACCTGCTCCACCATAACCACAATATGCTTTTCCATCTCTTACAAATGGAGGTCCATGAAGCCATCCTTTATCCATAAATTCTGGACAATGAGCTGCCCCTGGATCAAAAGTTCTATTTGGATATCCATCTGCATATTGGTCTGGTCTCCACCACTTACCTATTTCCACTGGATTAGTTGGATCTATTATATCTATGACTCTATAAATCAAACCTTCAAAACCAACACAATCACTTGATAAATGGACATATCTTCCACCATTATACATAAATCTATGGACACCCATTACATGCTTTAATCCACAATCCCAGTATCCTAAAAACTTAGGATTTAAAGGGTCTTCTTTTAAACTATATATTCTAATTCCTGCTTCGCACTTAATACTTGCTAATTTAGCTTGGTCAACAAGTGCTCCTGGTCCACTTCCACAGCTCATAGCTACTATCATTAAATCATCTGCTATTTGAATTTTTGGAGTTGTTGTTGTAGGGTACTCTTTTGGATCTAACATTTGAAAATGTTTTATAAAGTGTGGATTATAAGGATCTGTAACATCACTAATCATTACTCCATTTTTTTTGCTTCCTCCAAAACAACATCCATATAAATAGTATTTTTCATCTCTTTTGTACAGAGCCATTTGAAACATTCCACAAGTTCCATCTAAGTCATTAAAGGAACAAACTTCAAGGTTTTTAACATATCCGTTATTTCCTTTTCCTTTTGCGTAAAATTTATCCTCCATTTTTTCTCCTTTCTCATTTAAAATATTATTAATTGGTATACTTTCATTTTATGGGACAAACTTACTTAAATCCAATATCGTTTTCATGGGAATATATAAGTTATTCTTATTAATAAGTTTATAAAATCTAGTATAAAGATATGTTTAAAACATATATTTTTATACAAATATTTTCCAATATTCTTTAAAAGTAAATTTTCTTATACTATAATAAGTTTTAATTATATATAAACAATGTTTACAAACAATCAAGTTTAAATAGGGGTGATTATTTGAATACTAAACAATTAGAATATTTTATATCTGTAGCAGAAAATCTAAGTTTTACCAAAACAGCAGAAAAGTTTTATATTTCCCAAACTGCTATTACACAACAAATAAAAGCTTTAGAAGAAAAAATAAATGTAACTCTATTTACAAGAAGTAAACGACATGTTGAACTAACCCCAGCTGGAAAAGTTTTTTTATCTGAGGCACGTACTATAATAAAAAATATCAATGATGCTATTGAAAAAACACAACAATTTGCACATGGTTCTTTTGGAACTTTGAGTATTGGAATCTTAATAGGATATGAAAAAAACAAATTTCAACAATATTTAAAAGAATTTTCTAATACATACCCTAATATATCTATGGAAATTTGTACTAACGAGATAACTGAACTTTTAAACTTAGTGAAAAATAATTTTATGGATCTTGCCTTTGTTATTAATCCAGAAAATCAACCATTAAAAGATTTTGAATATAAAACTGTAGAAAGATATTCTTTGGTAGCTCTTTTACCCCCTGGTCATCCACTTTGCAATGAGGATTATATTGATTTAATTGAGCTACAACATGAGAAGTTTATTTTTGTAAAGGAAACAGGCGATGAATATGGGCAGAAGTCCATGATACAAAATAGATATCGTGAAGCGGGATTTGTACCTAATGTTGTGCAACGTTCAAATGATCTTAATACTATTGAATCATTAGTTGCCTCTAATATGGGTATATCCATTTTACCTTCATTTTG
Organism: Clostridioides sp. ZZV14-6009; assembly: GCF_020658095.1. Lineage (NCBI taxonomy): Bacteria > Bacillati > Bacillota > Clostridia > Peptostreptococcales > Peptostreptococcaceae > Clostridioides > Clostridioides sp. ZZV14-6009. The sequence goes on from NZ_JAGWDG010000012.1 coordinate 61,519, forward strand.
TGTTGTAGATACTATGATAAAGCAGGATATTGCAATTGTACCCATAAATGAAGTACAAAATAGAATAGAAGTTGTAGTTGTATGGAATAAAAACAATACAAATCCAGCATTAGAAAAATTTATTTCTATAATATAAAATTAATTAATATTAACTATAAAAATAGCATTAACCATCTTTCTATGGTTAATGCTATTTTCTATCTACTTATTATTTAATTTTTCATTCATTATTAATACTATCTCAATATATCTAATTTTTCATTGTTCATAAGTCTAAATACGTGATTCGTACTTACTAAAGAATTATCCCCATAAGTTGTATGGGCTAGCACTGAACTAGCAACCCCGAACTCAACTATATCTTCATTGCTCATCTTTTCCAAATATGAATATATAATTCCTGCTACATATCCATCTCCAGCACCAACTCTGTCATATATTTCTAACTTATATTCCTTACTTTCAAAATAGCCATCATTATTTGATATATATCCCTTTATAAATCTATTGTTCATATCATCAAATCTTCTCATAGTTCCAGCCACAATTTCTATATCATACTCTTTTTTAATCAATTCTGAACTCGATTTTATATCTAGAGCGTCTATATTAAGTATTTTATTTATATCTCTATAGCTAGCAAATAATCCATGGCAATATGGTAGTATTTTTTTATAATCATCTACTAAATTATCATAAGTCTTGTCTGGATTTAGCGATTGTCTAAAATTAAAATCAAAGAATACTTTTATCCCCTTTTCATAAGACTTTTTAGCTAGTTCTAAAGCAATCTCTTTAACTGAATCTGTAAGTTGCATAGCAATCCCACATATGTGGACTACATCTATTCCTTCTAGACAATTATCAATATCATATTCTTGTAGCCTACTCTCGCAAAATGAACTATTTAGCCTATTTAAATAAGTCACTTCTGAAGGCCTTTCTCCATATCCAGTCTCAAGAAAATATACTCCTATATGATTTCCTCCATATGTAATAAAATCATCTTTTACTCCAAGCTTTCTTATGTTTGCACTTGATGCTTTACCTACATTGTTATTAGGCAACTTTGTTAACATATAGGTATTGTATCCAAAATTTTGAAGTCCAGATAATATATTTAACCCTGTACCTGTAATTACATAATTTAATTGGTCTGTTTGTGTTAAAAACTTATAATCAGGTACTGAAAGTCTCATCATTATTTCACCAAAAGCTAATATATTCATAAATCTACCCCAATAATTCTTTTATTATTTTGTAAAGTGTTTTTATATCTTCTACTTTTGTACAACCTGTTTCTTTATCAATTATTGATGTATAAACATGAGGTATAACTTTTTCTACACCATTATCAAGTGCAATTTGAACTATCTCTTTGAAGTTATCTAAGTCTATACCTCCTGTTGGCTCTAGATAAAAGTCATGCTTTGCGCAAGCTTTTGCAACTTCTATATATTCATCTTTTGTTTTAAGCCCTCCCATTGGGAAAAACTTAACTGAACTTCCTCCCATATCCTTCATCATAGCTATAGCTGTCTCTATAGGAACTATACCATCTTCCTCCTTTGAGCTTAATGGACCTGTAGATATCTTTACAAATCCTGGCTTACCAGTTGGAGAAACTAATCCATTTATTATGCTATTGTCTTGACCAAGTAATGCTCTAGATGTAGCTATACCTGTAAATACTTGGTTTATATGTTGTGGTTGAAGCTCTTTAGAAATTTGAGATACCATATTTGATTGATTTGGGTCTCCAGCTCCAAGTCCTACAGATACTGCATTATCTATTTCCTTTGAGTACTTTTTCATATCTTTAATAGCTTCTTCTATAGTACTATAATTCTTCGATAGTACTCCTACTAATACATGCCCATCGCAAGCATCATATACTTCTTTAGCATTTTTTATGTTCCCTGCAAGAACATTTAAACAAACTCTATCTTTATAATATTTTGGTGTACAATTCATATTAATCCCCTCTTCTAGTAAAATTTAATTTAATAAGTCATTATCGTTTTATTTACCTTATTTTCTATTTTTCTATTATCTCTTTTATTCTATTATAAATAATATCTAAATCATCTTTACTTACACTTCTTATATCAACCTCTATCTTGCCTTCATTAGCCTTATAATCTCTAGTGTATATGGATATCTCTCCACCTCTAAGCTCATTTATAATTTGTTGTATTGATTTATTTATTATATCTTCATTAAAATTAATTTCTCCACGCAGTATTTCTCTGCCCGCTGAATCTCTAGTTATATTAGCACTTATCCCATTTAGAGTATTTATCTTGTCTATAAATGGATTTAGCTTATCCTCCATTTCTTTTAAAGTTACTTTATCATTATTTATATATCTCTCAATTGCACATGTTAAACCTACTATATTTTCTTTTCCTATTTTCATAGCTCTTCCAATACCCTTTGATTGAAGCTTTACATTATCTATATATTTTTTCTTACCTATTACTAACCCTGAACTAGGTCCCTCTATAGCCTTTGCGCCACTGTATATCACTAAATCTGCTCCTAGTTCATAGTATACTTTTAAATCTTCCTCTGCCGCTGCATCTACTATTAAAGGTAAATTGTATTCTTTGGCAACTTGTACTGCATCTAATACACTTAGCATACTCTTTTGAACACAATGATGAGATTTAATATACATAATTGCCGCTGTATTGTCATTTATCTCTCTTCTTATATGTTCCTTGTTGCACATATTAGCATAGCCAGCCTCAACAACTTCTCCTCCTCCAAGTCTTATCATTGTTTCTACTGGGATTCCATAGTCAACATTATGCCCTTTTGGAATTATTATTTCCCTTTTAACTTGCTTTTTAGGATTATTTATATTGTAAACTAAACTCATATCATCCCTTGCTATCATTGCACCTACACTCTGTGCAATTCCAGCAGATGCACTAGAAACTATTACTGAACTTTCACACTCTAATAAATTTGCTATATATTCACCTGTTTTATTTACAAGCTCTTCTATTATAAAGAAATTTTTACACCCTTCACCTATTGCTTCAATAACTTCCTTATCTAATGTTGACACCCCTAGTATAGTCATCTTACCTGAGGCATTTATAACACGTCTTACAGAGTACTTTTCAAATACACTACTCATACAATATTCTCTCCTTCCTATTCATTCTCCTTTGTAGACTCACCTATATTCAAATACTCTCCATTAATTACTACCGCTCTTGGCTTTATGGACGTATTTGTGATTACTGACTTATTCAAAGAATCTTGAAGTTCTTTTTCTTCATTCACCACGTCAAATATAGTTAAATCAGCATCATATCCTTCTTTTATTAAACCTTTATTTTTCAAGTTTATTGCATTTGCTGCATTTTTAGTAACCTTATTTATTATATCTTCAAGTGAGTAACCCATATATATAAACTTTTCCATTGTTGTAGATAAGCTATATACTGGACCATTTATTCTATTTTTAATATATATATCTGTACTTATGGTATCTGGAAAAAGTCCCACATCCTTAGCTTTCATTGCAACATCCATACTAAAACTTTCTGTTCCATGACCTACATCAAGGATTATACCTCTTTCTCTAGCTTCTATAATTTCCTCTTTAATCTTATTACCTTTTAATATTCCATTTGGTTTTCCATTATATATATGAGTTAATATATCTCCTTTTTCCATATAACCTAATATATCCTCTATAGTTGGAGGAGAGCTTCCAAAGTGAACCATCATAGGTAGATTAAGTTCTTTTTTAATTCTTTTAGCTAACTTCAAAGGTTCAATTCCATTTGAAATTACAACACTTTTACTCATTCTAGCTTTGATTCCAACAACAAAATCTTTATATTTTTTAACTGCATTTTTAAGTTCATCCTCATCAATGTTCATCATATTTGAAAGTTCATCTTGAGATGTTATTCCCTGCTTAGCAATATTTATTAAAGCATACACGTTTGTTTTGTACTTTTTAGTATCCTCATAAAATTTCTCTATATCTAAAGCACCTGTTGTCCCTGTATCTACTACAGTAGTAACTCCACTTTTTATTCCAACCTCATCAGGATAATCTTTATAAATCTCTAACCTTTCGTAGCAGTGTGTATGTATATCTATCCACCCTGCGCTAATAAATGTCTTTCCGTCTAGGTTTATAATTTGGTTTGCCTGATACTTAGAATCATCTATCTGATTTTTTACTTCTATTATTTTATCATCTAATATAGCTATATCAATTATACTTTTATCTACTGTTTTTCCACCTTTGATTAATATGTCTATCTTCACTTTACTCTCCCTCTAAAACAAGCTTAAATTTACTCCAAGGTTCAATAAAGTCCAAAAGTATTATTTCATCTTCTGTTATTCTGGCAACCTTATTTTTTCTTTCATCTTCACAATCTTGAAGTATCAACTGTAATTCCCCTTTATACTTTCCAAAGTCATCATTACCAATCACTACATCTCCTCTTTTAAAGATGCCCGTATTATCATGTTTAGGGAAATTTTCTTTAGCATATTTTTTTCTTACCTCTGTAGATCTTGCTACCTGATTAGTTATGTCCCCTCTTCTAAAGTGTTGCTCATTTACTATTATTGTTTTTTCTACTTCAGAAGTTTTTTCCTCAGCTACTACACTAAATACAACTTGATATTTATTTACTTCAGACATTCTTTTTAATTCATCTTCACTTGCATATGCATTTCCTACAATAACATCATCAATCAAACCAGTTGCGAATAAGTGCTTAGTTGCTGTAGCTATATCTAAATTTCTATGCATTTCAAGTGTGCACAGTCCATCATTTATATTCCAAGGTCCTATTGTTGCGTATTTTGAATTAACAAAAGCGGCAGTTCTTATTCCATACTTTTTAAATCTATTTGAACATCTTACAAAGAAATCATATGGCAAGCCTGTACCCCTTTGAGGATAAAAATTGTGACAACCATATATATTATTTACATTTGGCTTGTAAGTAATTATATTATCTAAGTACGCTACATCATTACTCATATTTAGCTCTACTTTTAAATCATATGGATTGAAAGAAATCATAGCTTCTTTACTTCCATCATATCCATAGTCAAGTCTTATTCCACTAGCACTTAACTCATTAAAAAATGTTAAATCATCATAAGATATTTCTAATATATCAAATATATTTGGAGCTATATCAAGGATTACTTCAAATCCTAAGTCTCTTGAATAAGTTATAATCTCTTTAAAATGTTTTTTAACCTCTTCCTTTGGTCTTGTAATTGAAAGCATACACATAAATATTCTTTTAAATCCATACTTTGAAGCCATTTTTATATATGTCTTATCATCTTCCATATTACTATGCTCTGGATATACTGATATTCCTAATCTTCTTTCCATCTTTCTCCTCCTAAAATTACACTTTTTTTGATATATAAAATAAAAGTGAAGATAATTCCTCCTACCTTCACCTTTAATAATTTGTAAGTTTTTTCTATATTATATACAGTACAAAACTTCTATTATATGTATTTTTATAAACTTTCACTCATTTCTTTTTGCTCTCTTTGTAATTGTTGCTTTTCAAAAACCTTGAAGAATGGATAATAAACAACAAATGATATCGCAAAGTTGATTAATACTAAGATACCTGCCATTATACTCCAGTTAGTACTCATTACTGCTGCTATTGGTGCTGGCATTGCAAATGGTAATCTTGCTACCATCATAGGTATAATACCTGTAATAGTAAGAACATACGATAGAACTGTCATTATTATAGGCCCAATTATAAATGGTATTCCTAGTATTGGATTCATAACTATTGGTGCTCCAAATATTATAGGTTCATTTATGTTAAATAATCCTGGTAAAAATCCTAATCTGCCTAAACTTTTTAGGTATTTTGACTTAGAAAACATAAACATTACAACTAATGCAAGAGTAGCTCCTGCTCCTCCTATCCATACATACCATTGTAAAAATTGTTCTGTAAATATATTTGGCATTGCATGAGCTGATACTCCTTCTGTGAATGCAGTTATATTTTCTGCTATAGACATATCCCATATAGGTCTTATTACTGGACCCATTATAGCTGGACCATGTATTCCAAGTACCCAGAATACTGTTATTAAGAATACTGTTAGTATTCCACCACCTAAACTATTTCCTGATAAGAATCCTTTTAAAGGTGATAACATAGCACTTAGTGCTGAACTTATATCAAATCCTAATATATGTCTTATTACCCAGAATAACATTAGTACTACTGCTGTTGGTAATAATGCAGTAAATGAGTTTGAAACCTCTAGTGGCACCCCTGCTGGCATCTTAATTGTAATATTCTTTTCCTTCATGAAACGATATATCTCAACTGTAATTAATGATGTTACGATTGCTCCAAATAATGATGGTGAATTAAGTTTCGCCATATCCATCCATCTACCAGCTTCTATAACTCCCCCTACTGGTTCAACTACTTGAGTTGGAACTATTGTAGAAACTAAAAATGCCATAACTGCAAGCATCCCAACACCTGTTGTGTCTAGATTATAACTTTTAGCAAGTGACGACGCTATTCCAAAAGTAGCGTATAGAGATAAAAATCCTACAGTATATCTAAACGGTATATCTAACGTTTCTCTGAATGGAGCTATAAAATCCATATAAGCATCAATAGGTATGTTTAATAATATTGTAAAAAATGATCCCACTATCGTTAGTGGTAATGTTGCTATTATACCTGCTCTTACAGCTCTCATATGTCTTTGATTGCTTATCTTCGCTGCTACAGGCATAATCTTACGCTCTAAAAAACTTGCGAATTTTTCCATAGTTCCCCCCTATATTAGTGATATTCCCCTTTATTTACAACACAATAACGATTTCATGATGAAAACTAATTTTTATGCAATTGATAATATCACTTATTTGATTAATAAGATTATAACATTATAATCTTTAATTGTAAACATCATAATGTTATAATCTTATTTATTTTTATAAAATAAAATCCTGAGCATATTATCATTTTAATAAACTCAGGATTTTTATTATATTATATTTCATATTTAATTACATAATTTTGTACTTCTGTATTGTATCTTGCAAATGATAACTCAACGATACTATCATTCTCATCATAGGTCTTTCTCTTTCTTCCAAGTAATGTGTCTTTTTCTAGATTTAGAGCCTTTGATACTTCCAGTTCTGATTCTTCTATAAAAAATTCATCTTCAAACCTAGTTATATTTATATCTCTCCTATATAAATACATATATAAAGAACTTTCATTATTAAAACTTTCAACAGTTAGATTTTCGTCAAAAGGTATATAATGAGTAAAATATATATATGGTTTACTATCCAAGTAATACATTCTAGTAATCTTGCTACATTTTTCTCCAAATATACTAAATACTTGTGAGTTTGTATCATTTATAATTTTTTCAATTGAAATAGTCTCTTTAGATAACTTATGACCTTTAGATAAAAGTATGCTTGAAAAAGAATCTGCCTTAGATAGCTTATTAAAAAGACTATTGCTTATTACTTTTGTCCCTTTTCCACTCTTTTTCTCTACATATCCTTCTGATTCTAATATCTCAATAGCTTTTCTAACAGTAATTTTACTAACCCCAAACTCTTGCTCTAACTCTCTTTCTGTTGGAATATTTTCATCGATTTTATATTCATTATTTAATATTTTTTGCTTTAATATCTCTACGACTTGTATATATAATGGTTGATTTTTTAACATGATTCACCTCTTAAATTATATGTTATAATATTATAACATATAATCTTATACTATTAATAGTAAATATACATTGACTTTAAACTCAATATAAAAAGAGTCCTCAAAATAAACTTAGTGTACTACACTTCAATTATTGAACCAACATTCTAACGATTGGTGTGCAGTACATAATTTATATTTTTAGAACTCTTTCATTTTATTCTCTTTAATTTTTATTTATCTTGTAACCTCAAATGTAAGTCAACTATTTCCTCAGCTAACTGTTGAAAATTCATACCATTCATTAAGTGATCTTGTGCATGTACAAGTATAACACTCATTTCAGTCTTATTCCCACTAGCTTCATTTTGTATTAATTCTGTTTGGTATCTATGCGCCTTATTTATAACTTCCTTAGACTCTTTTAATAATTCTTTTGCTTTTTCTATGTTTCCATTTTTAGCTTCTTGTATTGCCTCAAAAGCTAATCCTTTACCTTCACCTGCATAGCCTATTATACCAAAAGAAATCTCTATAATCTTTTCGTCCATCCCTTGATTCTCCCAATTTATATATTAAAAATACGTTATATTTTCTATTACTTAGCGTTGTTAAGTTCTATTGCTCTATCTAAAACAGCTTTTCCATTAACTGTACCATAGTGCATCATATTTATAACCTCTACTGGTATATTATGTGGCTTAGCTATTTCCTGAGCCTTAGACAATACATATCTAACTTGTGGCCCTAATAATAAAACATCACATTTTTCTATTTCATTTTGTATATTTGATTCTGGTATTGCCCAAATTTGTGACTCTATACCGCTTTCTTTAGCTGCATCTTCCATCTTAGTAACTAATAAACTTGTAGACATTCCCGCTGAACACGCCAACATTATTTTTATCATATATTTACCTCCAAATTTTTATTAACAATCAACTTAAACATTATAATGTTATAATATTTTATTTAATTCTACCTCAAATGTAATATACTTTCAATACTTTTTTATTATTTTAATATTATTAATTGCTAAACTGAAAAAACCGTATCACTTATTTGTGATACGGCTCACCATCAACAATCAACTCACAAAATTTATATAGAAGTATAAATCATACCATCTAAAAAAACACCTCTTTAAATTGAATTTTATGTATCTTATATTTATTTGGTTCAGTTGTATCAAATCTATTTAGTAATTTGTATTATTATAGTTTTTGTTTACAATAAAAGAATCTGATTATTTTTGCTAATTCTTTTGGTGAATCGGTATTTACCTCATGTCCAGCATTTTTCACAAATTGAATTTCTGATTTTATTATACCTTTAGCTATATTACTTGTAGCTTTTTTATTTGCTTTATCTTTTTCTCCACATATAACCAACACAGGGCATGAAATATTTTTTAGATTTTCACTAAAATTTAAATTCATCATTGAATTTATTAATTCAATAAAATCTTTCTTTCTAAGTCCCATACCCTTAAAAGATTTCTGAGGTATAAATCTAAAAATAATATTTTGAAGTTTGAGTAATACTTTTGGCATTTCATATTGTGTCGCTATCAATATCAAGGATTTAACTTTTGAAGGATTATCTATCGCATAATTTAATGCAAGAACTCCCCCCAATGAAAGTCCACATAGGTTTAAAGGTTCCGAAAAATCATCACAATACTGTGAAAAGGATTGATATAGATTCGAATACGTTACATCTCCCTCTCTTAGAAATAAAGATAATTCTGGACATATAAGCCTCTCTTGTCCTCTCATATAAGAAATTACTTTATCCCAACTTGATGAATTTTGTCCAAGACCATGAATTAATACATACTGCATTATATACTTCCTTTCTACCAATTTATAATTCGTTGTTATATTTTATTAATAATTTAATATTTTGCTATTGGATATTAGTTATTCAAACTCCCCCCTTTTATAAAAAAATAAATTATAGGTTGTAACTATACAACTTTCTATGTAAATGCTTTAGAGCTACCTATTTTTATCAAATTAAATACAAATTTTATTATAAGTAACTGTATATCATTTCACATATAAAAAATAAAACCGTATTACTTACTTATGATACGGTTCTCCATTATTTATTCTATAAGCCCTATAAATCTGCTCTAACAATATCAATCTCATCATCTGATGAGGAAAAGTCATCCTAGAAAAAGACAATCTATAATCAGCCCTAGCTAAGACCTCATCAGAAAGTCCTAAAGAACCTCCTATTATAAAACAGATACTACTATTTCCTCTAACTGCTAAATCACTCATGGTCTTAGCAAGTTCTTCAGAAGACAAATTCTTTCCATCAATAGCCAAAGCTATAACATAACTATTATGCTTTATCTTCCCTAAAATTCTCTTTCCTTCTTTATCTTTTATAATTTCCATTTCCTTGGCACTTAAATTTTCTGGAGCTTTTTCATCATCTAGCTCTATAATTTCCAACTTACAATACTTAGAAAGTCTCTTTCTAAATTCATCAATACCTAACTTTAAATATTTTTCTTTAATTTTACCTACTACAACTATACTTATATTCATATACTTCTCCTAAACTTAATCTTATTACAAATTTATATACTAATATAACTTACAAATCATTAGAAAAGTTATTTAGCAAGTGCTCGATTTGCATAATCTATAAACTCCTCAAAAGGTATAGCTTTACTATAATAATATCCTTGATATATTTCACATCCTAGGCCATACAACTTATCTCTCTGATTTAAATTTTCAACATACTCCACGATTATATCAAAATCTAGGTTTTTTGAAAGATTTACAATAGACATTATGATTTCACTACTTCTTTTGTTTATAAGTATCTCTTTAACAAGAGAGCCATCTAACTTAACTATATCAAAATTATTATTTTGAAGGTATATAAGAGAACTATGTCCCATTCCAAAATCATCCATAATAAGCTTTATTCCTAAGTCATGTATCGCATTTATACGTTCAATGATTATCTGGGAGCCTGACAGTGCAACTTGCTCCGTGATTTCTATGCCAAGCATATTAGGATTGATATTCTTATTTTCAATTATATTTTTTATTTGCTCTGGCAAATTAGGGTCATTAAGTTGGTCTGGAGATATATTTACAGAAAATTTAATAGGATTTATTAGTAAGCTTTCACTTTTCTTTAAATCAATACAAGCTTTATTAATAATATACTCTCCAAGTTCATCTAAAAAACCTTCTTCTTTAGCTAAAAGTATAACAAGTGGTGGATAAATAAATCCCCCTATTGAATGTCTCCATCTAAGTAATCCCTCTGCCCCTACAACATTTCCATCATAATTAACTTGCGGTTGGTAAAAAAGCTCTATTTCTTCCTTTTTCATAGCAAACTTTAAATCCGATGCTAGCATTTTTGAGATTGAACCTATTTTTCCACTGTGATTTAAAATATTTGGTTGTTCTCCTGTTAATTCACACTTCTTTACTAAATTTGTTAAGTTTTCTATATTATTTTTGAACATGTAAATATATCTATTTTGTGACATCTTTATAAATGGAATATAAATCATAACTCCTACACACAAATTAAACAATTGCAACAAACTTCCTCTTATTGAGTCCGTAGCCATATATCCACTTAAAAATATCGGTGATGTCCACTCTACAGCAGAAACTGTACAAGGTACAAGCCCTGTAGCCATAGCTACATAACTTGTAATTGTTAGAATTATAGGTGTAATTATAAAAGGTATGAACATAATATAGTTAAAAACAATCGGAATCCCAAAAACTAACATTTCATTTATATTAAAAAGAGCTGGTATTGAAGCAATTTTAGCCAGCTTCCTTACATTTATACGCTTCTCACTAAGAAAAATGGCAATTACTAAACATAACAAAGCTCCACATCCACCCAATAAAACCATTGTATCAAAAAAAGTCTTAGTAAAAATTTCTGTTGGTAATTGATTATTGTTAACTAAATTTATGTTAATTGCCATTCCATTTTCAAATAAATTTTTTGCAACTGTATCAAGTACGTTGCTCCCATGAATACCAAAGAACCACATAAAATGCATTAGAAATATAAACAGCAAAGCACTCATAAGGTTTCTTCCCATACTCTTAAATATATTTGAGAATAAATTATAAAATATATCTTGAAAATTCGAACTTCCAATTAGATTTATTACTATTACACGCAAAATAGAAAATAAAAATACTACAATTATGAAGGGAATTATTGCTGAAACAACCATATTAAAATCAGCATCTGCCCCTTCTGTATGAAATTTTACACTTGTAATAAACGATTCTGTGAGCTTTACAAATAATATAGAAGACGTTATGGAAACAATAATAGCTGTAAACAACCACTTTGTTTTAAATATTTCCACATAAGAATCCAGTTCATTACCATGTGAAAACACTAAAAAAGAACACATTGCAACGATAGGAACAAGTACTGTATACTTGCTCCCATAGATTTTTCCATAGCTATAACTTATTGTCAACAATATTATCAATGAGATAATTCCTAAAGTAGAATCATTTATAAATGTAAGAATATTTGAAATTTCACCATTAAATAAACTTGCTATATATTCTTGATAAATTTTTATTGGAAGATTCAAAATAACAAGAGCAATTGAACCAGTCATAATAGCAGGTATTGCTAAAATCATCCCTTGCTTTATAGAATATAAGATTTTATTATCCTCAACATTTTCGAAATTTCTTTTTAGCAAAGTTATTCACCTCTACTTCATCTTATAAACATTAGAAACATCATTACGTGATAATACATCTAGTTTTACATCCTGCCCAACTACTATATCATTTGATGCTAATACTCCTTTTGAAGTTTCATATGCCAATTCTGGAAAATTATTTTCTTTACTTAAATGTGCTAATAATATAGATTCTGTACCTTTATCAATAAGTTCAACACAGAAATTTGCTGCATCTTCATTAGATAAATGTCCAGTATTTGACATTACCCTTTTCTTTAAAGCATATGTATATGAACCCATCATAAGCATATTAGGGTCATAATTTGATTCTAATACCACTAATTTAGATTTATATAGATGTTTTTTTATATTTTCAGTTATACACCCTATATCAGTAGCTATAGACATTTTTTCATCGTTTTCTGTATAGAAATTATATCCAACTGGGTCAGCTGCATCATGTTCTATCGAAAAAGGCCTTACTATAACATCTCCTAATGAATAAGTTTTATCATTTTCAAAGACCTTCATATTTTTATCCTTAATATTACCAAGCTTGTCTTTCATAGAACACCATGTCTTTATATTAGCAAACACTGGTATATCAAACTTTCTTGATAATATCCCTGCCCCTTTTATATGGTCAATATGCTCATGAGTTATAAATATCCCTTTTAATTTATCTGAATCTACTCCAATGTCTTTAAGACCTGTAGTTATTCTCTTTCCACTTAATCCTGCATCTACTAGTATATTAGTATTTTTATATCCTATATAGTGGCAATTTCCACTACTACCACTTCCTACTGAACAATACTTTAGCATTATTTCACCTCTTTTTCTGCCTTATAAATTATATTATACCAAAAAAACAGAGTATTAAATAAAATTTAATACTCTGTACGAAATTTACTTGTATTCACTTATAATCTTATTTATATCTACCCCTTTACTGTTCCATAACTCTACAAAGGCTCTTCCATTAGCATTTTTATGTTTGTATTTATTATAATACTCATTTAGTGTTTCAAAGAATACCTTATCCCCAACCTCTTTTCTTACTTCATTAAAAGCTGTTGCTCCTTTTGTATAAACATTTAAACTGTATTCAGTAGAATTCTTATACTCATTTGATGGTTTAAATATGTTTTCACTCAAATAACTCTTTGTTTGTATTTGCATAGTTTTTATAAGTTTATTTGCCATTTCCTTCCCATATTTTTGTTCAAAATAAACTATTGTAGAGTATTCAGTAAGAGCTTCATCTAACCAAGGTTCACTTATTTCATCGTTTCCAACAGCAGAATACCACCATTGGTGCGCTGTTTCATGTGCTATAACATACTCAAGCAAAAACTCATTTTTTTCATTATATAAGCCTTGGTCTATCATAACAAGCATAGGATATTCCATGCCACCTATAAAGAAATCACTTGCTACAACAGAATATTCTTTATATGGGTATTTGCCAAACAACTCACTAAATATATTTATTGAATCTTTTGCAATCTCTGTTGCTCTGCTAGAAAGCTTCTTATTTAAATTGTATGTACTAATAGCTACTCCCTTTGAATCTACTTTATTTACATCAAATTTACTACTTAATATAAACGCAAAGTCCCTAACGTTTTCAGCCTCTATTTCATACAACATTTTCTTGTTATCATGTTTATCATTAACAAGTTTACCTGTATGAGCAATCTTATACTTATTTGGAATCAATAGTTTCACATGAAAATCACTAGTTTCACTATAAAATGGGTCTCCAATAGTTTCATAACTCTTTATATTCCATCCTCTTTCATCATTAACACAAGCTATAGGAAACCAATTAGTAATATTTATAGTGTTTTCTCCATATCCAAATCTTCCCACTGAGTTTGGTATTTTTACATTATATTTTATATCCAGTGATATCCTTTCATTTGGCTTTAACTCTTTTCCTAATTCTATTTCTAATATATCATTTTTATCTCCTTTGATTTTATATTCCATTTTACTACTATTATTTAGTATGTTTTTTATATCTATATATCCTTCATTGAATCCATTAGGATAGGCTCTTGTCATCTCATCTTTTTCAAAAGGAGCAAATTCTTTTTTAGAAAAAGCATTCGGATATATATGGAAATATATTTTATCCATATTTGATTTTGTATTATTTATGTACTCAACACTCTGATTACACATTAACCTCTTAGTTTCATCATCAAATATAACATCCATATTATATTGATTTATCTTTGAATTAGATTTTTCTTTGTATGCTTCTAAACTGTCATCCTTTTCTATGAAGCAACCTATTATTAGTACCATAAATAAAATTGCTACTGATAATGTTCTTCTTACTTTTTGGTTGAATTTTATAACCAAAATATCTCCTCCTTTTTAAAATGAATACTTTTAGAAAATATTTACATGCTAATCTTATGACCTTTTATTTGTTTACAACCAAATGTAATACAAAAAATGATATAATTTAATCTGAGGTGATAAAATGTTTTTCAAAGAAAGCAATGAAATAGATTTAGGTGAAATCACTATTCCCAATATCTTTATAGATATATTTATGCCAATGGCGGACGGGTTATACGTAAAAGTTTATCTTTTAGGCTATAGACAGGCATGTGATATTACTTCTAATCCTAAGTTTGACAATAGCTCAATAGCCAAGAACCTAAATATACCTTTGTCTGATGTACTATCTGCTTGGAAATTCTGGGAAGAAAAAAAGATTATAAAAATACATGACAATGGAGAATCTGATAATTTTAATTATTCAATAGAATTTTTAGATTTAAAGAATTTCTATATCGAAAATATATTAGGTAATAATTCATCTGTAAAATCTAATACAGATAAAGTTGTATCTACTTCTGAAAATCCAAGTATTAGAAAGATGTTCAATTCTATAAATAAAATAGTTGGTCGATATCTTGACCCAAGCGAAAAAATAAGTATTATGGATGTAATGAATAAATACAACATGGGCCCTGATATGATACTTTGTGCTTATGAATATGTTAAAGATAAAACTGGTACATCTAAACCAGTTAAATACATCGAAGGCATTATTAGAAACTGGTATGATTCAAATTTATATACCCCAAAAGATGTTGAAGATAGCTTCTTAATTAGAAGCGAACGATATATTTTATATAAAACTATTTTCAATGAATTGGGATTTTCAAGACAAGCAACGAAATCAGAAAAAGAACTTATGGATGCTTGGTTTGATAAATTTGACATGGATATGGACTTAATAGTGAATGCATGTTCTAAATCTAAGAATATACCAAACCCAAGTATATCTTATATAAATGGAATAATTAAAAATTGGCACGAAAAAAATATAAAAAATTTAAATGATTTAAAGCAAAAAGAGGAAGAACGTATAGTTAAGGAGAATATTAATAAAAAGCAGATTAATACTACTCAAAACAACAATACTTACAAGAAAACTAAGTTTCATAATTTCAACGAAACATTTACTCAATATACATCTGATGAACTCGATGAAATTATTAAAAAAAGTCAAAAAGAAAAGTTTAAGTAGGTGATTAAATGAATGAAGATAAAATAAGAAAAATACTGGCTAAATATGCCAATAAAAGAGATAAAAATGAACTACTCTTAGAACATAGAAAAAATGAAGTCTATAATAGGATTCCTGAGATAAAATCTATAGATGATGAGATTTCTAAAATAGGTCTTAACTTAGCTAAAACAGTTCTTTTGAATCCTAAATCTAAAGATGAAATTGTAAATGAGTCTAAGGAAACTATAGAATCTTTAAAATTGAGAAAAGAAGAACTTTTACTTAAAAATAATATATCTCTTGATTACTTAGAAATAAAGTTTCAATGTGACTCTTGTAAAGACAAAGGATTTTTACCTAATGGTGAAAAATGCTCTTGTCTAAAACAAGAAATTGTAAATGAGGCTTATAAAATGTCTAACTTAGATAGAATTTTAAGTCAGGAAAATTTTTCGAATTTTAACTTGAATATATTTTCTCCTAAGAAGAGTCCCGATGGAGAAATCTCTCCAAGAGAAAACATGTTAAATAATCTAAGTATCTGCGAAAATTTTGTTCATGACTTTAAGGTGGATAATAATGAAAACCTATTGTTTTATGGTTCTACTGGACTAGGTAAAACATACATGTGTAACTGTATTGCAAAAGAATTGTTAGACAAAAGTAATGTTGTAATCTATCAAACTTCTTTTAGAATTTTAGATATTCTTGAAGACTATAAATTTAGAAGAGACCCAAACAATCAAATAAGTGAAGAAAATTATAAAAACTTGTTTGATTGTGATTTATTAATAATAGATGACCTTGGTACTGAACTTAATAATTCTTTTACTAGTGGAGAGATTTTCAATATTGTAAACACAAGACTTGTTACTGGTAAAAAAATTATTATATCAACCAACTTAACACCATCTCAAATAGGAAATACTTATACTCAAAGAATTCTATCTAGGATTTTAGACAAGTTTAGAATTTTAGAATTTACTGGAGATGATTTGAGATGGGAGAGATTCAAATAAAGTAGCCCTTAAAAAACATTTTTTTATTTTTAAATAGAGAGGTAAGAACATACTTGCTTCTCTGTTTAAAACTTATACTAAATAATCATATTGTCCTTTCAGTTTTTCTAATTATATTTCTAATATACTAAACCTTTATCTAGTTTGTAATTTTTTATATATTAATATCATATCTTAATATATTGTATTATTTAAATTTATTATAGTGCATTTATAGACTATGTTTCTAAAGCTATGATATTGTATAATATTTAAAGAGTTAATTATAATTACAATTAATTTTTGATGCAATTAAAAAAAAGATACCTAAAAGTATCCTGTAGCATAGAAAATTATGTTAATTTACATTTATGTATTTTGTGGAGCTGGTGATAGGAATCGAACCTACAACCTGCTGATTACAAGTCAGCTGCTCTACCGTTGAGCCACACCAGCATCTATAGTATTTTTCATCTAAAAACTGGTGGGACTAACAGGGCTCGAACCTGTGACCCCCTGCTTGTAAGGCAGGTGCTCTCCCAGCTGAGCTATAGTCCCATATTGGTGACTCGTAGGGGAATTGAACCCCTGTTACCGCCGTGAAAGGGCGGTGTCTTAACCTCTTGACCAACGAGCCATGATTTGGTGATCTATCCGCGACTCGAACGCGGGACACCCTGATTAAAAGTCAGGTGCTCTACCGACTGAGCTAATAGACCACATTTTTTTCGACTTTTTTCGTCGTTTCTTTCACTCACAAGTTATATTATAACTGCTGTATAACTTTTAGTCAACAGTTTTTTTATTTTTTTTAGCATATAATTAAAATAATACTGAATCATTGATTTTCAACAAAATTCTCTAAATAAGACATCTAATTTAGGGTATAAATTCGACCTTAATTTTATTTAAAATATACATAAATAATTTTAGCTCAATGTAAAAGAGCATCTCTAATAATTATAAACATTATCTTGAGATACTCTTTTTTAATCATTTATAATTTAAATCACTTACTTAAAATACTAAGCAAATATATTTTTTCTTATTATAGTTTGAGCTCTATTAGGCCCAACAGAAACCATATCTACACTTACTCCAATCAACTCTTCTATTTTAGCAATATATTTCTTTGCATTTTCTGGAAGGTCATCAAAATTGTCTACTTGAGTTATATCTTCGTTCCATCCATCTAACTCTTCATATATAGGTTCACATTTTGCTAAATCATCTAATGAAGCTGGGAAATCTGTTATTATTTTATCGCCCATTTTATAAGATGTACAAACTTTAATTTTGTCAAATCCAGTTAACACATCTAATAGCATAAATGAAATACTAGTTAATCCATTAACTCTAGCTGCATATTTTACTATAACAGCATCAAACCACCCACATCTTCTTGGTCTACCAGTAGTTACTCCAAATTCATGCCCTTGTTCTCTTATCTTATCACCAGTCTCATTTATTTGTTCTGTAACAAATGGACCTTCTCCAACTCTTGTAGTGTAAGCTTTTACTATACCAACAACATCCTTTATCATATTTGGTCCTATACCTGCACCAATAGCAAATCCTCCAGATATTGGATGAGAAGATGTAACAAATGGATAAGTTCCTAAGTCTAAGTCTAATAAAGTACCTTGTGCTCCTTCAAATAAAACTTTTTTACCTGCTTTTACCGCATCATATACAATAACTGATGTATCTGCTACATATTTCTTTATTTGTTCTGCGTACCCAATATATTCATTATATATAGCTTCAAAATCAAATAATTCTTCTTTTCCGTATATGTTTCTAACTAATTTGTTTTTAGCTTCTATCTGAGCCTTTAATTTTATAGCAAATTTATCTTTATCCATTAAATCACATATTCTGATTCCAGATCTCTCTGTTTTATCCATGTAGCAAGGCCCAATACCTTTTTTTGTCGTACCTATCTTTAAATCGCCTCTAGCTTCTTCTGATAATGCATCTAGCTCTTTATGGTATGGGAATATAACATGAGCTCTATCGCTAATTTTTATGTTTTCTGTATTTATATTATCCGCTTTAAACATTTCTAATTCTTCTAAGAATCCTTTAGGGTCAAATACTATTCCATTTCCGATTATGTTCACTGTCTTTGGATTTAAAACTCCAGATGGTATTAAGTGTAATGCATATTTTTTACCTTCAACAACTAATGTATGCCCTGCATTATTTCCACCTTGTCCTCTCACTACTACATCTGCTTGAGTAGCAAGATAATCGATAACTTTACCTTTACCTTCATCTCCCCATTGAGAACCAACAATTGCAACTGTTTTCATGTAATTCACCTCTATATTTTATATACTCTCGAACGCTTTACTTATTTATTCTATCAAATATTCGTATTTTTTTCAACTTTTTTAGCGTTCTCCAATATTTAACAGATACTCTTCTATTTTTGAAAAGTCATTTATTTCTTTAATTTCTGTGCTATTTTTTATAACTTTTTCTATAAACTTATCCACGTCTAAAAGTTTTTCTAATTTACATATGTTAATTATATTTCCAAAGTTTGTATTAGTCATGTTTATATAATATTGATTGTCCACAATACTAGCATAAACAACAATTGATTCTTTTAAATTACTATCAACTATCCTAAACAAGTTTATTTCATCAAGTACTTTAATTATATTGGGATATATATATTTTAAGCTTATTTTTTCCATATTGTTCCTCCTAATAATTAACATTTATACACAGATAAAGCAAGCCAAAAGCTTGCTTTATCTACTTATTCACACTTATCAACAGGCTATCTGTGGATAGTGTGGATAAGTTTTTAGCTAAATTTCAAGGTTTAGACATATTTAGTGACATGTATCCACATTTTTCCTGTAGAAAGAAAGGATGTTCTGTGGATATTAGTTAAATTATAGGTCTCTCAACTTATCCCCAAATCTTTGAACTTCACCAAGCCAAACTAGTTCCACAGAACCAGTTTCGCCATGTCTATTTTTTGCTATTATTATTTCTCCTATATTTTTACTCTCAGAATCAGCATGATAGTATTCATCTCTATACAAGAACATAACTATATCTGCATCCTGCTCAATTGCTCCAGATTCTCTTAAATCAGATAACATAGGTCTATGGTCTGCTCTTTGCTCTGGTGCACGTGATAACTGAGATAATGCTACTACAGGACAATTTAATTCTTTTGCTAATACTTTTAATGACCTTGATATTTTAGATATTTCTTGTTGTCTACTTTC
The DNA here is from genome assembly GCF_020658095.1 of Clostridioides sp. ZZV14-6009. Lineage (NCBI taxonomy): Bacteria > Bacillati > Bacillota > Clostridia > Peptostreptococcales > Peptostreptococcaceae > Clostridioides > Clostridioides sp. ZZV14-6009. The sequence goes on from NZ_JAGWDG010000012.1 coordinate 81,762, forward strand.
ATTATTACCTTCACCTTCCATAAGTTGAAGGTAATCTATAAGTACTAAATCTAGACCTTTTTCTATCTTTAACTTTCTGCACTTTGACCTTAATTCTGATATTTTTATACCAGGAGTATCATCGATGTGTATTTTTGCATCTGACAGTACTGCCATTGCATCTATAATCCTAGGCCAATCATTATCATTAAGTGTTCCAGTCTTTATCTTTTTTAATTCTACACTAGATTGCGAAGATAACATACGTTGTACTAACTGTTCTTTGGACATCTCTAAACTAAATACAGCTACAGAAGCATCTCCTTTTAAAGCTGCATTTTGTACTAAATTTAAAGAAAAAGCAGTTTTACCCATTGCAGGTCTTGCGGCAACTAATATTAAATCTGTTCTTTGAAGACCATTTATTTTTTTATTTAAATCTTTAAAACCAGTAGTTATACCAGTTACATCGCTTTTATTGGTATATAATTTTTCTATCATATCATAGGCATCCATCAAAACTAAGTTTATAGATTTAAAATCGTCACTAGTTTTTTCCTGTGATATATCAAATATCCTCTTTTCAGCTTGTTCCAAAACATCTTCAATTTTTGTTGCTCCACTATATCCTAGATTTATTATTTCATTAGATGCTTTTATAAGCTTTCTAAGTACAGACTTTTCTTTTACTATGTCAGCATAGTATTTTACATTTGAAGTTGTTGGCACTATTGTAGAAAGACTTGTAATATAACTGATTCCTCCAATATCATTAAGATGCCCTTGTTTTCTTAGCTCTTCTGTCAATGTGATTAAGTCTATAGGCTCACCTTTATTGCTTAAAGTTATCATACATTCATATATTATTTTGTGAGCTTCTTTATAGAAGTCATCAGGCCTTATGGTTTCTGTAACTGTTATTATAGCATCTTTATCTAGCAGTATAGAACCTAATATTGATTGCTCTGATTCTACACTATGAGGAGGAATTCTCGTCATGTCTTCCATCTTTATCACCTCTAGTTATTACTGTTTTTCTTTTACATCTACTCTTATTTTAGTAGTTACTTTTTGATGTATTTTTATTTCTACAAATGTTGAACCTAAAGTTCTTATTGGTTCGTCTAATAAAATTTTTCTTTTGTCTACATCTATATCTTTTTGTTTCTTTAATTGCTCAGCTATATCTTTGGCTGTTATTGAACCAAATAATCTTCCACCTTCACCTGATTTTGAATATATTTCTATATTAATTTCTTCCATTTGTTTTCCTAATAAAACAGCTTCTTCATATTCTTTTTGAGCTTTTATTTCTTTAGATTTATTCTTTTCATTTAATTCTTTGATTGCTACACTATCTGCTTGCACAGCCATTTTTTTAGGAAATAAGAAATTTCTTGCATATCCATCACTTACTTCTTTCATTTCCCCTTTTTTACCAGTTCCTTTTACGTCTTTTAATAATATAACTTTCATCTATTCTTCCTCCTCTAAATACTCCTCTATTATTTTATTTACTATCTTGTAAGCTTCTTTTAGAGAAACATTTTTTAACTGTGCACCAGCTATATCTATATGTCCCCCGCCTCCTAATTTCTCCATAAGTACATGTACATTTATTTGCCCCAAAGACCTTGCACTTATAAATATAGTATCATCTTTTTCTCCTAATACAAAGGAGGCTTCTACTTCTTTTATATTTAACAGCTCATCAGCAGTTTGAGCTATTATAACGTTTATACTATCTATTTCTGTACTTGAATATGCTAGGCATATTCTATTATTAATTATCTTCGTACTTTGAATTATTTCAGCCTTTATTATAAAATCTTTTACGTCAGAATTAAAAAACTTCTTGACTTCTATTGTATCTGCTCCAACTTTTCTAAGGTAAGAAGCAGCTTCAAATGTCCTAACACCTGTTTTAAATGCAAAGTTTTTAGTATCTAAGCTTATTCCTGCTAAAAGACCTTCAGCTGTAAGTTTATTGATTGTTACCTCTTCATCCATATATTGAACTAATTCTGTAACCATTTCACAGGTTGAAGATACATATATTTCATGGAATAAAAGCACTGCATCATTTATAAACTCTACACCTCTTCTATGATGGTCTATTACTACTACCTTCTCTGATAACTTTAAGAGTTCTTCACATTCAGTATAATTAGGTCTATGAGTGTCAACTACAACAACTAGTGTATTTTTAGTACAGTTATCAATAGCCTCCTCTTTTCCAATAAACAACTTCTTATAATAATTACTTTCATTTATTTTGTTTATAAATATCTCTATAGATTCATTTACAGATTGTAAAACTATATTTGCTGTCTTATTGCAAGATTTACATATATCATAAACCCCAACTGCAGCTCCCATAGCGTCCATGTCAGGATATTTATGACCCATTATATAAACATGATCGCTTTCTTGTATAACCTCTCTCAGAGCATGACCTATAAGTCTAGATTTTACTTTTGTTTTCTTTTCTACAGCTTTAGATTTTCCACCATAAAATACAAACTTATCTTTTGTCTTTACAACAGCTTGGTCTCCTCCTCTACCAAGTGCTAAATCAAGAGCACCTGTAGCAAGTTTTAGGTTCTCATTTAATGTATCTCCATCTATACCAATTCCTATACTTATTGTAACAGGAAGATTATTTCCATAATCAATATGTCTTATTGTATCTAAAATAGAAAACTTCTCAGCTTCTAATTTTTTTAACTCTTTTTTATGCATTACCAAGAAGAATTTATCTTTTGAAGTCCTTCTCAAAGCACCATTTGAATTTAATTCTAAAGCAGAAAGTATTTTTTCTACTTCAACATTAATTAAAGCTCTCTTATCTTCTGCTGCACTTTTTAATACTTCATCATATCCATCTACTTGTATTAACATCATTGCATCTTTTTCATCATCATAATCTTGTTTTACTTGTAAATATTCTGTCTTATCTATCCAGTATAATATCATTAAATATTTAGGATTCTTTTCTTGATCATTTTTTATAACATTATAAACTATTGTATATTCTCTTTCCTTATAGTTTATTTCAGTGTACATCTCTTTATTTTCATTTAATACTTTTCTTAAATTAAGATTTTTAACTATATCTTCTATATTTTTATCAAGTAAATCTTTTTGACCAATCATATCATAAAACTTTCCATTATACCATGATATATTTCCATCAAATTCTAGAATACATAGTGGTATTGGAAGATTTATTATAGCTTTCTTAGTTGTTTCATCTATATCTAAAGATAAATTTTGAATATACTCTGTCCATTCATGACGTCTAATATTAGTCGTTCTCCAATTGTGAAAAACCATATATGCAAAAATACAGAAAAATAAACACCCTACATACAAGTTGTAATAAAGCAAAATTATACTAGAAATACCAATAATAATTATATATAAATTTATTTCTGGCATATTTAATTTAAAGGTTTGTTTATTACTCATTTCTATCCTCCTAAGTGGATTTATAACTTCTCACCTTTCTAAAGTCAATTATACTATCTACCATACCAACAAAAGATATTCCCATAAATCCAAATAAACATAAAATTATCCCTGAAAGAAACATAATTTTATTTGGTCCTTGTCTTATCCATTTCTTTAAATAATAAATACAAACTGCTATTCCTTGAATTACAAACATTAAGTTAAAAACTAGCTGTAAATTAGTCATTATTAATTCTGTATATAATTTTGAACCAATAATTTCAATCAATAAGACTAATAAATAAAGTAAAAAAGTTGTGACTATAGCATTTCCTGGTAAATAAAAGTCAGCAAATTTAGGAAATCTTATATTCAAATTTGTAATTCTTTTAATAAAGAATACACTTAAATAATATGTTACAAATGCTGATAATAAACCTTGTAGGAATAACATCATCGGTAGCATATTTGTAAAATAACTTACAATTTCATCTGGCTTCATTTTATCAAATACTTTAAGCTCAGTTGCAGAAAAACTATTTTTTTGAATATTTACGATTTCCGTTATCATTTTAGCAACTTCATCTAATAAATTTACATTTAAAAATGTCTTCAATACAAAGAAATACACAACCATTGCAAGCACAAATATTATTGTTCCTCCATATATTGGTTCAAATTTATTGCTATCTTCTTGCTCAAAACTTCTCTTTAGCATCTTTCCTATTGCTATACCTGGCAAAGAATACATTATACATATATTTAATGCATACGAAATGTCTGCAAATAAAATTAGCACACAAAATGTAATCAAAATAGATAAAAAAGAATACTTTTTATCAGTAATGGCACCTATAATTACATATGGGACAGCAGCTAATATACTAAACATTCCTAGCATTGGAATATAGGCTATTACTAAAGCAATTATTATAGCTAAAACTATTATAGGCATGGCTTTAGATAGTCTAATTTTATTATTCAATTTAATATCACTCCCTATTATCCATATGTTTTTTTAAGTTAGATAAATCTCCATACCATCTTTCAACACTATGGTCTTCCTCTATACCAATTTTTATTTTTTCCTTGACTTTATAATCCACATCTCTAAAACTAATTCCTAATCTCTTTGCTAAGAGATATGTTATCATTATTATATTTGCTAGAGTATCTTGAATTGCCTCATCTAAAGGTTTTACCCCTTTAAATAATAAGTTAAACAAATCACTTACACTCATTAATATTTCTGTTTTCATCCACTCTATTATCTTTATGTTTCTTGTTATCTCAGAACCTTTATCTATTTTCACGTTTGCAACCCTCCTTAATATATAATATTATATCATAAATAATAATATATTTAAGTATATAAACAAAAAAACGAGCGTTATAGCTCGTCTCATTTACTTATATAAATATCTATAATAAAAAATGAGCACAAGGCTCATTTTTTAATCTAATGTATATGGTAAAAGTGCTATATTTCTTGATCTTTTTATAGCAACTGTTAATTCTCTTTGATGCTTAGCACAAGTTCCAGATATTCTTCTTGGTAATATCTTTCCTCTTTCAGTTATATACTTTTGTAATCTTTGAGTACTTTTGTAATCTATTTTAGCGTTTTTGTCAGCACAAAATTGACAAACTCTTTTTTTCTTACGTCTTTTTTTATTCATCATGACTTTTTTCCCTCCTTTTTAAAATGGTATATCGTCATCATCTATAGCTTGGAAACCTTGTGGGTCTAACCCTTGAGGTTCAAAGCTTGGCTCAAAAGCTGGAGCACTCTCTTTATATGAATTTTCCGATTTATTCTTGCTATCTAAAGCTTGTACTGATCTAGTACTTACTTTTGTAAAAGTTCTTTTTTCACCTGATTGTGTCTGATAATTGTCTACTCTTATCGATCCTTGAAGTGCAACTAATCTACCTTTAGTTATGTAGTTGGCACAAAATTCAGCGGATTTACCCATTACTTCAACAGGTATAAAATCAGTTTCTTTAGATCCATCTTTTTTTACATAGTCTCTATCAATGGCTATTGTAAATGATGCCACTGGTGTTCCTGTACCTGGGATGTATCTTAATTCAGGGTCTTTAGTTAACCTTCCCACTAATACAACTTGATTCATAAAAACACCACCTATTTTTTATAATAAAACTAGTTATTAAGCAACAACTATCATATGTCTTATTACGTTTTCATTTATCTTTAAGTTTCTGTCTATTTCTTTAGGAACGTCTACTGCTGATTTGAAGTTAACTAACACATAGAAACCTTCTGTAAACTTAGCTATTGGATAAGCTAATTTTTTAGTTCCCCAAGTATCAACTTTAACTATTTCTCCTTCAGTTGCAACAACTTCCTTAACTTTGTTTAGTACAGCTTCTCTTGTTTCTTCATCAGAGTTTGGCTTTACTACATAAACTAATTCATAATTTTTCACTATAATTCACCTCCCTTTGGACTTAACGGCTCTACACTCTTAGAGCAGAGAAATGAGACTAAAATCTCATACCTACACATTTTATCATTTTTTCTTGTTTATGTCAATTTAAATTTTGGACAAATTTTAATATTTAATATAAGGTGAAATATATTTTTTAAATTAATAAGGGATGGCAATCGCCATCCCTCATAATATATCTATAAGTTATTATTTTTAATTAAGCTTCAACACCCATAGCTTCTTTTAAAACTGATGCTATATTTTTGATACCTTCTATTATTTTTTCTTCTGGCATATTTGAATAGTTAAGTCTGAAAGTATTTTCTCTACCACCATTAGGGAAGAATCCTCCTCCAGCAACATAAGCAACATTCTTTTCTAAGCATTTTGGCATTAATTCTTTAGCATTTAAATTACTTGGAAGCTCTACCCATGTAAATAATCCACCTTCTGGATGAGTAAATACTAATCCTTCTGGGAATTCTTCTTCCATAGTCTTAAGCATTACATCTCTACGTTTGATATAAACAGCTTTTATTTTATCAACGTGTTCATCTAAGTCATACATATCCATAAATTTGCTTACTTCCATTTGAGATATAGTTGATGCTTGTAAGTCTGCACCTTGTTTTGCAAAGTTAAATTTAGATAGTATTTCTGCAGAAGCACAAGTCCATCCTAATCTGTATCCTGGGCAGAATATTTTAGAGAAAGTTCCTAAGAATATTACTAATCCTTTTGTATCCATTGATTTTAAAGATGGTAAAGTTTCTCCTTCAAATCTTAAATCTCCATATGGATTATCTTCTATTACTGGTATTTCATATTTATTTACTATTTCCATGAATTTTTTACGTCTTTCAAGTGGCCAAGTTCTTCCTGTTGGATTTTGGAAATCAGGTATTACATAAATCATTTTTATTCTATCAGTTGTTTCTAGTATTTTTTCTAGTTCTTCCATTATCATTCCATTAGAATCTGTTGGAACATCTATGAATTTAGGTTGGTAAGATTTAAATGCGTTTATAGCTCCTATGTAAGATGGGCTTTCACATAAAATTACATCACCTTCATCAATAAATACTTTTCCTGCAAAATCTAGACCTTGTTGAGAACCACTTGTAACTAATATATCATCTTTATTTACATTAGTTTGGTTTTTGTCATTCATTCTAGCTGCTATTTTTTCTCTTAATGGTTCATATCCTTCTGTTGTAGTATATTGCATAGCTGATCTTCCATTTTCTTCAAGCACTGCAACTGATACTTTTTTCATTTCTTCAACTGGAAATAACTCTGGAGCAGGCATTCCACCCGCAAAAGATATTATTTGTGGTTGTTGAGTAAGTTTTAAAAGCTCACGTATTTCAGATCCTTGTAAACCTTCCATTCTTTTTGCATATTTAACTGCCATAATTAAAGCACCCCCATGAAAATGTTTTCTTCAATTTCTATTATACCAAAAATTTGGATATTAATATACGGTATTTGACATTTTTTAAATGTTAAATTTATATCATTTTTTTATTAGCTTCTTTACTCTCTTTTCTAATGTCTCTCTATCAAGCATTATTAGCCTTGAACATTTCGTACATTTTATCTTTATATCCATTCCAGTTCTTACGATTTCAAACTCTTTACATCCACATGCATGTTGTTTTTTCAATTCAACAATATCCCCTATTTTTAAATCCATTGGCATAAATAATTAGCCTCCTAATCTAACTTCTTTGCTTCCTTTGAGCCATCTTCTAATTTACTTATACAATAAATTCCCTTTATATCTACATTATTTTCAACTAAAATTGCCTTTATTTTTTCAATATCTTCAAAAGAAAATTTAATTGATATTCCACAGCTTGCTGTTATTTCTCTTGGTGTTGGAAGAGCCATTACTTTTAAACCCTTTTCACCAAATAGCTTTTCTGACCTTATTGCATGATGTGTCGAATTAAACGATACTATATACATTTGATTCATTGCTTAATCCTTTCTGACTATCTACTTTTCTTTAGTTTAATATTTCTTAATGACTTTATATTGTTAAACAAGCATACATTATATAGAAATAGTATTTGATGCATTTTTTAATGTTTCAACTATAGTGTACATATTTGTAACTGAGCCAACTTGTAATTTTTCTTTTAAATTATAGTAATCTAAACAAGTTCCACAAGATAAAATTTCTACGCCTGCATCTTCAAGTATTTTAAGATTTTCTATAGTTGCTTCATTTTCAGCACTTAATTTTACTCCTCCATTAACTAAAAGTATATGTTTAGGATATGGCTTTGATTCTGTTAAAGTATATATAAATCCTTTTATTAATACTTGTCCTAATTCATCATTCCCCAATCCCATCTTATCTGAAGATATAAATACACATGTATCTTCTAGTTCGCTTTCTTCTTTTTGAGCTACAATATTATTGCCTTTTTTAATTTCTATAGAAATTAAATTTTCTTTTTCATCAACAATCTTTGCTTCACAATTTAAAGATTTAGCAAGTTTTAATATATTTTCTTTTGCTGTTTCATTGTCAACTGTTGTAACTACAATACCTTCTTCTATATTATCTAATTCTTTTTTTGTATTTATAACTGGTTTAGGACAAGCAAGCCCTCTAGCATCTATTTTTATACTCATTGTTTGATTCATCTCCTTAAAATTATTCATACAATTTATATTTTATCATAGATATTATCTTGCTTGTTATAGATTGTATCTATACTATTATAGGTTTATTATACTTACATTATCTCTAAATTTTTATACATAAATACTCCCTTTTGGTAGTATTCTAATTCTTTCTCTTTTGATATGCTTGAATATAATTGTCCTAAGTCTATGTACAAGTTTGCTAATATCTTATTATTACCTAAGTCTGATACTATTTTTATACATTTAATTAAATACTCAATAGCAAGAGTAATTTCATTTTGATTCTTATACATATTAGAATAGAATTTTAATGCTTTATACTCATTAAACTTGTTTTTATTTTTTATTGATGATGCTAAAGCTATTTTACAATATTTTCTAGCTAAATCATAATCTTCCTTATCTATGTACGCTTCTATTATCTTGAATAAACCTGACATCATATATTCGTCTTCATCATTTTTCTTTATGTTGTACACTTTTTGAGAATACTCAAGAACTCTATCTGTCTCACCTATTTTTCTATAAACATCACAAATTGTTAAGTATACATTTGCTATTCCAGTTTTATTATCTTCATTTTCAAGTATTTTTAGTGCTTTTTTAAAATACTCTTTTGATTCTTCATATTTTCCAATCTCAAGCATGTTATTTGCTTTTAACACCAAAATATCGACATCTTCTTTTCTATCATTTTTATTATCTATTTCATTTATTTTATCTATGTACTTTAATGACATATTTGGATTATCTAATTTTATATAACAATATGCCATCTTACTATATAATTCCTTATATATGTTAATATCCTCAAACTTACTCTCTGATAAAATTTCCTCTGCAAAATTAAAGTGACTTATCGCACCTTTATAAAAGTCTTCCTGCATATATATCTTTCCTATGTTTAAATAGCACTTTAGTATGTTTTCACTATCATCGTTTTTTATAAAGAAATATAAAGCCTTTTCAAAGTTTTCTATAGCATTATTGTAATTAGATTTTTTTAAGTTAATATTAGCCATAAGAAAATTGCATCTGCCATAGTTCTCCATTAAATCGTATCTCTTACATATATCTAAAACTTCTTTTATTTGGTCCTCAGCCTTGTTTAGCTCATTCTCTTTTATATAAATTTCACTTTGCAGTATTAAATTATCTGTTATCTTTTTTGACTGCATTTCTTTTGTTTCTAATAAATATTCCACGCTTACATCTAGCTTATCACCTAGATATTCCAACAGTTCATAACTAGTATGAGATTTATCTCTCTCTATATGGCTTATTTGTGCTGCTGTTATCCTATCTCCGGCTAACTCTTTCAATGTCATATTTTTTTCTTTTCTTAATTTTTTAATCTTTTCTCCTAAGCTCAAAATTTCCATACTATTCCCACCTTTTGAAGACATTTTTTTATAATATAATTATAACTTATATTTATTTTAAAAACACTACTTTTATTTTACAATATTTTCTCTATACATTAAATGATTTCCCATAAAAATGACTAAAATTTAGTTTATTTTGTATTTAATTAATTTAAATAAATCATTTTTTAAATTTGTTACTATTTTGTATTCATATATTCAGTCATAACGATTATAATTATATATAAGAATAGTATCTTAGAGAGGAGTAATTTTTATGAAAAATAAGAAAATAATGTTAGTGTTAAGTATATTATCTATATCTATATTGGCGGTTGGATGTAGCAATGCTCAAAATGAAGCAACTAAAAAAGAAACTAAAAATAATACAAATGTTGAGCAACCAAAAGAAGAAAACAATAACGAAAATAATGATGAAAAAGAAGTTCCTAATAAAAAATCTGCATCAACTCCAAAGGAAGAAAAGAAGACAGAGTCTGCTGTTATTTACTCTTTTGATGTAGACAAAACAGATTTAATTGAAAATAAGGTTAATTTAGAAAAAATTGATGAAAACACTTTATTTGCTGAGCTTCAAAAGCTTAAAGTAATTCCAGAATCTGCAAAACTAAATTCATTTACTACAAAAGATATTGATGGCGTAAAAACTGGTATATTAGATGTTAACTCTGATTTTACAAAATCAAACTTAGGTAGTGATGCAGAAACTTTAATGCTTGATTCAGTTGCACGTACTTACATAAAGAACATGAATGTTGAACAAATAAAGCTTACTGTTGATGGCGCTAACTATGAAAGTGGTCATATAGTTCTTGAAGATGGAGATTATTTAAAGTAAGTTTTTAAATTATATTAAGTTACAAAAAATAGTGTCAGCTTTCTATAAAGTTGACACTATTTTTATGTTGTAATGTATAACTATCTATTTTTTGAAATTTTCTTCAAAGCGTCTATTGCTTTATCTATTTCATCTTTTGTATTAAAATATCCTATACTGAACCTTACCGCACCTTGTTTTAACGTACCTAAAGTAGTATGAGCTAACGGAGAACAATGTATTCCTGATCTAGTTGCTATATTATATTCACTATCTAATAAGAAAGTAACCTCTCCAGAATCCATATTCCCTATATTTATAGCTATTACTGAGGCTCTTTTTTTACTGTCTTTTGGTCCATATATCTTTATATCTGATACTTCTTCTAACTTATTTAGCATATATTGACATAATTCTTCTTCATGTTGTCTTATATTGTTGATTCCTCTTTCAAATATAAATAATACACCTTGGTTAAGTCCTGCTATACCTGGAGTATTATGAGTTCCTGACTCGTATTTATCTGGGAACAGTTCTGGTTGAACCATTTCTTCTGATTTACTACCTGTTCCACCCTCTTTTAATATATTTAAATTTAGACCTTCTCTTACATATAAGATACCTGTTCCTTGAGGTCCAAATAAGCATTTATGACCTGGCATTGCCAACATGTCTATATTGCATTTCTTCACATCTATATCATAAACACCTGCTGTTTGTGATGCATCTACCAAGAATAATATATTATGTTTCTTAGCTATTTCTCCAACTTTTTTTATATCTATTAATGTTCCACATACATTAGATGCATGTGTAGTTACAATCAGCTTAGTGTTATCCTTTATTGATTTTTCTAACTCTTCATAATCTAAAAAACCTTCATCATCACATTTTACTACAGTATTTTCTACCCCTTTTTGCTCAAGTGCTTTTATGGGTCTTATTACTGAATTATGTTCCATAGATGTTGTTATTACATGATCTCCTTTTTGTAGTACACCTTTTATTGCTAAATTCAAAGAGTCTGTTGCATTAGACGTAAATACTATATTCATAGGATTACTTACATTAAATAACTTAGCTACATTTTCTCTTGTGTCATAAATTTCTCTAGCAGCTCTCATAGCAAGCTTATGTCCTGCTCTTCCTGGATTTGCACAATAGTTTTTCATACAATCTAAAACAGCATCATAAACTCTTTCTGGCTTTGGATATGTAGTTGCAGCATTGTCTAGATAAATCATATTAATCGTCCTCTCTATTTTATATTTGTGTGTTATTCAAGAAGCATTGATACAATACTGTTTAAATCATCGTCATTATAGTATTCTATCTCTATTTTACCTTTTTTCTTACCTTTAGAAATATTTACTTTAGTTCCAAAAATATTTCTAAGTTTATCTTCTACATCTAAAATAAATACATCCTTAGGCTTAGACTTTTTTGGCATATCTTCTTCTTTATTTTCAGATATTTTTTTTGCAATATTTTCAACCTCTCTTACAGAGAGTTCTTCCTCTTCTATCTTTTTTGCGATTTGTAATTGTAATTTTTTATCTACAATCCTTAACAGAGCCTTTCCATGACCTGCTGTGATTTTACCACTATCTATCATGTCTATAACATCTTGTCCTAGATTTAAAAGTCTCAAAGTGTTAGTTATATGAGGTCTACTTTTACCAACAGCTTCTGATATTTCTTCTTGAGTTACACTATAGTGCTCTATTAAACTTTTATATGCTAGTGCTTCTTCTATCGAATTTAAATCTTCCCTCTGTAAGTTTTCAATTAAAGCTATCTCCATTATATCTTTCATCTCTATATCTTTAATTATAGCAGGCATTTGACTTTTATTTGCAAGTTTTGATGCTCTAAATCTTCTTTCACCAGCTATTATCATGTACTTATTATTTTCATCCCTTTTAACTACTATTGGTTGTAGTACACCATAATTTTTTATAGACTCAGATAATACTTTTATTTTTTCTTCATCAAATTGCTTTCTCGGCTGAACTTCGTTTGGATATATTTTGTCTATATCTATATTAACTATTTCTTTATCTGAAGTTTCTCCTTTGATTTCTGGTATCAATGCACTAAGACCTCGACCCAATCTATTACTTCTTTTAGACTTATTCTCCATACTACCACTCCTCCTCTTCTAAATCTATAAATTCTTCTGCTAGTTCCAAATAAGCTACAGACCCTCTACATCTTTTATCATAGTAAATTGCTGGTTTACCATGACTAGGAGCTTCTGCAAGCCTTACATTTCTTGGAATTAGAGTTGTATATACACTTCCTTTAAAGTACTTTTTAACTTCTTCAACAACTTGTATCGATAGATTAGCTCTTCCATCAAACATACTTAAAACAACACCTTGAATTTCTATATCTGTATTTAATCTTGATTTTACTAATTTTATAGTTTCCATTAATTGACTTACACCTTCTAAGGCATAATATTCACATTGTATAGGAATTAAAACACTATCTACAGCCGTTAGACAATTTATTGTAAGCATCCCAAGTGAAGGTGGGCAATCCAAAAATATATAGTCATATTCATCCTTTACTACTTTTATGGAATTTTTTAAAATATACTCTCTATTACTTATTGATGCAAGCTCTATCTCTGCACCTGCTAGTTCCGTAGCTGATGGAACTATATCTACATTTTCAAACTCTGTTTTTATTATTGCTTCTTTAATATGCAAACCATCTAACATAATCTCATAGATTGTATTTTCCACTTCATTTTTATCAATACCATATCCACTAGTTGTATTTCCTTGAGGGTCCAAATCTAATACTAATATCTTTTTTCCTAAGGTTCCTAAACTGGCACTTAAATTTACATTTGTTGTAGTTTTTCCAACTCCGCCCTTTTGATTGAATATAGCTATAACTTTGCCCATGATGTTCCCCCCTTTAAGAATTAAATTAATTTTAAATATTGACTAGTTGCTTTTATAATTATAAATAATGTCTATAAATCAATTTATATTACAAGGCTTGTTTAAAAAAAAAGATTACTGGTAAGCAGTAATCTCTATTTTTTAGGGATTTTTACAACAACTTCCATATAATCTCCCTTATCTATTTCATTATACTTAGCATCAATTCCTGTATTTGATATAGCATCAAAGGCTTGCTTTATAGTATTTATGTAAATTCTTATACTCATAGCACCCTTTATATTCTGTTTTTTATCAGGCTCTTCTTGAATTTCAATTTCTTCTAGTATATCTTGTATCAGTTTTTCTGTTTTTTTAACAGTCAATTCATTCTTTATGACCTTTTCTAGTACACTTTTCATTAAATCTTCACTTGGTAATTTAAGGAATGCTCTAGCATGTCTTTCTGTTAAATTATTCTCTATTAGCTTCATTTTTATATCGTTTGGAAGCTTTAATATTCTAAGCTTGTTTGCTACAGTAGATTGATTTTTGCCTAATTTTTCTGCTAATTGCTGTTGAGTAAAAGCATGCTCTTTTATTAAGTTTTCATAGCCAATTGCTTCTTCAATAAAATTTAAGTCTTCTCGTTGCAAATTTTCTAATAACGCTAGAACAGCAGAAGATTCATCGTCCATATTATTTATAATTGCTGGGACAGTTTTAAGCTCTGCTAACTTAGCTGCTCTTAATCTTCTCTCTCCAGCAATTAGTTCATATTTACCACCTTTTGCTCTAACTGTTATAGGTTGAATTATACCATATACCTTTATAGAATTGCTCAATTCCTCCAATGAAACTTGTGAAAATATTTTTCTTGGTTGGTATGGATTTGGAACTATATCTTCTATAGGTATCTCCATAACTCTTTTATCTTCCATAACATACCTCTCTTATTTTAGATATAAATATTTTTGTTCTCTATATGTACATACAATTTTATTTCTGCATCTACTTTAATAATTCCTTTATTTTTGTTTGTTTTAAGGCAACCTTAATTATTTCTCAGGAAATAATTAAGGTTGCCTACTAATTAATAGCTTGATTATTTAATAGGATTTTTAGCTGGTTTACCAGCTTTTCTAGGGTATTTAACTGGTGTTTCATGTATCTTTTTAAAAACTAATATATTATGATTTAAATCTATTTCTGGTAATTCTACATCTATTTTTTCGACAAACTCTAATCCTAAAGTATCTATAGCCTTTTTTGATTCCTCTAATTCTAGATTAGCATTTGGACCTTTTAAACAAATAAAATATCCTCCTACTTTTACAAATGGTACACAAAATTCCATAAGAATTGGTAATCCAGCTACAGCTCTTGCTGTAGCAATATCATACTTTTCCCTGTACTTTTCATCTTTTCCAAAATCTTCAGCTCTTCCATGTATAAATGTAATACCCTCTAGTTCTAATGCTCTGCCAACTTCTTCTAAAAAGTTTATTCTTTTATTTAAAGAGTCTAATAAAGTTAATTTTAATCCATCTAAACATATTCTTAGTGGTATACCTGGAAAACCAGCACCTGTACCAACATCTATTATAGACATACCATCTTTTATATATCCATTTTTTACAGCTGAAATAGAGTCTAAAAAGTGTTTTATATATACTTCTTTTTCATCCTCTATTCCTGTAAGGTTCATTTTTTGATTCCAATCAACTAATATATCTCTATATGTTTTAAATTTTTGTAACATATTATCATTTGTATCTATATTAAAATTTTCAATTCCATTTTTTAGAAGTTCTATATTATTCACCTTTGCCACCTCTAGTCCTTCTAACTTGTTCAAGGTGTATAAGTAAGACTGATATATCAGCTGGAGAAACACCTGATATACGAGATGCTTGACCTATTGAAATAGGTTTTATATCGTCTAGTTTTTGTCTTGCTTCTAGTCTAAGTCCTTCTATTGATGAATAATTTATTTTTTCATCTAATTTCTTATTCTCAAGCTTTTTAAATTGGTCTATTTGTTTTAATTGCTTGTCTATATAGCCTTCATACTTAGTCATTATCACACATTGTTCTTTAACTTCTCTTGAAACATCTTCACCAGCATCTTTTCCTAATTCTTCAAGTAACTCATAGGATACTTCTGGTCTTTTTAAAAACTCATACAATGATATTCCAACTTTTATTGGCGTTGCACCTTTTTCTTCTAATAAACTATTTACTTCTTTTGGTGTAACCCTTTCACGCTTTAATCGCTCAAATTCTTTTTCTACAGCATTCTTTTTATTTATGAATCTTTCATATCTATCTTCTTTAACTAGTCCTAATTCATAACCTTTTTGAGTTAATCTCATATCAGCATTATCTTGTCTTAAATACAATCTATATTCTGCTCTTGATGTCATCATTCTATAAGGTTCATTAGTTCCTTTTGTGACAAGGTCATCTAATAATACACCTATATATGCTTCTGATCTATCTAATACAAAAGGTTCTTTTCCTTCTATCTTTCTGACAGCATTTATACCAGCCATAAGTCCTTGAGCTGCTGCTTCTTCATATCCAGAAGTTCCATTAAATTGCCCTGCACTAAATAAGTTTTCAACACCTTTTATTTCTAAACTTATTTTTAATTGTGTTGGGTCAACACAATCATATTCTATAGCATATGCAGGTCTCATTATCTTACAGTTTTCAAGCCCCTTTATAGTTTTATACATATCTAATTGAACTTCAAAAGGTAAACTAGTTGATATACCTTGAATATACATTTCTTTAGTATTCAGTCCCTCTGGCTCTATAAACAATTGATGTGAAGTTTTATCACTAAATCTTACTACTTTATCTTCTATCGAAGGACAATATCTTGGCCCAGTACTTTCTATCACGCCACTATACATAGCAGACCTTTTTAAATTATCTAGTATAACTTTTTGAGTATCTTCAGTAGTTCTTGTTAAATAACAAGGTTCTTGCTCTTTCTCTATGTTTTCATTCATAAATGAGAAAGGAGTTACTTTTTCATCACCTTCTTGTAGAGACATTACAGAGAAATCTATACTATCTCTATGGACTCTTGCTGGTGTTCCTGTTTTAAATCTTCTCATTCTAAGACCTAATTCAACTAAACTATCTGTAAGATATTTTGCATATCCTAATGCATTAGGCCCTTCGTAAAATGCTACCTCACCCATATATATTTTTGAATTTAAATAAACTCCAGTAGCTAATATTACAGCTTTAGATTTAAATGAACATCCTAGTTTAGTTCCAACACCTATTACAACATTTCCTTCATGTAATATTTCTACAACTTCATCCATAGCTATATCAAGATTTGGCTCATTTTCTAATGTTTTTTTCATTTCTTCATGGTATTTAAATTTATCTGCTTGGGCTCTTAAAGAATGAACTGCTGGTCCTTTAGCAGTATTTAACATTCTACTTTGTATATATGTCTTGTCTATATTTAGTCCCATTTGACCACCTAAAGCATCTATCTCTTTTACTAATTGACCTTTACCCGTTCCACCAATTGATGGATTGCAAGGCATTAATGCAATAGAATCTAAAGACATTGTTATTATCAAAGTTTTATATCCCATTCTTGCAGTAGCTAAAGCAGCTTCACATCCCGCGTGACCTGCTCCAACTACTATAACATCATATTTTCCTGCTTCAAACTTTATCATTTATAATTCCTTTCTTTTTAATATTAATGTTTCATGAGAAACACTATAAAATATCTATAATTTCTATAATAAAAAATGAAATTTATTACTTTTATATCTTCTTTCCTTTTGCATTTTATATCCTATTTTCCTATACAGAAGTTATGGAATATATTATCTAGTAAATCCTCTGTTACTGTATCCCCATTAATATATCCAAGGTAATCCCATATATTTTTTAAATCTACTTCTACAAAATCAAATGGCATACTTTGTTCTAGAGCAATTAAAGCATCTGTTGCAGACTTATATGCCTTACCAAGTGCATCTTTATGTCTAGAATTAGTTACTACTAAGCTAGAATTGTTTTTGATACTTCCTTTATATACCATAGACTCTATCTTATCTTGTAACGCTTCTATTCCTTCTTGTTGTAAAGCTGATATTCTTATTATACTATTATTTTCTACATATTTAAGTATTTTTTCTTCTTCAATCTCTTGTTTTAAGTCATTTTTATTTAATAGCACTATTGTTTGTTTATCTTTAAGCTTCTTTAATATTTCTATATCTTCTTCTGACAACTTTCTTGATGCATCTAAAACCATTATAATTAAATCAGCACTTGTAAATGATTCTTTAGATTTCTCAACTCCTATTTTTTCAACTATATCATCAGTATCTCTTATACCTGCTGTATCAACTATCTTAAGAGGTATACCTTTTATATTCACAAATTCCTCTATGACATCTCTAGTAGTTCCTGGTATGTCTGTAACTATAGCTCTGTTTTCTCCCAAAATAGAGTTAAGCAGTGAAGATTTTCCTACATTTGGTTTACCAACAATTACTGTTTTCAAGCCTTCTCTAAGTATTTTCCCACTTTCAGCTGTATCATATAATTTTTTAATTTCTTTTTTAAGCTCGCCAGTTTTATCCTTAAGTGTTTGATATGTTATATGTTCAATATCTTCTTCAGGATAATCTATAGCAACTTCTACATGTGCCAGTATCTCAGTAACTTTATCTCTTAAGTCTCTTATCTTCTTTGATAGAGAACCCTCTAGTTGGTTTTGGGCAACTTCATGAGCTATATCGGTTTTTGCCTTTATAACATCTATTACTGCTTCTGCTTGAGATAAATCTATTCTTCCATTTAAAAATGCTCTTTTAGTAAACTCCCCAGCTTCTGCCAATCTAACATCTTTAGATAATATTAATTCTAAAATTTTCTTTACTGAAATAAATCCGCCATGGCAATTTATTTCTATAACATCTTCTCCTGTATATGAATTTGGACCTTTCATATATGCCAATAATACTTCATCTATTACATTTTCATTATCTATAATATTTCCATATATTAATGTTCTTTTATTATAATCTTTAATACTCTTTCCTGACATGGACTTAAAGATTTCTTCTGCAACTTTTAAAGCTTTTTCTCCACTTATTCTCAGTATACCTATGCCACCTTCTCCAGGTGCTGTAGCTATAGCCGCTATTGTATCATCTATAAACAAATTTATCACCTCTTAATTTATAATTTTTACATATAGATTTATTTTTAACCAATTGCAATGATTTAATAAGATTAAAAAATAAAACCCCCTAATGTTTAGGAGGTTGATTTTATCTTTTACACTCAATTACTAATCTTCTATATGGATCGGTTCCTTCACTATATGTAATTACATATTTGTCATTTTGAAGAGCTGAATGTATTATTCTTCTCTCATATGGATTCATATAATCTAATTTTTTAGTTTTTCTTGTTTTCGCTACTTCTCTAGCAACCTTATTAGCATATCTTATTAAAGACTCTTCTCTTTTTGACCTATAGTTTTCTATATCTACAAGTACTCTTGTATGAGAGTCTTTATTTATTTTATTAAGAGCTAATCCAGTTAAAAATTGAATAGAATCTAAAGTTTCCCCTCTTCTACCAATTAAACTTGCAGCTTCTTTGCCTTCAATATCAACCATGATTAAATTATCTTTTTGAGATACATTGACTTTGGCATCAACATTTGCATTTTTCAACATTACCTCTATAAAATTTTTAGCTACATCTAGTTCCCTTTCAATAACAAAAATTTCATAGGTACCATCTTTAGCACCTATAAAACCTAAAAACCCCTTGCTTGGATTTTCTAGTATTTCTACCTCTATATCCTCTACTTTTAAATTTAACTCTGCTATAGCCTTATTTATAGCTTCTTCTTTACTTTTACTTTTTATTAATTTTAGGCTTTTTCTCATTAACTTTTTCCTCCTTAGAGTTAGCAGCCAGCTTAGCTTTTAAAGGATTCATTATTAAGTAATACTGAGCTATTGAGAATAAGTTACTTACTGTCCAGTACAATGTAAGTCCTGCTGGGAATATAAATCCCCAATAGAAAGACATCCCTGCCATTACATATGTCATTACTTTCATAGAGCCTTGTAGTTGGTCCTTTGGAGTCATTACTTTTTGCATTACATATGCACTTGCTCCTGAAAATACTGCTAATACATAATCTGGTGCTGTTAAACTTTTTATCCATAAAAACCCATTGTCAGCCGCCATAAATGCAGCTTGATTTGCAAAAACGCCATGAGCAACTGGCTCTCTTAAAACGCTAAATAATCCTATTAATATAGGAAACTGTATTAATAAAGGTAAACAACCAGATAGTGGATTAATTTTAGCTTCTCCATATAACTTAACAATTTCTTCATTTTGTTTTTCTGGCTTATTTTTATATTTTTCTTGTATCTCTTTTATACGAGGTTGTATATCTTGCATTGCCTTTGTTGACTTAGTCTGTTTAACTGTTAATGGTAGTAAAACAATCTTTACAAGTATAGTAAAAATTATTATAGAAATACCATAATGGTTAACAAATTCAAATATTACCTTAAGAATTAATCCTAAGAAATTTCCTATTATATTCAATTTTTTTATACCTCCTAATAGTTACTCTCTTTTATTTTAGAGGGTCGTAACCTCCTGGATGAAAAGGATGACATTTTAGAAGTCTTCTTATCGTTAAGTACATACCTTTTACAAATCCATATTTTTTAAATGCCTCTATTGAATATTGTGAGCAAGTTGGATAGAATCTACAAGTAGGTCCCTTTAAGGGAGATATATACTTTTGATAAAATTTTACTAAATAAATACATAAATTCGATAAATACCTACTTATTTCCTTTAATATATAAATTATTTTATTCAAAGTTATTAACCTCCAGATTTATAGCATACAATTTAAAGAGAAATATCCGTTCTTTTAACTAAATTTTTTATAGACTTGTCTATATCTTTAAAACTAGCATCTTTACTAGATACTCTTGCTATAAATACTATATCATATCCAGGCTTAATTTTTTCATCAATATTTAATCTGTAAGCTTCTTTTATTAATCTTCTTACTCTATTTCTAGTGATAGCTTTTCCTACTTTCTTTGAAATAGAAATACCTATTCTACTATAATCTGATTTATTTTTAAGTATATATATTACTAAATATCTGTTTGCAAAAGATTTGCCGTGTTTATATACTTTTCTAAAATCAGAGTCTTTTTTTAACCCTTTTGTCCTATTAAAGTCCATAGTTAACCTCCATAAACACAGCTATGCATTGTAATTATTTACACAAAAAGGCCACCTTTGCAGCGGCCCTTTTGTAATTAATGAGTTAATCTATTTCTTCCTTTAGCTCTTCTTCTTTTTAACACGTTTCTTCCGTTAGACGTCTTCATTCTTTTTCTGAAACCATGTTCTTTACTTCTTTGTCTCTTTTTTGGTTGATAAGTTCTTTTACTCATTATTTTGCACCGCCTTTCAGATTTCATTTTCCGTTTATAAAAATAATAACTTTACCCTCAAAGTAAACATAACACATATAATTATAAATACTTTTACTATCGTTGTCAACGAGTTTTTGGTATGCTTGCATCACAAAATCTACCATATATATATTATGTATTTTTTTTATTGAAAATACTAGTAAAAATCTATTTAATTTTATTCTAAATTATTTTTTTCAATTATATACACAAATAAAGCAAATTTAACATGTTTATATTTTTTATCAACAATTAGTTAATATTGTGGATAAATTAGTTACAAATCATTGAAGTTTGACATATATTTTGATATTATAAATATACTTGTTGATAATGTGCATAAATGTTATCAACTTATTAGAAATTATTCACAGCTTGTGGATACTTTTGTGTATAACTTTTAAGATTACTGACAATACTCTAGTTATAATCACCATTTATTGTATGTTTATGTTATTTATAACTTTATCTACATATTGTTTATATCTTTTCATATTTTTTTAATAATTTATACTATTATTAATTTATCAACACCATTATCCATAAATTTAGTTATTCTGTAAAATTTATATATATTTTTGCTTTTCTGTTAATAACTTTGTGGAAAATATTAATTATTCTGTTCGGAGGTTTATATTATGGATATAGTTTCTTTATGGGACAAAACCCTACAATTAATAAAAGGTGACTTAACTTCAGTAAGTTTTAATACCTTTTTTAAAAACATCGTACCATTAAAAATACATCTTAATGACTTGATACTACTAGCTCCTAGCGATTTCAATAAAGATATTCTAGAAAATAGATATTTGCATTTAATTGAAGATGCTATAAATCAACTGTCATTAAAAAAGTATAATATTAAATTTGTATTGAGCGAAAAAGAAGTTGCTGACCTAAATTCTGATAGTACAGATTTAAATTACAGAGTACTTTACCCTAACCTGAATCCAAAATACACATTTGATACGTTCGTTATTGGTAATAGCAATAGATTTGCTCATGCTGCATGTGTTGCAGTTGCTGAATCTCCTGCTAAAGCTTACAATCCACTTTTTTTGTATGGAGGAGTTGGTTTAGGTAAAACCCATTTAATGCACGCTATTGGACATCACATCGTCAGCCAAAAAAAGGATTCAAAAGTTGTTTATGTTTCTTCAGAAAAATTTACTAATGAACTTATAAACTCTATAAAAGATGATAAAAATGAAGAATTTAGAAATAAATATAGAAACGTAGATGTCTTATTAATTGATGATATTCAATTTATAGCTGGGAAAGAAAGAACTCAAGAAGAGTTTTTCCATACATTTAATACTCTTCATGAGGCAAATAAACAGATAATTATCTCTAGTGATAGACCGCCAAAAGACATACCTACACTAGAAGATAGATTAAGATCGAGATTTGAAATGGGACTTATAACTGATATTCAGGCCCCAGACTTTGAAACAAGAATTGCTATACTTAGAAAAAAGGCTCAACTAGAACGTATAGAAGTGCCAAATGAAGTTATGTCATATATAGCAAAAAATATTAAGTCAAACATAAGGGAACTAGAAGGTGCCCTAACTAGAGTAGTTGCTTACTCTTCTCTTAGTAATAGAGTGATATCTTTTGATCTTGCTACAGAAGCATTAAAAGATATTATAACAACTTCTAAAAATGAAGAAATCAATGTGCTTAGAATAAAAGAAAAAGTTTCTTCTGTATTTAATTTAAAAATGGAAGATTTTAATTCTAAAAAAAGAACTCGTTCAATAGCTTTTCCAAGACAAATAGCTATGTATTTAACGCGCGAACTTACTGACTTATCTCTTCCTAAAATAGGCGAAGAATTTGGAGGAAGAGATCATACAACAGTAATTCATGCTCATGACAAAGTATCTAAAGACATAAAAGAAAGTGAAGAAATTAAGACTAAAATAGACAAAATTATATCAGATTTAAAGGGATAATTTATACACAATTGTCTGTTTATATCTATTGAATAACTTGTTTATATCTTTTTATCTTAAAATTTATTAACAAATAATTAAGTCTAAAATAACAAAGATATCAACATCTTATACACATGTTGATATCTTTGTATTTATAATGTTACATATACTTATTAACATTATCAACAACACCTACTACTATTACTACTATGATTTTAACTTATTTTTTTATATAAAAAGCCAGAGGAGGTTATCCACATTGAAAATAATTTGTAATCAAAAAATCCTAGCAAATAGAATTGGGATTGCTCAAAAAGCTATTAATGGAAAAACAACAATAGAACTATTAAAAGGTATACTTATATCTACAGAAGAAGGTCAATTAAAACTTACTGGATATGATGCAGAGATAGGAATAGAAACTTATGTACAAGCAGAGATTATAGAAAAAGGTGATGTTGTTGTAGATGCAAGATTATTTGGAGATATAATTAGAAAACTACCAGATTCTTTTGTTGAGATAGAAACAGATTCAGAAAATAATATTTACATAAATTGTGTAAATTCAAGATTTAAAATTAAAGGATATGCAGCTAAAGAATTTCCTAAGCTACCAGAATTAAATGAAGAAGATTTATATAGCATACCTCAAGAACTCCTAAAAAATATGATTAAACAAACTGTATTTGCTATTTCACAAGATCAAACAAAACCTGTTTTAATGGGAGAACTTCTAGAAATTGTAGATAAAAATTTAAATTTAGTAGCAATTGATGGCTATAGATTGGCTGTAAAAAGCTGCTCAGTTGATAGCTTAACTGAAAATATAAAAGTAATAATTCCAGGAAAGACACTTATAGACGTAAATAGCTTGCTTTCTGGAGAGGATAATGTTAAAGTTGGATTTAACGAAAAAAATGCTATTTTTATAATTAATGATACAAAAATTATTACAAGATTACTTGAAGGAGATTTTATTGATTATAAAAAATTGTTGCCAAGAGAGCATAACAGTAGAGTAAAGTTAAATACTAAAGAACTTTTAAACAGCATAGAAAGAGCATCTTTATTGTCTCAATCAGAAAAAAATAACCTTATAAAATTATCTATAAGAGATAAAGTAATGGCAATTACTTCTAATACAGAAAAAGGAAATGTATATGAAGAAGTTGAAATAGATTTAGATGGAGATTATTTAGATATAGCTTTTAACTCTCGATACTTTATTGAAGGGTTGAAAAATATAGATAATGAGGAAATATTTATAGAATTTACTACAAATGTAAATCCTTGTATAATTAAACCAACAGATGATATTAATTATATTTACTTATTACTTCCAGTAAGAATATCATCCAATATATAGCAGACATTAAGGAGTTGTCTTTTGTAGAAAAATTTTTCTAATCTTAGGCAACTCCTTTTGCAAGTATTTTTATGGTATAATATACTTTTAATGTATTAATACCTATTTACCTAAAATAATGGCAAGGAGGAACTCTTATGACTGAAATAACTATAGAATCAGACTATATAAAGTTAGATCAATTCCTAAAATTAGCAGAGATTGCATCAACTGGAGGTCATGCAAAATTTTTAATTCAAGAAGGTCTAGTGACAGTAAATGATGAAATAGAATTAAGAAGAGGGAAAAAGATAAAATCAGGAGATATAGTTGAGATAGAGGGAACTAAAATAAAAGTATTGTAAAAAAGGAGAACTTTTTGTGAAACTTAAAAGTTTGCAGCTTGTTAATTTTAGAAATTATGAAAAGTTGCATCTGGAATTTAATGGGAAAGTGAATCTTCTTGTTGGAAAAAATGGTCAAGGAAAGACAAATATAGTAGAATCTATTTATATGCTTTCTTTTGGCAAATCATTTAGAACCAACAAAGATAGAGAAATGGTTAGATTTAATAGTGAAAATTTATATGTTGGAGGAAGTTTTTCAAAATATAATAAATATAGTCTAATAGAGCTAATTATTGGAAAAGATAAAAAGGGGATACGAATAAATAAAGTCCCTTTGCAAAAAATGCAGGAATTACTTGGCAACTTAAATGTTGTCATATTTTCACCTGAAGATTTAAGACTAGTTAAAGAGGGTCCTAAAGAGAGAAGGACTTTTATAGATAAAGAGATTAGCCAAATTATTCCTAAATATTATAATTATCTTACTAATTACAATAAAATACTTTCTCAAAGAAGTAGAGTGCTAAAAAGCATCCATGTTGATGAAGCTTTATTAGATGTATATGATGATACACTAGCAAAATATGGAAGTTATATTTATATTTTACGCAGAGACTTTATAAAAAAGATAGCTAATATATCTGAACATATGCATATGAATTTGACTAATGGAATTGAAAAATTATCAATCAAATATAAAACTCAAATAAATATAACTGATGAAGATACTATAGAAACAGTATATAATAAATTTTTAGCCAAGTTGTCATCAAATAGACCTAATGATATAGAATCTAGAACTACTAGATATGGTATACACAAAGATGACTTAAATATATTCATAAATGATTTAGATGCAAGACTTTTTGGTTCACAAGGTCAACAGAGAACTGCTTCAATATCATTAAAGCTGTCAGAGATAGAATTAATAAAAAATGAGGTTGAAGAATATCCAGTATTAATTTTAGATGATGTTTTTAGTGAGTTAGATGAAGCAAGACAAAAACTTTTAGTAAATAATTTAAGCAATGTTCAAATGTTTATAACAAGCGCTGAAATTTCACATAAAAAAATATTTGATGAAAAGGATGTTACAATATTTAATATTGAAAATGGCAATGTTATTAGCATAGAGAATGGAGGAAATTAAATGAAACAAGAATACGGTGCAAGTCAGATACAGGTATTAGAGGGATTAGAAGCCGTTAGAAAAAGACCAGGTATGTATATTGGTAGTACAAGCCCAAGAGGTTTACACCACTTAGTTTATGAAGTTGTAGATAATAGTATAGATGAGGCTTTACAAGGATATTGTTCACATATATATGTATCTATTAATGAAGATGGCAGTATTTTAGTAAAAGATGACGGAAGAGGTATCCCAGTCGAAGTACATCCTAAGACTGGAAAATCAACTTTAGAAACAGTATTAACTAATCTTCATGCAGGAGGAAAATTTGGAGGCGGAGGATATAAAGTATCTGGAGGTCTTCATGGAGTTGGTGTTTCTGTAGTTAATGCATTATCAAAATGGATGACAGCAGAAGTTTATTTAAATGGAAAAATATATAAGCAGACATATGAAAAAGGTCTACCAACATCTAAGCTTGAAGTAGTTGGAGAATCTCAAAGTACAGGAACAATAATTCAATTTATGCCTGATGCTACAATATTTGATGAAATAGAGTTTAAATATGAAACATTGGAATATAGACTGAGAGAACTTTCTTTTTTAAATAAAGGAATAAAAATAGTATTTGAAGATAAAAGAGAAAATCAAGAAAAAAGAAAAGAATTTCACTATACAGGTGGTCTAGTAGAATATATTAAGTATTTAAATAAATCTAGAACTGGAATACATGATGACATAGTTTATATAGATAAAAAAGTTGACGATTGTATTGTCGAATTAGCTATGCAATATACGGATGGTTATACAGAGAACATATATTCTTTTGCAAATAATATAAATACACATGAAGGAGGAGTTCATTTAAGTGGATTTAAAGCAGCTCTTACTAAAACTGTAAATGATTATGCTAAGAGAAATAAATTCTTAAAAGAAAATGACGTTAACTTACTGGGTGAAGATATAAGAGAAGGCCTTACAGCTGTAGTATCAGTTAAATTACCAGAACCTCAATTTGAAGGGCAAACTAAAACAAAACTAGGTAATAGTTTTATGAGAGGTGTAGTTGATAGTGTAACAGTTGATGAACTTGGTTCTTTCTTAGAGGAAAATCCAACAACAGCTAGAATAATAGTTGATAAAGCTTTGAGAGCACAAAGAGCGAGAGAAGCTGCAAAGAAAGCAAGAGAATTAACAAGAAGAAAGAGTGTTTTAGAAAGCACATCTTTACCTGGAAAATTAGCAGATTGTGCAGAAAAAGACCCTGCTAAAAGTGAAATATTCTTAGTCGAAGGAGATTCAGCAGGAGGTTCAGCAAAACAAGGTAGAGACAGAAATAGCCAAGCGATACTTCCATTAAGAGGTAAGATACTTAATGTCGAAAAATCAAGACTAGATAGGATATTATCTTCAGACGAAATAAAAAATATGATAACAGCTTATGGTTGTGGTATAGGAGAAGATTTTGATATAGATAAGGCTAGATATCATAAAATCATAATTATGACCGATGCCGATGTAGATGGAGCTCATATAAGAACTTTACTACTAACATTCTTCTTTAGATATATGAGACCTCTTGTAGATGAGGGATATGTTTATGCAGCACAACCTCCTTTATACAAAGTAACAAAACAAAAAAAGGAATATTATGTTTATTCAGATAAAGAATTAAATATTTTATTAGATGAAATTGGAAGAAATGGTGTAGAGCTTCAAAGATATAAAGGTCTTGGAGAGATGAATGCAGAGCAATTATGGGACACTACTATGAATCCTGACACAAGAACTTTATTACAAGTAACTGTAGAAGATGCTGCAATTGCAGATGAAGTATTTTCAATGCTTATGGGTGATAAGGTTGCTCCAAGAAAAGAATTTATAGAAGAAAATGCAAGATTCGTTAGAAACTTAGATATATAGAGAGAGGGGATTAGTATACATGGAAGAAAATAACAAAATACTCCCTATTGAAATAGCGGAAGAAATGAAAAAATCGTATATCGATTATTCGATGAGTGTTATAGCTGGACGTGCTCTTCCTGATGTTAGAGATGGTCTAAAGCCAGTTCACAGAAGAATACTATACTCAATGAGTGAATTAAACTTAACACCAGATAAACCATATAGAAAGTCAGCCCGTATTGTTGGGGACGTTTTAGGGAAATACCATCCACATGGAGATACTGCTGTTTATTTTGCAATGGTAAGAATGGCTCAAGACTTTTCAACTAGAGCACTTTTAGTAGATGGGCATGGTAACTTTGGTTCTGTTGACGGAGACTCACCAGCTGCGATGCGTTATACAGAAGCTAAGATGAGTAAATTATCATTAGAATTATTAAGAGATATAGAAAAAGAAACTGTAGATTTTAAGCCAAACTTTGATGAATCATTAAAAGAACCTTCAGTACTACCAGCAAGGTATCCTAATCTATTAGTAAATGGATCTAATGGTATAGCTGTTGGTATGGCAACTTCAATACCTCCACATAATTTAGCTGAAGTAATTGATGCAACTGTACATTTGATTGACAATCCAGATTGTAGTGTTGAGGACTTAATAAAATTTATACAAGGTCCAGATTTTCCTACAGCTGCAATTATAATGGGTAAAGAGAATATAGCAGAGGCATATAGAACTGGAAGAGGTAAAGTTAAAGTTAGATCTAGAGCTTTTATAGAAGAACTTCCAAAAGGAAAACAACAGATAATAGTTACAGAAATACCTTATCAAGTAAATAAAGCTAAATTAGTTGAGAGAATAGCTGAATTAGTTAAAGAAAAAAGAATAGAAGGTATATCAGATTTAAGAGATGAAAGTAATAGAAATGGTATGAGAATTGTTATAGAATTAAAGAGAGATGCTAATGCTAATATAGTATTAAATAATCTGTATAAACATTCTCAAATGGAAGATACATTTAGTATAATAATGCTTGCTCTTGTAGATGGCCAACCAAGAGTTTTAAATCTTAAGCAAATACTATATCATTATATTAAACATCAAGAAGATGTTGTCACAAGAAGAACCAAATTTGAATTAAATAAAGCTGAAGCAAGAGCACATATTTTAGAAGGATTAAAAATTGCTTTAGATAATATAGATGCTGTTATAAGTTTGATAAGAGCTTCAAAAACAGGTCAAGAAGCTAAAATAGGTTTAGTAGAAAAATTCAATCTAACTGAAATTCAAGCTCAAGCTATACTAGATATGAGACTTCAAAGACTTACAGGTCTAGAAAGAGATAAGATAGAAGCTGAGTATGAAGATTTAATAAAGAAAATAAATAGATTAAAAGAAATTTTGGCTGATGAAAGATTACTTTTAAATGTAATAAAAGATGAAATGACAATAATAAAAGAAAATTATTCTGATGAAAGAAGAACAGAAATAAGACATGCTGAAGGCGAGATAGATATGAGAGATCTTATAAGTGATGAGGAAATAGCCATAACTCTTACTCACTTTGGATATATAAAAAGACTTCCATCTGATACTTATAAGAGCCAAAAAAGAGGTGGAAGAGGTATCTCAGCACTTACAACTAGAGAAGAAGATTTTGTAAGACATCTGATAACTACAACTACTCATAGTAGATTACTGTTCTTTACAAATAAGGGTAGAGTATTTAAATTAAATGCATATGAAATACCTGAAGGTAAGAGACAAGCAAAAGGTACTGCTATAGTAAACTTACTTCAATTATCAGCAGATGAAAAGATTGCAACTTTAATACCTATAGATGGTAATGATGAAAATGAATATTTATTACTTACAACTAAAAAAGGTATCGTTAAAAAGACTAAACGAGAAGAGTTTAAAAATATAAATAAATCTGGTCTTATTGCTATAGGTTTAAGAGATGATGATGAACTTATTGGAGTAGAGTTAACAGATGGAAAACAGGAAGTACTTTTAGTAACTAAAGAAGGTATGTCTATAAGATTTGATGAAAATGATATAAGATATATGGGTAGAACAGCAATGGGTGTAAAAGGTATAACTTTAAGTAAAAAAGACTTTGTTGTATCTATGAATCTTTGTAGCAAAGGTACAGATGTATTAGTTGTCAGTAGAAATGGTTTTGGTAAAAGAACAAATATAGAAGAATACAGAAGCCAAATAAGAGCAGGAAAAGGAATCAAAACTTATAACATATCTGAAAAAACTGGTACAATTGTTGGTGCAGAGATGGTCAATGAAGATGATGAGATAATGATTATAAATTCTGATGGAGTTCTTATTAGAATAAGAGTTAATGAAATTTCACTATTTGGAAGGGTTACAAGTGGTGTTAAATTAATGAAGACTAATGAAGAAGTGAATGTAGTTTCGATTGCTAAAATAAATATTGAAGAAGAATAGGATAAATATCCTATTCTTTTTGTATAATGTACTTAGATAAAAATTTAAAATTGAAAGGAGTAGTTATTATGTGTAATAAAAGAGGTTGTAAAAAAGGTGGATTTTTATTAATAGGAGCCATTTTAGGTTTTATATTTGGTATGTTTCTTGCACCAAAAAAAGGTTCTGAGTTAAGAAAAGAGACAAAAGATAAGTTTGATAAAGTGAAAGAAAACCCAAAAGAAGTTCTACATGAAACATTTAATGATGTTAAAGAGAGAATAATAACTTTAGTAGATGATGATAATAATGAGGAAGATATAAAAATTTCAGAAGAAGATATAGTAATAAGTAAAAGTTTTGACGACGAGGGAGATGTTAACTAATGAATGCATGGGGGTGGCAGATAGGAGCCGTATTAGTAGGTAGCTCGGCTCTTATAGTAGCAATTTATTTAGCTAAAACTCTAAATAGTTTAAATAAAATTGTTGAAAAAGCTTATAAGATTGTAGATTACAATGAAAGACATATACAAGATATTGTTGAAAATGCATCATCAATATCAAAGGGAATAGAGGATATAGTTTATGTAATTAATAAGATATTGAGTATAGGTAATATATTTAAAATTATTAAGAGGAAATAGGAGGTTTTTACATGTCTATGAATATAGATTCAAATTTAGATTCTCAAAATAAGTTTTGGAATGTTTGTATTGATGGAGAACTTGATGTCTCTACAGCAGATAAATTAAAAGAACATTTACATGGTTTAATAGAAAGAAACATGTTGGATGTAAAGATTAATCTTAAAGATTTAGATTATATAGATTCTACAGGTTTAGGGGCTATGATAGGTGTTTTAAAAAAACTAAAGATAAATGAAAAAGAAATATACATAGTAAATCCTAAGAGTAATGTTAGGAAAATTTTTACTATAACAGGTCTAGATAAAATATTTAAAGTGGAGGGATAAATTTTGGCTTGTGAAACTATAAAGATGGAAATTACTACAAATCCAGATTATGTAGGCATAATAAGATTAACAGCATCTGGGATTGCAAATAAAATGGGGTTTCCAATAGATGATATAGAAGATATAAAGGTAGCAGTATCAGAGGCATGTACAAATGCAATAAAACACAGTAATGATGATGTATTCAATATAGTATTTAATATTTTAGATGATGCAATTAATATAGAGATTCAAGATAGTGGAAAAGGATATGATGTTAGCTCAATAAGTACACCAGATTTAGAGAATCCAAAAGAAAGTGGTCTTGGATTATTTATAATTAAAACTTTAATGGATGATGTAGATATTGAATCAGAATGTAATCAAGGAACAAAAATAAAAATGACTAAGTATTTAGGAGTTGATATTTAATGAAAAATGTAGCTAATGCTACACATTACCTAAATATGGATACAAAAGAGCTATTTAATTTATATAATACAAATAAAAACGTAGATATCAGGAATATTCTTATTGAAAGACATCTATATTTAGCAAGGTTGTTAGCTAAGAAGTATATAAACAAGGGTGTTGACTTTGAAGACATATATCAAGTTGCTTCATTAGCATTAATTTATGCTATTGACAGATATGATGTTGAAAAGGGATTTGAATTCTCCAGTTTTGCAACACCAACTATAGTAGGAGAAATTAAAAAATATTTTAGAGATAAAGTATGGACACTTAGAGTACCAAGAAGAATACAAGAATTAAGCAAAAAAATAAGTGATGCTAAAATTAAACTAGAGCAAGAAAATAAAAAACATCCAAAGGTAAAAGATATCGCTGACTATATAGGGGTTAGTGAAGAAGATGTATTAGAGGCTATGGAAGCCTCTTATGGTTATCAACCTATGTCTTTAGATTCATCAAGTAATGATGATTCAGAAGACAAAGACATAACTCTTATTGATAAAATAGGAAAAGAAGAAGGTAATTTCGGAAGTATAGAATATGAAGATTTTATTAATAAGTTTATTGAAACTTTAAATGAGTTAGAAGTAAAAATATTTAAAGATAGATTTTTCTTCGATAAAACCCAGTCTAGTATAGCTAAAGAATTAGATATATCCCAAATGACTGTTTCTCGCTTAGAAAAAAAGGTCGTAGAAAAGCTAAAAAAAGAATATGAAAAAAATTTCTAAAAAAATATAAAAAAAGTATTGACCTACTGTTTGAATGATGGTATAGTATTACTTGTCCTTGAAAAAAAGGAACAAGAAAAAAATACGAACATTGAAAATTAAACAGTAGGTTAATTTATATTAAGAAACAAACCATAAAGCCAGATATTTTGATAACAATAGTATCTGAGCCTGATAAACTTTTATTTGAGAGTTTGAT
>NZ_JAGWDG010000013.1:0-110192 GCF_020658095.1 Clostridioides sp. ZZV14-6009
GTTTCCCTATATGCTGACTATTTTAGCTACTAACTCATGACTAAAGTCACGAGTGTGCGTAGCTATTTTTTAATCAAGCCTTTATTTTTCATAACATCTAAAATTCTTGTTGTATTAGATTTATCCTTACATGATTTTTCGCACAAATCTATTTGAGAAATCCCATCTTGTTCCCATAGAAATCTTAATAAAGCATAATGATCAGTTGTTATGTCATATCCATTTTGCTTAAACATTTTTTTTAAATCTTCTTTTACTTTCAATGAAGTACTTATTAATTTACTTGTAACTTCATATAATTTCTCAAAATCTCTCATATTACCTCCATCTAAATAATACCTTGCGCCTCCCATCTATCAATTATTCCTTTATATTGCTCAATATTTTTAAATGCCATTGGCTTTAAAATAATATTCATAGCAATAAAGTCGTAGATTTGAGAAAACACAGGTGGATTTTTCTTTTCCTCTATACAATAAACAAATTTTTTAGATACTTTTTGTATCTTTGACTCTACTCTTTCAACTATAGGATTTTGATTAAATCCAATCTTTACAGATAAATGACCACAAACATAACCTCCTGAATCTAAAACCATTGATTTCATAAAAGAAATAGCTTTTGAACCACGAGCATTTTCATATGCTGTAACCGCTATACATGGTTTATGATACAATAGTCGCTCTAACATCATATGAGCTCTATCTGTAAACACCTTAAAAAGACCAGTTACACTACTTCCATAAGTTGGACTACCAAATATAACGCCATCACTCTTAGTAATTATATCATGAATATACTCTACTTTATCATTTTGATTAATACACTTACCTATTTTATAACAATTTAAACAACCAATGCAATATGATGGATTGACTTCACTTAGATTAAAAAAATTGATTTTGACATTTGGTTTAATTCTTTTTATATCTTTGCATAAATGATTCAAAACCTTTGATGTTGCACCGTTTTTTCTAGGGCTTCCGTTTATAACTGTAATTATCATAATTTATACCTCCATTTTAGTTGTTATATCAACAATAAGTATATCAACCGTTTTTTTAACTGTCAATATAATCCTTAATTTTATTTTTTTACCATATCTATATAGCTTAATCACTCATGCCTCTAAAGCTTAATTGATGCTATTTATATTTAAATACATGTACTTTCTAGATGACTGAAAATGAACTATTTAAAAAAATTGACAAACCAAACTAATGATAATATACTTTATGTATTACAAATGTAAGTATAAGGAGGTATCTTATGAAAAAACTACCACAGATTTCAGAAGCAGAATATCAAGTAATGAAAATTATCTGGAAATATGCTCCTATTAGTACGAATGAAGTGATTGAAAAGCTAGTAAAAACAAGTAAATGGAGTCCTAAGACTATTCAGACAATGTTGTTGCGTTTGGTTAAAAAGGGAGCTTTGACATATGAAAAAAATAGCAGAGTTTTTGTTTATACTCCAATTGTTAAAGAAGAAGAGTATGTAGCTACAGAAAGTAGTTCTTTTTTAAATCGTTTTTATAATGGCACTCTTAACTCTATGGTACTAAATTTTTTAGAGAATGATAAATTATCAGAAGATGATATAGAGGAATTAAGACATATTTTAGATAAAAGGAAAACTAAGGAGGATAAGTAAATATGTACGCTCCATTTTTTATGCGATTTTTACTTAGCACACTAACCTTATCTTTTTTAATTATTATAATCCTACTTGCTAAAAAAATATTTAGAAAACATATTTCTGCAATGTATCAATATAATATTGGGTTTATATTACTTATAATGTTAATAATCCCATTTATTCCGCTTAAATACATTAATCATTTAAATATATTTAGCTATATATCTAGTTTTACTCATATTGAAAATAGTACAGCAAATACTTCTATTGTAAAAAATTCTTCAGACAATATAATTAATAATTCAAATGCATTAAAAGATTTTTCAGTATCTTTGAATCAATTTAATTTTGATAATTTAAATATTTTATTGCTAACATTATGGATAATTGGAATTACAATCATGATAATTATTACAGTTCATTGTAATTTTAAAATAAGAAATATAAAAAAATCAGTACAGATTTTAGAAGATGAAGAGATTCTTTCACTTTTTAAGCACTGTAAAAAAATTATAGGTTTAGATAAGGATTTTATATTATGTAAATCGTCTATTATAAATACGCCTATTACATTTGGATACTTTAGACCACATATTATATTACCAAGTGAATCTATATCTAAATTATCTTTAAAAGACATACGATATATTTTACTTCATGAATTACAACACTCTAAAAACAAAGATATTTTAGTAAACTATATAATATGTTTTTTCCAAATATTATATTGGTTTAATCCTCTTGTCTGGTATGCACTTAAAGAAATGAGATTAGACCGTGAGATTGCATGTGATATTTCAGTTTTAAAGAGACTTGATGAAAATAGCTACATAGAGTATGGACATACCATAATAAATTTTATAGATAATCTCTCAAAACCATCTAATCTCACACTTACTTCAGATATTGGTGGTTCAAAAAATCAAATAAAAAGACGTATATTAAAGATAAGAGATTTCCAAATTGAGTCAAAAACTTTAAAACTTAAAAGCATTTTAATTTTTACAATAGTAGCTTTAATTGTATTTGGAAATAGCTCTACACTATCCATTATGGCAGATGTCAATGAAAAATATAATCTTATAAGTAATCAAACTTTATATGAAGATTTAAGTCAGTATTTTAAGGGTTTTGATGGAAGTTTTGTAATGTATGATTTAAAGTCTAATCAGTATCATATTTACAATGAAGAAAAAAGTAAAATGAGAATTTCACCAGACTCTACTTATAAAATTTATAGTGCTTTGTTGGGATTAGAAAATGGTGTAATAACAAGAGATAATTCATACATTCATTGGAATGGGAAGTATCACGCTAATGATTCTTGGAATAAAGACCATGACTTATTTTCTGCTATGGAAAACTCTGTTAACTGGTATTTTCAAGATTTAGACAAAAAAAATGGTATAAAAGACATACAAACTTATCTAGAAAAAATTAACTATGGAAATCGTGATATTTCATCTGGGATATCAAACTATTGGCTAGAATCTTCTTTGAAAATCTCACCTATTGAACAGGTAAATTTACTTAAAGATTTTTATACAAATAAATTTGAATTTAGAGATGATAATATAAAAACTGTAAAAGATTCATTATTGATATCTAAAGAAGCTGGAGTATCACTTTATGGGAAAACTGGTACTGCTAATATAAATGGAAAAGATGTAAATGGTTGGTTTATAGGTTATGTAGAAAAAGATGGAAATGCTTATTTATTTGCAACAAACATTCAAAGTAAAGATTATTCTAATGGTAGCACAGCAGCCAAAATAACATTATCTATTTTAAATGATAAAAAAATATATAAGACAAATTAATGCAAATATACTTTTTAATACATTTTCTTTAAGATTTAAAAACTTCACATAATATTCAAATTAACTCTCTATAAAATTCATATACAAGGGTTATTATATAAACATAGAAGATAGTAAAACTAGCTTAAAAACATAATATAATACCCTATATAAATAGTGGCAACTCTCCCTCACATCCTCAATTGTTGCCACTATTTTATTTTTTGAACTAATAAAAGACTTCATCATATAGTGAAGTCTTTTATTAATTTGACTTTTATCTAAAAATAAGATGTCAAAAATATAAATCCCAAATACATCATATTAATCTTCAAATACTGATTTTATAATAGGTATAACATAATGGCTTCCTCCACGATGCTTCACATCTTCAACCATAGCTAATGCTAGATACTGTTTGTCACTATCTTCATCAACTGTAAACGCATTAAACCATCCAAGCTCTGTTCCAGTAGTATCATCTTTTGATGCTTTAATTTCTGCTGTACCAGTTTTTCCAGCAATAGTAATTCCTTCAGTTTTAGCACCATGACCTGTTCCATTAGGATTTTCAATAACTTGAATTAAGTCATCACATATAATTTTCACAGACTCTTTAGAAAACACATCTTTTTTCCAGAATTCAGCCTGTGGATTTTCTTTAAATTCAAGATAAGGCTTTATCATACTTCCATCATTGACAAAAGTTGAATATATTGATGCCATATGTACTGGATTTACAAGTACTTTACCTTGACCATACCCACTATCTGCTAATTGTATTTCTGTATCAAATTTATTGTCAGTACCAAATTTTGAAGAAGCTAATCCAAATTCAAATGGTATACTTTCTTCAAATCCTAGTTTTAACAGTTCTTTTGATAATACATTTTCACCTATTTTTAATGCTGCTTTGGCAAAATAAATATTATCAGAATAAATCAATGCATTTTTCATATTTACAGTATTTCCATAATCCTTTAATGTAGTTACCTTATAACTTCCCCAACTAGAATCTTTTTGCCAACTAAGACCACTATGACCAAAATTTTCATTAGGATTAATCTTTCCTGTTGTTATTCCAATACCAGCAGTAACTGGTTTAAAAGAAGACCCTGGACATAGTCTGGCTTTAAATCTATTATACATTGGTTTATTTTCATTTTCATTGAGTTCTTTCCATCTATCCTCTGACATACCTAGTATAAATTCATTTGGATTGTATGATGGACTACTTATAAGAGATAAAATCTCTCCTGTTTTAGGATTCATAACCACTGCACAACCCTTATCATTTTTCAACTGGTCATATAATTTACTCTGTAGCTTTGAATCAATAGTCAGTTTGACATCTTCCCCATCTTGCTTTGGAACAATTGCTAAAGTTTCTTTTTTATCTCCATATCTATCAGCTATAATAATCTCACACCCATCAATACCACGTATTCTGTCTTCTAATAGACTTTCTAAACCAATTTTACCGATTATGCTATTAGCATTGTAGTTCTTTCCCTTTTTTTCTTTTAATATTTCTGCATTCACATTTTGAACATACCCAGTTAAATGGCTAGCTTTTTCACCTAGTGGATATGCTCTTACCTCTGTATTAGATATTTTAACTCCTGAAATGCTAAGTAGTGATTCTTGTAATAATTTATCTTTTCCTTTTACAGAGCCATCTGGATTTTCTTCTATTTTTTCAATAGTTTTTATAGGGACCATTGAGTTTTCTTTTACCCAAGATGCATCTAATTTTTTTTGGATTTGCTCAACTGGTATATCTAGTAAATCAGATAGTTTTTTTAGGTCTTCTACATTATTACTCATCTTTCCAGGCACTAATCCTATAACAGATGCAAGACCTTTCCCAGCAAGTACTTCACCATTTCTATCTAAAATATTTCCTCTTTTAGCTTTAAGTGTTGATACTAGAACCTTATTATCATTTTCAAGTTCTGGAAATATAACGTTTGACTGCCATCTTATTTTATAGTTTTTTTGTTTGTCTTTAGTCAATAATACTTCATTTGAAAATGAGATTTTTCCTGCTAAAGTGTCTATTTTAGAATCATAATTTATTTTTGTACCTTCCTTTTCATCTTTTTTAATATCCTTAATATCAATACTTATATTATGTGCACTAATTCCTCCGTATATTTTTTTATTTCTAGAGATAAAATCTTCTTTTTTGTTTTCTAGTTTACTTTTTTCGTCTAATAGATTGTACATTTTTTCATATTGTCTTTCATTTGCGAAAGACATATACTGTTTTAATAGTTCATCTGGTTTGATTTTATTAAATCCATTCAATGCAAATTTAGTTGTAATACCAATAATAACTACAACTAAACAGATTAAAGCACCAAAGATTAATAATTTTTTTGTTTTTATCTTTTTTTTCATACAAACCCCCTTATTCTTCAATATATTACATATGTAAGCTTTAAAATGAAAATACTCCCATAAATACATCAACTATCTATTTTTTATTATTTTATTGTTTTTAAATATCCTAATAAAAAAAATATATATTAAAATAACATAATTGATAGTAATTTATATATTACATACGTAAGTTTTAAAAGTCAATATTATTATTACTATTTTAATAAACTTTCATCTTAATTTAAAAATAAATTAGAGTTATTTTATTTACTAACCATTTTATTTGCTGGCTGTTTTATACTATATAAATTTAAATTGACAAAGCGACACAAATGTCTTATAATTAAAAACGACATACATGTCGCAAAGGAGGAAAATCTATGGCAACAAAAGGAATGCAAACTAAACAATTTATTATTGATACTTCAATAAAGTTATTTTCTGAAAAAGGCTACAGTAATGTAACTATGAAAGATGTTTGTGAGGCATGTAATTTAAGTCGTGGTGGTCTATACAGACATTTTAATTCAACAAAAGAAATTTTTATTGATATGTTAAATTCTCATAAAGATAATGCTAAAAATTTATTAGATGAAAGTATCAAGGAAGATATATCAGCTAGGCAGATGTTAGAGTATTTTCTTAATCAACAAAAGTCAGAAATACAAAGTGAATACTCTGGATTAGATTTTGCAATCCATGAATTTGCTTTTGTAGAAAAAGACCAGCGTGATTATATGAACAAAAGATATAATTCAGCCATTACAATGCTTTCGAAGTTAATTGATTATGGGCAATCTAAAGGTGAATTTAAAAAATGTAATTCTATGACACTTGCAACACACATAATGTTCTTGTTTGATAGTATGAAGACATCAGCACCTGTTTTAGTACTTACAGATGACGATATTGATAAGCAAATAAATCTTATAAAGGATATGGTGATTTTATATGAATAAACAACAATTCCATAAAATTGACTTACAAAACTGGGAACGATATACACATTTTTATTATTTTTCAAAGATGACAAATGTAGGATTTGATTTAACTATAGAAATAGATATTACTCGTTTACTTGATGAAACGAAAAAGAGAAATATCAAATTTTATCCAGCATATCTATATATAGTAACAACTTGTTTAAATCGATATAAAGAACTAAAGATTGCATATGATGAAAATGAACTTGGATATTGGGACACTTTAACTCCATTTTATGCAATTTTTCATGATGATAATAAAACTTTTTCATCAATATGGACAGAATACAATAAAGATTTTTCAATATTCTATAAAAGTTATTTAAATGATATTGAACAATATGGAAAAAATTATGGTTTTTTAGCAAAACCTAATCCTCCAAAAAATTGCTATACTGTTTCATGTCTTCCATGGATTAGTTTTAAAAGCTTTACTGTACATAATCATGGTCTTGAAAATTATTTTTTCCCTACAATTGAATCAGGCAAATATTATCAAAAAGATGAAAAAATACTTCTCCCTCTTTCTATAACAGTACATCATGCAGCTACTGATGGATACCATGTAAGTTGTTTTATTGATGATATACAAAAAATGTGCTTTAATACTGATACATGGTTATTCTAAAAAATAATCTGTATTATAGACATATATTATAATATTTATAATCTAAAATAAACAATCACATTACATGAATAAGATAATGTGATTGTTTACTTATACTCATATTTTTACTTATTTTAATTATAATTATTTATTTTTTCTTCAATTTTATTTAGTTCTCAATTTTATTTAAATACTTTACTCTCTTAGTACATCCCACAGTTAACAAAACTAAAACTACTATTATTGATGTTAAAATATAAATATAGTTCATAT
This sequence comes from Clostridioides sp. ZZV14-6009, assembly GCF_020658095.1. Classification (NCBI taxonomy): domain Bacteria; kingdom Bacillati; phylum Bacillota; class Clostridia; order Peptostreptococcales; family Peptostreptococcaceae; genus Clostridioides; species Clostridioides sp. ZZV14-6009. The sequence goes on from NZ_JAGWDG010000013.1 coordinate 7,689, forward strand.
TAGAAAACCATCCTTTACCATCTTCCATGTAAGTCGAAATACTTATAAACCATCGTATTGGACTTATGATACTCATATTTTGCAACATAGCAGGCATTTTATCAATTGGAATAAATGAACCACCAATAAGTGATAGTATAAGAGATATACCAGTAGCAAATAAATTTGCATACATCTCCTTATTAAACAATGAAGATACAAATGTTCCAAAAGAAGTTGCCAAAGCCGATATCCATACACCCATTAAAAGTAAATTTATATAACTGATACTAATATCAATATTAAGCAATTTAATGATAGTTATTGAAACTAAATATTGAAAATATGTGATTGCAAAGTTATATAGTATATTCCCTAACACATATCCTCTTATATTTTGTGGTGAATATAATATTCTTGTAAATGTACCTGAATTTTTATCTTTAATAATCATTGATGCTGTAACAGTAGAGGTTATCATTAAAAATAATACAATAAAAGCAATTATTCTTTGCAAAACGCCTAAGGTGTTTTCTTGTAGTTTATTTATATTTATAGGTGTTGAATCTTCTTTATATGATTCTATTAAATACTCTAATATATTATTTGTATTTTTATCTTTTATCGAATACAGTTTGAAATTACCCTTATTGAAATATATAACAGCAGAATATTTTCCAGTTATAATATCAGTTTTGACTGTTTTAAAGTCTGCAATTTCAACATCAATTCCTTGAGTGCTTTTTAATGCCTTAACCATATCTGTATAAATCTTCTTTTCAGATTTATTTAAAACTTGTTCATTTTTATACTCACTCAAAATACCAATATTAAAAGATGGTTTACTTATGTAATTTGCTAGTACTCCAAGTATTACTATAATTATTGGAAATAAGAGTATAACTAAAAAACCCGATTTTTTATTTATATTTCTTTTAAAATTATTATTAAAAATACCTATTAAGTTCACTATATAAATGCCTCCCTTTTAAATAATTTGACTGTAAGTACTGTCATTAAAATACTTATCATTACAAATATAGATGATATATTAAAAAGGGGTTGTAAGCTATCATCATAAATACAAGTAACTATACTCCTATTGACCCAAGTTAATGGTGATATATTAATTGCTAATGAAACAACTGGATTTAATGAACTAACTGGAAAAAATACGCCTCCTAAGAAACCAAAAATCACTATTGGTATATTAATGATATTACGTAGTATATCTAAGTTTTTGCATGCAAGACCTAAAAACAAACCTATAGCTGATACTACAGTTGACTCACACACTAAAAGAAAAATAATAGCTAAAAAATTTCCACCAAAACTTATCTGAAAAACGCCTTTTATTATAACTAAAGTTATTAAATTACACAGTGAAAGTATAATTGTGCAAGAGAAAAGTTTTGAAAGTACTAACTCTTTTATGGAAATCGGAGAGATCATATAACGATAGGATGTATTAGAAATTTTCTCATCTTGTGCAGCATATGAAACACTAATGATTCCCATAAGAACACAAAATGGTATTGTGACAATAGTATAATAGTTATATGATGTAAATTCTGTTCCATAAGACTTTGATGTTAAATATCCTAATAACATTATGATTATTAATGGAAAAACAATATTATAAAATAAAATAAAAAAATCTTTACTTCTTCGCTTGATTCCTAATCTAAACAATGGCAAAAAATATCTCATATATTATTCCTCCAAATCTCTCAAATTTGTACCTGTAAGATATAAAAAAATATCCTCCAGTGTCTTGCAACCAAGTTTTAAATACTTATCTTTATATAAGTTCTTATCTAAATCTTCTAAAATTACTCCTTTATCAATTAAAACAATCCTATTACATAAAGCTTCTATTTCCTCCATATAGTGACTAGTATAAATAACTGTTGTACCATTCTTATTAATCGTTTTAATTGCTTCCATAATCTTATTTCTCGATTGAGGGTCAATTCCAACTGTTGGCTCATCCATAATGAGAATTTTAGGGCTATGTGCGATTGCACAAGCTATATTTAATCTACGTTTCATTCCTCCAGAAAATTTTGATGGTAGTTCTTTATGTCTACCCCAAAGTTCAACAAACTCCAAAGCCTCTTTAGTTCGAGATTTAAGTTCATTTCCTCTAAAACCATACAATGAACAAAAGAATTTAACATTATCATATGCACTTAGGTCTTCATATATCGCCAGCTCTTGTGGTACAACACCAAGAGCACTTTTAAAGATATTTTGCTGAGTTCTGATACTTTTACCCCTATAATATATATCTCCACTATCTGGAGATACAATTGTAGTAAACATATTAATAGATGTGCTTTTTCCTGCTCCATTTGGTCCAATAAAACCTAAAATATCTCCTTCTAGTATTTTAAAACTCTCTCCTGATACAACTTCCTTATTGTTATATCTTTTAGATAACTTTTCAATCTCTAATAGTACATTTTCCATTTATAAAACCTCCTAATATTTTAACCAATATTATATATCCAATGTTGTATATATTATTTTTTTAAAACACGAGTCTTTGACTCGTGCTATTATAAATAAACTTATTTTTTATTTTGTAATTTTAGTATTATTTTATCTATATTCTCGATAGCTTTGTCTGGATTATTAATTATTTCATCTCTAAGTTTTTGAACCTCTAATAGTTCACTTGTTGCCTCATTTTCAAATAAAAAATCGTCTTCTATATTTGAAAAATCTATAGATTTAATTACGTTCTGTGTTTCATAACCAACAGATATATACTTATCAATATTATTGAGTATTTCCTCATGCCATAGTATTTGATAATTCAAATTATCTATTGTCATATCAAAGGCAATTCTTTCTGTTGGAAGACTTTTTTTATCAATATTTTTAATTTCTTTCCAGTTTTCCCAATACTTTTTCTGCTCTATCAGATGCTTTATATGCTTTTCAAGATTGATTTGTATAGTATCTCTTGGTAATACATCTAAAATATTATACAATAGGAATTTATTTGAACCTACTGGAACTATAGGCATCTGTAATTCTTTTTGTAGCTCTTCTTTTAACTCCACTTTACCACTTTGTGTAATCTCATAAATCTTACGAATTCTAGCACCAGTTTTTTCTTCTCTCAAAACTCTGACTGCCCCATCTTTTTCTAGCTTTGTCAATGCATAGTAAATCGAACCTGATTGTATTTTTGTCCATCTATCTGCACCAGAAACCTGTAAAAATTTTTGAATCTCATATCCATGTGTTGGCTTAATATTTAAATAATATAAAATTAAAGTACGTATCAGAAAAATTCACCACCTTATACTCTATCTTGGATATTATATTATCACCAACGTTGTATATAGTCAATAGTTGTTATTTAAATAAATATATCATGACTTACTATTTTTATTGTTTAGCACAAGGAATCCCATGAGACATACATATCCAATTGTATTTTAAATTTTCTATCTCACTTACAGATTTCATCATTTTTTCAGAATCCCAGTTCCACAGATTAGGATATGGGATTATATTTCCTTTCTTATTCTTAACTAAATCTCCTGCAAACAATACATCTTCAAAAAGCATACATACATGTCCTGGTGTATGTCCAGGAGTATGAATAATTTTTATATTCCCGACTTGCATATTATTTCCATAAGGCTCTACATCTTTAATAATTCTTTTTGAAATTGTCTTTCCAATAAATTTTTTAAATCCAGGTCTATCCTTCTTCCCTATAATAAAAGGTATATCTTCCATATGAGCCCACACTTTTGCTCCTGTATGTTCTTTCAATAACTTAATATTAGATATATGGTCAACATCATGATGAGTCAGTAAAATATGCTTAATATCAGTTAGTTGAATCCCAAGTGTTTTTAATTCTTTAATTATACTATTCCCCATAAAAGGAAGTCCTGTATCTATCAATGTAATCTCTTCATCAAACACAATAAAACAATTTGCACCACGAGTACTATCTAACAACAATACATTTTCTTTTATTTTCATAAATAAATCCCCCTTATTTTATATTTTACCTATATAATTAATTAGTAAAGTTATAATAAATTATAGTGCTTTACATTAACTTTATTTTTAAAAAGTATACTATCGTTATACAAGTATACCATCAGTATATATTCTTATCAATATAATCAGTAGAAAGGAGTATTTTATATGTCGGAATTATCAAGAAGAGATAAAGAAAAAATCCAAAGAGAAAATGAAATTATTGTTAAAGCAGAAAAATTATTTTGTCTTAATGGATTTGATAACACTTCTATGAATGAACTAGCAAAAGAAGTAGAATATACAAAACGTACTATATATAAGTATTTTTCATGCAAAGAAGATTTATTTTTTGCTGTTGTACTAAGAGGGTATAAAAGACTTTGGGATAGTGTTAAAATAGAAAGTTCAAAAGGTAAAACTGGATTTGAAAAATTAAAATTTTCATATTCTGCATTTCATAAATTTTATTGTAAGGAGCCTTCTTTACTAGCTTTAATGGGAATGATTGGACTTTTACAATCTAAAAATTCAGACTTAGAGATACCTTTTAAAGAAAAGTTTTTTTCTTTCAATAAGTTTATGTTTGAAGAAATACAAGAACTATTTGAAATGGGAAAAGTTGATGGAAGTATTAGGTCAGATATTGAGATACCTACTCTTATGTATTCATCAATATTTACACTTACAGGATTTTTTAATTTATTATCTATAACAGGAAAATCGTATATCAACAATTTTAATATAGAAGAGAAAAAATTTATTGAAACCACACTTGGTCTTTTAATAGATTCACTTAAAGCGTAGTTTTAATTTATAAGTTTTTGACAGGGATTTTATTTTACACTATAAATTTTTTTAAATGAAAGGGCTGAAAATAAATGGCAAAAATACTTCTTTTAGAAGATGATGATACAATTGCATTTGGAATAAAAACTTCCCTAGAAAAGAAAAAACATGTAGTTTGTTGTTATAGTACAATTACTGAAGCTAAGAAAAAATTTGACAAAGATATCGATTTAATTCTACTTGATTTAAATTTACCTGATGGGATTGGATATGAATTTTGTAAATATGTTAAAAATATAAGAGATACTCCAGTGATATTTTTGACAGTGCGTGATGATGAAAAAGATATTGTACAAGGTCTGGATATGGGTGCAGACGACTATGTGGTTAAGCCATTCTTGCTTTCAGTACTTCAATCTAGAATTAATGCTGTACTTAGGCGTACTCATTCTAACACTACTAGCACTCTTACATGTGAAAATATAAAATTGAATAAAGATGAAGTTAAAGTATATTTGGATAATATTGAAATCCCTTTGACAGCAGGAGAATACAAACTACTCCTAAGCTTAATGGAAAATAAAAATAAAGCACTTACTCGTGCAAAACTATTAGAAATGCTCTGGGATATAGATGGCAACTTTGTAAATGATAATACTCTTACTGTTACAATAAAGCGACTTAGAGAAAAACTAAAAAATCCATCCTGCATAAAAACCTTGAGAGGTATAGGATATAGAATGGAGGACAGCTAGTGAAAACTCCAAGAAATATCAATAATACTGTTGTTTTTATAGTATTCTGCTTAGCTATCACTATTTTGTTAAGTATAATTCTAACAACTATAACTTCTTCTGAAGAATATAATATGATATCTAAAACCATTGGTACATCATATCAACTTAACCCTAAATCTACAGAACATATTTTAGAATCACTAAAAAATTCAAGTTCTCATGACTTTAATGTAGGAAATGAGATTTTATTAAAACATGGTTATACTAAAAATACATTTTGGTATAAAAACTTTTTTTATTTCATTATAGTATCCTTTGTTATAGTGTCAACAATGGCTATAGTAGTGTTCATAATTCAGTATAGAAAAAAAAGACATAATATGATTAGAATCAATACTCTTACTCACTATTTGGAAGAAGTCAATTTAGGGAAAGAATCCATACTTTTACGATGTGAAGATGAGTTTTCACATCTTGAAGACGAGATATATAAAACTGTGGGAGAACTTCGTTGCTCAAAAGAATTTGCTTTAAAAGAAAGACAAACTCTTTCAGATAATCTTGCAGATATTGCACATCAACTTAAAACTCCAATTACTTCTATGTCGCTTATGGCACAATTACTTGCAGAAAGTTGTCCAGATGAAGAAATAGATTACCTTAATAGACTTACAAACCAAATATTAAGATTAGAAAGATTGGTGTCATCTTTACTTACTTTGTCAAAATTAGATGCAAGTACTTTAATATTTGAAAATAAACTTATAGATGTCCATTCTCTTCTTACTAATGCTGTTGAACCTATAGAAGGAATTTTAAAAGAAAAAAATCAGACATTTATTATTAAAGACTCTTCGTTCGTAGAATTTGAGATTGATATTAACTGGACTTTGGAAGCTCTTTTAAATATTCTTAAAAACTGTAGTGAACATGTAGAAGATGGTGGACAGATTGTTGCTTATTATAGTAAAAACCCTCTATACATTGAAATTATTATAGAGGATAATGGGAAAGGTTTTGCTCAAGAAGACCTACCATATATTTTTAATCGATTTTATCGTGGTAAAAATGCTAGTAAAGACAGCATTGGTATAGGTCTTGCTCTATCAAAGTCTATTATAGAAGGTCAAAATGGTACTATACATGCAGAAAATTGTCATCATGGTGGTGCACGATTCATAATTAAGTTTTATACATAAAAGACTGGATTATAGGAGAACACCTATAATCCAGTTACATTATATCCTATTTATCTATCATTTACACATTATCTATCACTTACACACAATATTCTTTAAAGTTGCTTTTAAAAAATATTCAATAAATCTTGTTTATATTGTCTCATTTTTTATAGATTCTACTATGTTTTCACTCTTTAATTGTTTACATCCCATAGTATACGACGCTATTACTACAATAAGTATCAATATGGTAAAGCTCGTCACTATGGATATTGGTGCAAATAATAAGTACTCCATAAAACTTATTTCATTTATATGGATGAAAGCATACAGTATAGCTATTTGCACAGGAATACTGAGTAATAATGGTGTAAGACCAAAAAATAATCCTTCTAGGATAAGCATCTTTTTCATACCCTTTGGAGACAATCCTGCAGAACGTAACATAGCAAATTCTTGTCGTCTACTTCTAAGATTCCCTGAAACAGTCGCCCATACATTTGATAAACCAATTGCAGCTAATAATGCTGTAATAAATCCTACTATCAAATTCATAGTTATTTGTCCACTCTCACTTAATTCTTCATTTTCTACAACATCATTAATACTATAATCACCTGACCCATAATATTTATTGCAAATAGATTCAAACTCTTTTCTTACTTTAGAAATATTATCATGATTATCTATTTTAAATAACCCTGTTATTCTATTTGATTTTAATCTACGGTTTTCATGATAGTTTTTGGACACATCCTGTACTATAGACATTGGTACTATTTGAATTAAGGTGTATCTACCAAGATTTTCTGCTATTTGTGGAAGTGTATCTGTAATAGTTCCTACTTTCATATTAAAAGTATAATTTCCCTCATCTTCATCATATACCTTTTCATTTAATGTAATGTTATCTCCTACAGAAAGATTTAAATAATCTATATATACTTTATCCCTACGTGTACTACGCTCAACATCTTCCTCACGATTATATACAATCGAAATCGGATTTTTTGTATCATAATATGGTTTTGGGTCTATAGAAAGTTGTTTACAATATTTTGCAAAACTCTCATCATCAAGTCCAATCATAGTTGAAGTAATACGAAACTTACCATCACGTTCTATAGGAGCATATTTTTTAGCTGAGACTATCTTTTTAAATCCTCCACTCTTTGCAAGCTCTTTTGAAGCGTCTTTTTCAGTTAACCAAGTGATTGCAGACATTTTTAGATAATATAATGAACTCTCTACACCTTGTGTACTGTTTAATTGTTCTAAAAACTGTTTTTCTGCAGGTTCACTATTTTCCAGATGCAATGATATATCCCTTTGATTAGCATAAATATCACTACCATAAACACGCTCTGCACCTCTTTGACATGCAATTATATTTAGAAAGCTCGTCAACAATAAAAAAGAAAGTGTTAAAGATATTGTTGCGGTACGATAAGATTTTTTACGGGAACGAAGCGCATTTACTGCAAGCTCTCCTTCTATACCAAATAAGTTTGTTAGTGAATATTTATGTGACTTTTTGATTTTAATACTATCACCTTGTCTAATTGCTTCTATAGGTGATATTTTTGATACTTTACGCGCTGGGATAAGTGCAGAAATCCATACTGTTATTATTGTAAGTAAAACAGCTGGCAAGAAAGCAATAACACCATAAGTAAAGATTACCTGTTGATTATTATTAACAGTATCGACTGAATTAATATAACTTACAAGACCCTTACACAATGCCCATCCTAAAAATAAGCCTATAGGCAAAGGAATAATTGTCAATAAAAACCCTTCAAAAACCACAGACTTTTTAATCTGCTTTGGTGATGCTCCAATACTAGCTAGTATACCCAATTGAGTAAGTCTAGCATTTGCTGATAGTGCAAAAGCATTATAAATCACCAGTACAAATACGGCTACTGTAAAGATTGCTATTGTTAGATACATAATAGGTGTTGAAAATTTTTCTATACTGTTCATAGATGCTTTCTGCTCTGGAGAAAAAACTAACATTTTTAAAAGATAATTACTATTATACTTAAGATTGTATTTTCCATATTCATTCATTTTCCATCCTAATGATTTAGCAAGCTTTGGAAGCTCTTTATATGTATCTCTAATATTTTTAAATCGTAAATATACAGTAATATTATCACTAGGCTTTATACTTGCTCTATCAAGATAACCAAGAGCTGTATATGCAGGTACAACTGATGAAGTAGTAACATCTATTTTCCCTACTATTGTCAACGTAGTCTCTGAAATCTTCTTAAAACTTTCACCTTTAGATTTTGGAGCTACGGGTTCAAGAAGATTTCCATTTAAAACCCTATCTCCTATTGGTATAGTAATCTTATCACCAATTTTTACATTTGGATTACTCTCAAAATATTGTTTTGATAGTGCAATTTCATTAGCATTATTTGGTCGATGACCCTCTAGTATAGTGTCTTTCTCTGGCATAGAATTCCAATATTCTGAGGTAGCATTTCTATAAATTATGTAATCCCTTTTATCATCGTCAATTTTACCTACATACCACTGTCCTTTAATCATCACATCATCAACTGAAGAGAAATTTTCAATTAATGATAAGTCACTTCCATGAGTTTCATCAAATAACTCTCCATGCCAATTACCTTCTTTCTCAATTGAAAGCCTTATAAAATCACTCCACATTGTATATAATAGTCCACACAAAGAAGACATCATAGTTGTAGTAAGTAATATAGCTAACATTATAGCCATACTACTGCGCTTATTACGACGTACAAAATCTAAGGTGTATTCTTGAAGAATATTCATTTCTTCACCACCTTTTCAGAAACTATCATACCATCTTCCATAGTTATAATACGATTTGCTTCTAATGCTATTTTTTCATCATGAGTAATAAGAAGTATTGTTTGATTAAATCGTTTATTTGATAAGTTTAGTAAATCTACAATTTCTTCAGAATTTTTTCTATCAAGATTACCTGTTGGTTCATCTGCTAATAAAATAGCTGGTCTATATATTAAACTTCTAGCTATAGCTACTCTTTGCTGTTGTCCACCTGAAAGTTGACCTGGAAGATGTTTAAGCCTATCAGTTAATCCAAGTGTAGATACAATTTCAGAAAACCTATCTTCATCCACTTTCCTTTTATCAAGTAACATTGGTAATAATATATTTTTTCTAACATCAAGAGTAGGTATAAGATTATAAAATTGATATATAAGCCCTACTTTTCTACGTCGAAAAATTGCCAATGCTTCCTCTTTTAAGCTTGCTATTTCAGTGTCTTCAATATAAATTTTTCCAGATGTAGGTCTATCTACTCCTCCAAGCATATGAAGTAATGTAGATTTTCCAGAACCAGAGGCTCCTACTATAGATACAAAATCACCTTTTTGAACTGATAAATTCAAATTATTAAGAGCTATCACCATGGTTTGATTTGAGCCATATGTCTTTGTTAAATTTTCACATTTTAGTATTTCCATATACAATCATCTCCTTTATAGTTAAAGTTTAGCAATCCAAAATGACATTATAGTGACACACCAAACTAAATGTTGACACTCTTTTAAAATACTCTTTTCAATTAAATATGATACTTTACATAAACACCTTATAATTTTTAACCAATATAAGATTATTTTTTATTAAATTTTGTTCATATCTTTTTACATCTACTTAAGATAATATAAATAAAATAAAAACTATGCAATATATTTATCAATTCATTGCATAGTTCCTTAAATTTACCTATATTTTAGTATAAAGTTATGTCTATTATATAGCACTATAATATTTCTTAATTATATCAATTGCAATCTCTTTTACTTTTGGTCCTCCAATTTCTTTATTAGAATCATCTGATTTAATAGCAAAGTAATATGTATCATCTTCATTTTCTACCATACCAACAAACCATGCATCAACACATTGCTTCTTTTCATCAAATCCTGTTCCAGTTTTACCATATACATTCATTTTCTTATCATTTATATCTATTTTCATAATGTCCTTCAAGAGATTAATATTCTCTTTTTTAAAGCTTGTATCACCCTCAAAAATTTTAGCTAATACTTGTGTTTGCTCTTTAGGAGATATTTTTAATGAAGATTCTAACCAGAACCCATTTAAATCTTTACTTCCATTTTTTAAATTTCCTTCCCACTCACTAATGTCACAATTTCCATATTTTAGATTATCTAGTGTGTTTTGAACAAATTTAGCATCAACTTGATTCATCAGTTTTCTATGATACCAAACACAAGATGCTTTAAATGCTTCTTCTAGATTAAGATTTCTATTCCAATCTTCAATCTCATAAATTGTGCCATTATACCCCATAACTGATTCTTTTGAGTTTACTATTCCCTTTTCTAGACCAATTAATGTTGAAATTATTTTGAAAGTAGAACAAGGTGAAGCCCTTGTTTCAATTAATTCTTTATTGTATATGTTATATTCTTTATTTTTACTACTGTAAAAAATAGCTCCTCCACTAATATCTTTAAAACAATCACTATAATCAACTACATTAACTTTATCTTTTTTCTCCTGTGTACTATCTTTAGCCTCCAATTCATTTGATTTAAAATTTGTATTGTTACTCTTAATATTTTGTTCTTTATTATTTTGATTACTTCCCATTAGATATTTTGCTATAAGCACAATGACTAATAGAATAATTATTAAAATAAAACTTGTTTTTCTTTTCATACCTTACTACTTCCTAATATGTATATCTATAATCCTCCTCTAATATTATAAAAACCACTATTATAACTATCAGTAACATTATTCTCTCCTTTCAATCAGTAAAATTATATCTGAATACACACCTAAAACTTACTATTGTAGTATTTAAAATATTACAATAGTAAGTTTTAAAAGTCAAGTTATTTAAATCTTTTAAACTCGCTCATTTTTACTAAATTTTAAATAAGTTCTATGATAGGATTTTTGTTTTTTATATGTAACATCACTAATTAATACTGTTTACAATGTAAACAAATTTAAAAATAATATCTGTAATATAGCAGAATATATCAGGAAAATAGGTTTTAATCTTATTATAATATAACTACATAATATAATTACGCTACTCAAATATATAAAGAAAGGACTTAGTATTTATGTCATATATCATAATAAAAGGACTTACACATAATAATTTAAAAAACATATCACTTAAACTTCCCAAAAACAAAATCATTGTCTTTACTGGAGTTTCTGGCTCTGGAAAATCAAGTATTGTATTTGACACAATTGCAGCAGAATCACAAAGACAAATGAATGAAACATATTCAGCATTTATTAGAGGTCGACTTCCAAAATACAAAAAACCTCATGTAGAACTGATTGATAATTTAACTGCTTCTGTAATCGTGGACCAGTCTCCTCTTGGTGGCAATGCACGTTCTACAGTAGGAACTATAAGCGATTTGTATTCTTCACTAACAATATGAGCAAACACACCAAAGAAAAGTCGGAAAGACTTATAACTGATGAGGAATGTCCTCAATGTAATGGAAAAAGATTAAATAAAGATGCACTTAACTGCACTATTTTAGGGTATTCTATAGCAGATATGGGTAATATGGAATTTACTGAACTTTATAATTTACTCTCTCAAATAAATGATAAAAAAGTTGAAACAGTTGTCAACGCTCTTACTGATGGCTTAAAAAGAATGATTGATATTGGACTTCCTTATTTACATCTAAATAGGGAATCAACTTCTCTATCTGGAGGAGAAGCCCAGAGATTAAAACTTGTACGCTATATGGGAAGTAGTCTCACAGGTCTAACTTATATTTTTGATGAACCCAGCACTGGAATGCACCCAAGAGATGTATATTGTATGAATCAATTATTAAAAAAACTTAGAGACAGAGGAAATACAGTTTTGGTAGTAGAGCATGATAAAGATGTCATATCTATAGCCGATGAGATTATAGATATTGGCCCAAATGCTGGTAAACATGGGGGAAATATTATATTTCAAGGTACCTATAATGAATTACTTCTAGCAAATACACTTACTTCAAAAGCTATGAATTTATCATTATCTCTAAACTCTAATACTCGTAAAGCAAAAAGCTTTCTTCCCATTAGAGGAGCTTGTTTGCATAATCTAAAAAATGTTGATATAGATATACCAGTTGGAATCATGACAGTTGTTACTGGAGTTGCTGGTTCTGGTAAAAGTACTTTGATTTCTCGTATTTTTGCAAAAAAATATGAAAAAGATGTTATTAAAATTGACCAAAACCCTATCACAACTACAAATCGCTCTATGCCAGCTACATTTCTTGGTTTTTTTGATGAAATAAGAAAACTTTTTGCTAAGGAAAATACTGTTGGCGAAAGTTTATTCAGCTTTAATTCTAAAGGGGCTTGTCCTATTTGTAATGGAAAAGGAGTACTTGTTACAGAACTGGTATTTATGTACCCTGTTGTTAACACATGTGAAGCTTGTAAAGGTACTCGATATAATGAAGAAGTCCTGTCTAAATTGTACAAGGGTAAAAATATAGTTGAAGTTCTTTCTATGACAGTGGATGAATCTCTTGAATTCTTTACAGAAAAGAAACTTTGCAAAATACTACAAACTATGAAAGATGTAGGATTATCTTATATGACTTTAGGGCAGCCACTTAGTACACTGTCTGTTGGAGAATGTCAAAGAATTAAACTAGCAAAAAATCTTAATAAAAAAGGTAATACTATAACATCAGACTTTCTTAGAAAATCAATAAAAAAATAAGAATAATGGTGTAAATAAAACTACAGAATAAATGCTTTTTCATTTTAAAAAATATATATTAAAGTATGAAATAAGAATATGCATAATTATATATTTTATTTATGGCTTGTACAGTTCTAATTACCTCAAATAGTACTGCTGATATTTTGTTAATTCTATAGAAGATACTTTAATCTATAGAATTAACAAAATGATTAACAAAATAATTGGTAAAATAAAAAAATTTCAACAAATACAATTATATACACAAACGTTAAACTTGTATAATTGAATAATTTATAGAGTAATCTTAGGTAAGCTTATATAAACTATATATATCTCAATTAAGTTCTATCAACTGCGTTAAATTTCCAGTGTATGTAAGCTTAAGTCTATGCATAGCCCGTGTACAAGCAATATATAATAAACTACGGTCGTAATCATTGTAATATGTTTTATTATTTACTGAAGGAATAACAACTTCATCAAACTCCAACCCTTTTGACATTTTAATAGAAGTAATTGATACGCCTTTTACAAAACTAGAGCTTTCAGGAGATATTAAATTAACATCATATTCTTGCTTAATAACATCATAGATTGCTTTAGCCTCACTGTTGGTTTTTAGTATAATACCAAGGGTAGCATTGTTGCTTTCCTCAAACTGCTCAATCTCCATTTTTATCTTATCTATCTCATCTTGTTCATTGATGCATTTAATTAAAACTGGCTCCTCACCATGTCTTTCAATAACTTCCAGTGAAATTATATTTTGAATTTTCTTGGCAAAATTAATAATCTCAAAAGTAGAACGATAACTCTTATTTAACATTACTAGCTCTCCACCATCATAAATCTGCACCATATCATCTAACGTATGTAGATGATTAGGGTTGATTAGTTGTCCAAAATCTCCAAGGATAGTCTTTTTACATTTGAAAAGCAAGTTTATTACAGCATATTGAATAGGAGTATAATCTTGCATTTCATCAATAACAATGTGTCTTATCACTTTGTCTTCTTGTAATCCTTCATAGGCAGCATGAAGATATATAAATGGATACACATCTGCCCACTCCAGAGTCTTCTTTGATGGCATTACAAACATATCTTGAATATTCATCTGTTTGAAGAAGTCCTTATACAGTGCCAGAGTATTTTTTATTGTTAGCATTCCATTTAGACTTTTCAGTATATTTTTTACTTTTGGTAAGTCTTCTTCCATAATATTATCTGATTCAAATCTATAATGAATATCTTCTGCTACCATCTCCAGTCTTTGCTTAACTGGATATTTGTTATATGCATCAAATCTTCTTCGTATCCAGTCACTTGTAGCTGTAAAACTTCCAAAAGTATAATCTTTAGGAATAAAGACCATATTTGGCATTTGCTTTATGTATTTGTCCATAAGCTTTAAAAAATCAAGTGTAGACTTGAAACGTACTCTTTCATCCCATTGTACATCATTTATTTCCAGAGAATCTTTTTCTCCTTCAAAATCAATAATTCGTTCTAATTGAACTTCGGCTATATCTTCAAAACTTAATTCACATAGGGGTTCTTCTCCTAGCTCAGGAAGTACATTAGAAATATAGTCACCAAAGACTTTATTAGGTGATAGAATAATTACATTATTTGCTGATATCTTATCTTTAAATCGATAAAGAAGAAAAGCAATTCGATGTAATGCTATAGATGTTTTTCCAGAACCAGCTACTCCTTGAATAATGAGAGTGTCAGCCTTGTCATTTCTAATAATTTGATTTTGCTCTTTTTGTATTGTTGAAATGATGGATTTCATCTTTTCATCTGAAGTATTACTAAGTTCCTGTTGAAGAATATCATCTTGTATATTCATAGAACTTTCAAGTACATATTCCAGTGTTCCATTTTTAATTTTAAACTGTCGTTTACGTGTTATTTCTCCATCTATCCATCCTAGTGGTGCATTATACCCTGCTGGCCCTATCTTACAATCATAAAACATACTGGCCATTGGAGAACGCCAATCGAGTATTAGAAGTTCATTTTCATAATCAAATGCAAATCGACCAATATAATACTTTGAATCATCATCTTCATCTTTTAGTTTAAAATCTATCCTAGCAAAATATGGCGAATCTTTCATTTTAGCAATCTTGTCTCGAACTTTTACCATAAAAGCCCCATAACTATCTATTTGCTTTAGTGCCAGTTCATTCTGAAACATTTCATGTGGGTCTATCTCTCCACGATTCTTTACCATATATAATTTAGCATCCATGTAATCTCTATCAAGTTTATCAACTGAATTTTCTGCTTTCTCCAAAGCATTATCCAACTTGTTATTTATATCTATAAGATATGAAATCTCATCTGGAAAAGATGTTTTTAACTCTATCTTTTGTTCAGATATATTATGTTTAGAAACAGATGTGATAGAATTACAACTTTCTAATTGCTGATTTTTAGACATTTGAACCCTCCTTGTCAACTGAGTATTATCTTAAATCATTATACTGAATTGAACTTTAAATTTTTTAATCATTCTTGCTCTTTGGTTCAAATTTAGTTAGCTCATTAGTACTATTCATTGTCTTTATCATTTTCAGAAGACAGAACAAATTTTTGAGTAGGATACCCAAATTCAGTCAGTAATTCAGCTTCTGCAAAACCTAACTTCTTTATCATATTCCGATGTCCTGTATCAGCTTTATCTCCTTCTCTAAAAGTTGTGATTGAGATAGATGTATCTATCAAAAAATTCTCAATAACCTTTTTCAGAAACACCTGTGCAATATCTGAATTACGATATTGAGGGTGTATTCCAAAAAAGTCAATACTTCCAGTTTCTTTATTAAATATCATATTTGCAATAGCAATGTTATTAAATTTTAATATCAAGGCTCTTTCTTCCAAAATATATTGTTTTAATTGAGAGATATACTCTTCCTCCTGTAAATTTGGAAAGCCATCTATAACCAATCTGACTAAATTCATCCATAATGGTATATCAGATATCTTAGCAAGTGTAATATCTTTTTCTAATTCCGATATATTTTTTGAAAATAAATTATCTTTTTTCAAAACAAATCTTAGCTGCAAAGGATAAAATTCTTGTTCTTTTCGATATTTATTTGGAGATTTTTTATACATATCTTTAAATACAGAAGTAAATGCTTGTTGACTTTCATAGCCAGCTATCAATGCAATTTCAATAATCGATTTTTTAGAAAATACTAATAGTTTTGCTGCCTCTGTGAGTTTTCTTCGTTTTATATAATCATGCATTGTCAAACCAACAGAAGTTGTGAAAGTTCTATGTAGATGATATTTTGAATAATGAACAGCATTAGCAACTATATCTAAATCCAGCTTTTCTGATAAATGTTCCTCTATATAATCAATAGCAGTTATAACATTATTTACTTTATAAAACATTGCAGCTCTCCTCCTTTTATCCATGAGACATTATATCAGTTACTTCTTAGTCATATTTAATAAATCTTGCTCTTTTTTATAATGTAAAAATTATTGTTTATACGTCTATCTCATCCTATAACCTATTTTCAAATTTTCTTACATATTCCTAACTTAATAATATCCACTTCTTCATATAATATAATCATAAAAAAGTAAAGTAGAGTATTTCATTTGAGATTCTTAATATTCTCTTGAAATACTCTTCTTTATATAAATACTTCTTTATTTTTAAATATACACTTAATTTATTTAGCTTAAAATAAAATTTCAACTTTTAAATTTACTATCTTTTCTTCTATTCTTTAATTAAAGACTCCAATCCTTTAATTTGCAATAGATTTTCGTTTAATAAAGCTAAAAATTTGTCTATTGTTTCCTGTTTATTAGATTCTTTAACTAAGTAGTAAATAAATCTATCTGGTGGTGCATCCTTTATATAATGTACTTCAATATTAGATATTTCCTTAAGATGATATGCTACTGACACTGGCACAATTGCCCATACATTTTCTTGTCTCATAAAATATTCTAAAAGAGACATCTGGTCTAAAAATACTTTAGGTTGAAGAGTTGAGCGAAACCAAAAATTATGCCACAAATCATATTCAGGATTCCATGGAAGTCTTATTTCATCCGCAACATCTAAAACAGATGGGTGCAATTCCCCATTGTATTTTGAGCCATAACTTGTTACCAGTAACATGGCTTCTTTAAATATTGGTATTGTTTCTATGTTATTAAAAAACATATCATCTGAAATAAGGGCTATATCAACTTCACCCTTGGAAACATAATCGTATGCTTCATAAGAATGATAGTTGTAAAAGTTTACAACTTAGTGCGGAAAGCCCACTCCTTTAGGCGTGGGATGGATAGCATAAATAATGTATAAAAAGCATTAACACATACACATAAAATGTTAATATAAGTATATGGAGAATAAATATAGAAGAACTCAAACAACTGTTAGTTTAATTAATTATCATTTTGTATTCTGTCCTAGATACAGAAGAAAAATATTTAATATAGAAGGCTTAGAGGATAGATTTAAAACATTGGTTAAAAATAAGTGTAAAGAGATTGATATTGAAATTATTGCAATCGAATGTGATAAAGACCATACACACATGTTTTTAAATAGCCTTCCAACTTTAAGTCCTTCTGATATAATGCAAAATATAAAAGGTTATACAAGTAAAATATTAAGAGAAGAATTTATTGAATTATCAAAAATGCCTAGTTTATGGACTAGAAGCTATTTTGTATCTACAGAAGAAAATGTATGTAGTGAAACTATTAAAAAATATGTAGAAAATCAGAAAACAAGATATTAGAAAGTGAGGTGAACACTATGTCAAATTATATATTAACATTGCAATTAAAAACAGAAAAGTTTCAAGAAGATATTATATGTAATATTTTTGATAAGTATAGAAAAGTATATAATTCATGTTTATCAGAGCTATTTAAAAGATATAACCACATGATAGAATCTAAGGAGTATCAAGCAAATTGCAAATATAAGGGCAAAGATAGAAATAGAATATTTAGTGATATTAATAAAAAATATAATTTAACAGAGTATTCACTTCATAATTTTGTTAAACCTATTTGTAAATATTATAAACTACATTCTGCCATATCTCAGAAGATAGCTACAAGATGTTTTAATGCTTTTAGTAAGTACATATATCATCAAGCTAAACGGGTTAATTATATTAGATATAATGAATTAACGTCAATAGAAGGGAAACAAAATTCAACTGGTATTAGCTACAAAGATGGTATTATTAAATTTAATAAAATGACTATTCCAGTAATAATAAAGAACAATGACAACTATGCTCAAAGGGCAATTCAAGATAAAATAAAATATTGTAGAATACTTAAAAAAGAAATTAAAGGTAGGACTAAATGGTATGTACAATTAGCTTTACAAGGAGTTCCACCTAAAAAAACAACCAATCAAGGAAAAATAAAAGGGCAAATTGGTTTAAGTAATGTAGGTATAGATATTGGAACTCAAACTATAGCTATATCTAGTAAATGCGATGTTAAGTTATTGGAGTTAGCCCCTAATGTTAATAATATATATAGGCAATTAAAATTAATTCAACGAAAAATGGATAGAAGTAAACGTGCAACTAATCCTAATAAATTCAATGATAATGGTACTATAAAACAAGGAAATAGAGATAAGTGGATATTTAGTAATCACTATATTAAATTAAAAACACTAAGAAAAGAGTTATATAGAAAGCAGGCTGAAATAAGAAAGCAAGACCATTATGTGTTAATTAACAAATTACTAAATTTAGGTGATAAGTTTTATGTTGAAACGATGAGTTATAAAAGACTTCAAACTAGAGCAAAGGATACTACTATTAATGAAAAGACTGGTAGAATCAATAAGAAGAAACGTTTTGGAAAATCATTAGCAAATAAAGCACCATCAATGTTTTTGAATATGTTAGATAACAAGTTAAAATGGAGTGGAGAAAAATTATATAAGATAGATACTGCTAAATGTAGGGCTAGTCAATATAATCACTTTTCAGATGAGTACAATAAGAAGGAATTAAAAGATAGATGGAATAATGGTATGGATATTCAAAGAGATTGCTATTCTGCATTTTTAATAATGAATGTTAATGAAGATTTAAAATCAATCAACAGAGAATTGTGTATTAACACATATGATAACTTTAAAATACTACATGACAAAGAAATAAATAGATTAAAAAAGATAAAATCAAATGGTTATAAATTAATATCTAGTATGGGGATATAAAAACTATACAGGTTGAGAAATGAGCCTAATGTTAACGTTAATGGTATCAACAGATACTTTGTTAATAAAAGTTTTAGGGAATATGATTAGTGATAATATGTTGTAGGTCATGATTCATTATAACTGAGAGTATTGTAGAAATTCATGTAGTACCTAAGAACCCTACACCTTTAGGTGTAGGAGTTTCAGTAAATCTAATTCATACACCACAAGAAGTTTCAAGTATTGCGATATCATACCTAAATATTATTTTTGGTGGATTTATCGCAACATATTTTTATAATTTATTATCAGCAGCCTTGAGAGCTGTTGGAAATACTAAAGTTGCTCTAATTATCTTAATGTTTTCAATGATAATAAATACTATCTTAGATATAATTTTTGTTGCAGTATGTGATTTTGGAATTCAAGGAGCAGCTTTTGCAACTGTACTTTCACAGACTCTTGTATCCATTCTTTGCTTTACTTATATAAGAAAAAACATTTCATTTCTTTTGTTTGGAAGGGAAGATATGAAGTTTGAATGGAAATTACTAAAATTAACTATATCCTATAGTCTAATTTCAGCTCTTCATCAATCCAGTTTATATATTGGAAAATTACTAGTACAGGGAGCTGTAAATCTAATGGGGACAGACATGATTACAGCATATACTGCTACTACAAGAATTGAAGGCTTTGCTAATTCTTTTGGTGATAGTGGTGCTGAGGCTATTTCTATATTTGTCGCACAAAATACTGGAAATGAAAATAGAAAAAGAGCAAAACAAGGATTTTATACAGGATTGATTATCCTAGTGTGTCTAGGAATTGGATTATCTTTGATAATGTATTTCTTTGCAAAGACTACTATTGAATTTATGATGAATAATGCTAATAATAAAATTATGATAAATGGCATAGAGTACATGAAAACTATCGCTATTTTGTATGTTTTGTGTTTTATAGGGAGTTCATTTGTTGGATGGTATAGAGGAAGTGGAAAAGTAAATATTCCTGTGATTGGAACTATCTTACATATATCAATTCGCGTTATTCTTTCTTATTTGTTTATTCAACAATTTGGTTTAAAGACGATTGCATTTGCTACTGGCATAGGGTGGGTTTCTGTTGTAACATTTCAGTATATTATTTTTTATAGGTCAAAAAAATAGAAAGGTGGACTCTATCAAAAGTTCACCTTTTATGTAAATAACTTTTTATTTTTTTTAAGACATATTAATGGATGTAGAATATAAATGATTAATGATGATGTTCGCAATAACCTAGCTCGAGGACCTTTCAAAAATGTTAAAGCTGTAAATAAGAAATACATACATGGCAATAACATAATATACATACTGTCATGACGTTGTACCCCTAGTTTATGTAAAAGAATTCCTTCACAAAACATAAGTAAGAATGATATAAGAAATCCAATCAAGCTATTTTTAGGTGACATGTAATTATATTTATTAGCTACTATCCCTCCAAGTATGAAAAATACAGGGGCAAAAAACACACCATTTCGTGTATAATCTGATACTTCAAAAACATACTCATATAAATTCTTTAATAATGGTAATTTTTCTGAAAAGCCATAATAACTATCACCAAATATAGCAATTACGTAAAGAATAATAGTAATTACAAATGAGTACTTTAAACCTAATTTTTTTACAAGAAAATATGCAATACTTGCTCCAATAATTGATGCAGGAAGATACCATAAATGATATAAAGTCCCATCAAATACAATATCCTTAATAATATTAGGTAACAAATTATTCATGGAAAAATATCCATTGTAAATATTTAAAGGAATATAAATTACAATAGCTATTCCATAGATAAATAATGCATTTTTTAGAAAAGATTTCAATTTATCATAATTATAGTTTGGTAAAATCAAATGTTAGATAATCACAAATAGCTTGGTAACTAATTTTTATAGAAAATAATACTATATTTAATTATCCATCATTTATAATAATCCCCCTAACAAGTCCTTATTATCGCATAACAGGTAGTAACTTTCAATAAAAACGTCTGTCAGTCACTCATTAAATAACAATTTAATCGGTCATATCATAAACAATCCATATAAAAAACAAGTTAACGACCATTCATAGTAAAATGGTCGTTAACTTGTTTTTTATTACAGTTAAACCTATGCATCCACAGACATTCCTAAAATTTTCATGCTGTTTTATTATTTATATAACAGGTAACATCATTTTAGTGAGATATTCACTTGCAGGACGATTTAAATCATTCAAATATTGATAATAGATATCTCCATGAAGTTCATATCCACTGTCCTTCGCCCACGAAAATAATTCTTCAAGTGTAGGGTCTTGCAGTTCATATGGTCCTAAATCAATTGCAGTTATTATTTTCTGTGCTGGAACAATCCTTTGCAAAATCTCATTTTTTCTGTTCATATTATTAGATACAGAATGATTAGTTACAGGAAAACCTACTTCAACATCTAATTTTTCCAAGTCCATGTTATGAAAACATACAATTGGTGCTCCTGCAGACAATATTCCCTTTTCTTCTAGATAGTTGGAAATTTTTCGAAAACTTTGCTGTGAAAACTCTGAAAATTCTACCATAAAGTCAATAGTTTTTCGTATTGCTAAAATGCAATACTCAGGCTGTTCAGCCATCGTTATATTAGATATTCTAGCCATTTCATATCCTCCATTATTTTATTTTTATTTCTTAGCCTCTGTTTTGTAGTTTTTGTTTTTAGTTGCATTTTTTATATTAATAGTATAACAAAACCAATATTATGATGCTTGTCACACAGTGCTCTTATTTTAAGTAGATATATACAAAATAATGGATAATTCAAATAAAAAATAGTTCTGCTTGTTAAATAGCTAGTATTTATCATTTAAAGTCATAAAGAAAAGTAAAATTGACTTTGTAGTTCTTCTAATATATTAATAACATTAAGATTAAACATATTTGTTAAATTGCTTCTTTTATAGGTACCTTCTGCATAAAATTAAGAGATAGTTTGACAACTATCTCTTAAAATAATTCCATTATTTAAATTTAATTAATTCTTATTTTTATTATCAAGTTACTAATATACTAAAACATTCTAACAGTTTTCATCTAATTCACCTAGAATCTTATGAATATGAATCATTAAATATAATTCCTCCTGCCTAGGCAATTCTCTAGAATATTCCTTGTATATATAAGCTCCTATTTTTTTTACACATTCATATTCTTCTTTACAATTTTTGCGTACTTGATTATATATAAAATCTATCTTTTCTTTTGATGGTTCATTAGACAGAAATCTTTGAGAAAAGGCCTTTAGATGCATTACAAATCTCATATAATAAAAGGATTCTTTATTATATACAATAGAAAAGTGATAATGAACTATTTGTAAAATGGCATTTACAATTTTAGCACTTCTCTTATTTCTATCACTATAAGGATTGTCTTGTTGTGCATTTATAAAATGGCCCGCTATATTACCAATTTCCTCTTCTGGTAGTTCTAAACCAAGAACCTCCTTAAAAACAGTAATCGCATATTTTCCTATATCATATTCTTTTGGATTAAATTCTTTAATTTCAAACAAATAGTAATTCTCAATCATTATACCTTCTTTAAATCGTCTCACTGCAAAGGCGATGTGGTCAGTTAAAGCCAAGTATATATGGTTCATAAGTTTTAAGTTGTACTTTTCTATTCCATATGAGATTATCATTTGAGCTATACCAAAGTATTCTGCATCTATTTCTGATGCAAGTTGTATAATACTCTTTTTTATATTTTCATCATGAAGAACGAAAGTTTTTTCTATATCTTCTTTATTTAACTCAGACCCAATCTTATAATTATGACCAATTCCTTTTCCCATCAATATTATTTCTTCGTCATTATCATCCTTTGCAAGTAGCAACGAATTATTTAATACCTTTGTAATGTACATACTAAAAACCTCAATATATTATATTTATTTTATTATTCCATTACTCTCTATGACTTCTTTATACCAATAAAAACTATCTTTCTTTATTCTTTTTAAATCTAAAGTTTCGTGGTCTGTTCTGTTTATATAAACAAGCCCATAACGTTTATTGAAACCTTGTGAAGAACTTAAAAGGTCTGTAAATGACCATAGACAATATCCCATCATCTCTACACCATCTTCAATAGCTAATTTGCATGCATTTATGTGACTGTTTAAATAATCTATACGATAGTCATCATGAATTTTACCATCTTCAAGGACATCTTTAGCTCCAAGCCCATTCTCCGTTATTATAACAGGTAAGTGATACCTTTGCCAATATTCATTTAATGCAACTCTAAGACCTGATGAATCTATTGATGCACCATACTCTGAAGCCTTTAGATTAGGATTTAGCGACATTTTAAATAATCCATACATACTAAAGTCAACTGTTCCTTCTCTTAACCCAAATGGATGTTGTGAATCCTCAGGTAAAGCCTCTGCACAGTTTGTTCTATAATAATTTACAGCTATAAAATCCATTTTAGCTTTTTTAAGTACTTCTTTATCTTCATCTTCCATATGAGGAACTATATTTCTTTTCTCAAGATAATTCATATAATACCCAGGATATTCTCCATAATAATGCATATCAAGCATGTAGTACACTTTAAAGTTATCATTCATTCTTGCAGCATATACATCTTCTGGTTTAGATGTAAGAGGATATGTTACAGATGATGATACTGCTGCTCCAATCTTGCTTCCTTCTATCATTTCATGGCATGCATTAACAGCCAATGCATGGGCTAAACAAAGATTATAATCCATTTGAGCACGCATTTTATCTATCTTCCATGGGTCTGTTTCATTGTATATATTAATTCTCTCTTCTACTCTAACTATTAAATTCTGTTCATTATGAGGTTGCCAATATTTCACTCTATCTCCAAAGTGCTCAAAGCATACTTTGGCAAATCTTTCAAAAGCATAAACAGTCTCTCTACTTTCCCAACCATTATACTTCTCCACTAGTGTAAATGGCAGGTCAAAGTGATATAAAGTTACGAATGGTTCAATGTCACACTCTATTAATTTATCTATTACTTTATTATAAAAATCTAGCCCTTTTTGGTTTATTTCTCCTTCACCATCTGGAATTATTCTTGCCCATGAAATTGAGAAACGATAAGTTTTCATTCCTAATTCTTTCATCAATTCAATATCTTCTTCATAATTATGATAAAAATCTGATGCTACTTTAGTGTCTGCTTGCAAGTGAGACTTTTTAAAAGAATTGTAATCAGCCACTGTTTTTCCTTTATTGTCTTTATCCCAAGCTCCTTCTACTTGAAATGCTGAAGATGATGCTCCCCATAAAAAATTTTTTGGAAATCCTGTATTCATAAATGTCACTCCCTTTATATTAATTTTTTAATCGTTTTATTTATTAATTTATTACGCTGAGTTAATCTTTATAGTTCTAATCAACTTAATTATTAACTAATGAAATTATTTTATCATTTGTAGATACATGACTAGATTTACAAGAAATCACTTGCGCAAAATCAAACGTATTATTTACTATAACTGGTGTAGTTACATCATATCCAGCTTTTTTTATTTCATCTATATCAAAGGTTATCAGTTTAGCACCTTTTTTAACTAAATCGCCCTGATTAACATGTTTTACAAAGTGTTTTCCATTTAACTCTACTGTATTAATTCCAACATGTATTAACATTTCTGCTCCATTATCTAGCTTTAATCCTATTGCATGTAATGTTGGAAATAAAGAAGCTACTTCACAATCAGTAGGAGCTATTATTACTCCTTTTGTAGGTAATACAGCTATACCTTCTCCCATAGCTTTTGATGCAAATACATCATCTTTCACTTCTGATAATTCTATACAATCTCCTTCCACAGGTGAAGTTATATCAATAACGCCATCTTTTGTTTCTACTTTTATAGTAGAGCTATTTCCTTTAGAAGATTCTTCTAAGTCCTCAAACCCAACCAAATAAGTTAAAATTGCTGAACCAAAAAATGCTATAGCACAGCCTCCTAGATAACTTAAAAAACCTAACGCTCCTGCTTCAGCATATACAGGTATAGTTAAAACACCTTGGTTTGCAAATGCGTTACCATAAGAGCCACCCATTCCCATTATGCCACCTCCGATTGCACCACATATTACAGCACATACCATTGGTTTTTTTAACCTAAGATTAGCACCATATATTGCAGGCTCAGTTATACCAAATAGTGCCGTTATAGTTGCAGACATAGAGATTGTCTTTAATCCTTGATTTTTAGTTTTAAAGAATACCCCTAGAGTAGCTCCTGCTTGCGAGAAGTTTGCAGCTCCTGCAAAAGCCAATAAATTCTGTCTTCCTGTTTGAGCAACATCACTTATACCTATTGGTAGTAGTGCTCTATGTGCACCAAATATAACCAATACACACCATAATCCACCTATGAATGCTCCACACAATGCAGGACTTAGTTCATAAATATACTTGTAAACAAAGTTTATAACATTTCCTACGTATATCCCAATTGGTCCAAATAAGAATAATGTTGCAGGTAACATTATAACTAATGATAAAGTTGGAACCATTATTATTTTAATTACTTCAGGTATATACTTTTCCAGTATTTTCTCAACATATGAAAGAGCCCATATAGCAATAATTATTGGAATAACAGATGATGTATATGTGGCCTTTGTTACTGCCAAGCCTAAAAATCTAACTGTTTCTTCTCCTGCCATCAAAGCTGTAAAAGTTGGATAACAAAGTGTTGCCCCTAATACCATAGATATTATTTTATTTGCATTAAACACTTTAGCCGCAGTATACCCTAGTATGATAGGCATAAAATAGAATATAGAATCAGCCATAGCATTTAGAATAATATAACTTTGAGTCTCTTTTATATCTACACCATTTTTATTCATATAATACATAGCAAGAACTGATAAAATACCTTTAATCATACCAACCCCTGCTATAGCAGGTATTGTAGGTGTAAATATTCCAGCTACAGCAGATAATATAGAGTTCATGATACCTTGTTTTTCTTCATTTCCACTTTTCTTATCTATTTCACTTGATTGAGGTACCATTTTTACAACCTCATCATACACCTTTTTTACTTTATTACCAATTACAACTTGTATCTGACCCATACTCTCTACAACAGTTATTACTCCTTCAGTTTTAGATAACTTATCCTTATTGACCTTAGAAGTACTTTTAACTTTGAATCTAAGTCTTGTCATACAGTGAGTAACTTCATTTATATTCTCTTTTCCACCTACATTTTGTAGAATTTCTTGAGCTACTTTTTTATACTCCATATATAAATCCTCCATCTTCAATTATAGGCTTTTTGTTTTTATGGCCAATTAAACAAAAAAATCGAACCAAATAAATAGATTATACCCATAGTACTATATAGGTAACCTATAAAAATTGATTCGATCTTGCCTGCATCACCAGTAACACGTCTACTGTAATATTCAAATTTGTTAACTTTATAGTAACATAAGCGTTTTCTTAATTCAACTATAAAATATAATTTTTCAACAAATAATTCTTATTGTTATATTGAAATTTATTTTTTAAATTTTAAAATACTTGATTTAATAAACAAAATGGTATATTATTTCCATTATAAATATACCACTTGGAGGATAATATGAAAAAAATATTTAATCAAAAATTACTTTTACTTTCTATTGTTGTATTTTTCTGGTTTTCACAATACGTATACATACCTTTTCAAAATCCATATTTAAGTATATGTAACGTATCTACAAACATGATTGGTATAATAATAGGCTCATATGGAATCTCACAATGCTTACTAAGACTTCCTGTTGGAGTTTTTGCAGATTCCGTAAATAAGCATAAACTATTTATACTATCAGGAATTTTATTCGCTGGTTTAGCATCTCTGATAAGAGTTATTTCTCCTAGAGGAGAAGGATTTCTTATAGCTAATATCTTATCTGGAATAGCATCATCGACTTGGATTTCTTACATGGTTCACTACACTGATTTTTTTTCCATAGAACATCAACAAAAAGCTACAAGTACGATAATATTGGTAAACAACCTAGGAATGTTAATTGGATTTGTCATGAGTACCTTATTTTATGAAAAATTAGGAATGGTAAATTTGTGTATTATGAGCGTAATATCTTCAATCATTGGTACTCTTCTAGCCTTAAATGTAAAAAATCATCACTCAAGAAAAACAACCGAAAAAATACCATTTAAGAATTATTTATCTATATGCAAAGATAAAAGACTTGTATTTTTTTCTTTTATGGCATTGATTCAACAAGGCATCCAAATGTCTACAACAATGTCATTTACTACTCAAATTCTTAAAGAACTAGGCTCTAGCTCCACCATTATAGGCTTATCTTCTATATTTTATATGGTATGTGCTGTTGTATCTTCTGGACTTGCTTCTACTAAATTTTGTACAAAACATGGACCAAAATTTTGGATTCCATCAGTATTTTTTTTGATTTCAGTTTATTGCTTTCTAGTTCCAACAGTAAAAAGTATTAATATAATATTTATGCTACAATCGTTACCAGGAATATCTACGGGCATACTTCTTTCTTACCTTACTAGCGAATCTATGAAAAATGTACCAAAGTATCAAAAATCTACTGCAATGGGGTTTTTTCAAGCAGTTTATGCTATAGGAATGTCTATATTTCCAATGCTAGTAGGTAAAATATCAGATTATATTTCAATACAATATGGTTATTTTACCTTAGCTTTTATTGCTGTAATTGCTTCCATATTGTCTTATACATACTATAAAAAATTAAATTTAACTCTTAACTGTGATATAATACAATCATAAAAAAATTATATGTTTAGGAGTTTTTATGACAAATTTAAATGCCACTGAACAAATTATTGATTATATTAAAGAAAATATTCTAAATGGGACTTTTAAAGTTAATAGTAAATTGCCAAGTGAGAGAAAAATTGCTGAATTATTTAATATAAGTAGAATTCCTGTAAGGAATGCTATAGACAAACTTTGTAAAGAAGGAATACTTAGGTCTATTCCCTATTCAAGTCCCATAGTTGAAGGATTTAAAAAAGTTGACCTTTTTTCTGATAACGAAGTTTATAAAAATCATAATATACAAGAATTTTATGTTGAATCTTTAAGAGCAAGACAACTTATAGAAAGTGAAGCCACTAAGTTAGCCATTTTAAATGCTACCTCTGAAGAACTTCAAAGAATAAGATATGCTTACTTGAAATCTGTAGAAGAACTAAACAAAGTTTCTCAAGGCTTAATAGAAGAATGTTATGATGCTGACCTGCAATTTCACAAAGAAATAATTTTAGCTTCTCACAATCCAATTTTTATAAAGTATTATGAACTAATACCTAAAACTGTGTCTTCTAACCAATACTTTGGTTTTAAATATAGAAACTCACTTCAAGATATGATTAGTCATCATCATGAGATAATGATGGCTTTTGATAGTAAAGATGCTAATTTAGGTTATACATCAATGTATAACCATTTAGAGGGAGTTATTCAGTTATTTCAGCGTGATTAAACTTCTATTTATAGGTCTGATAGTTCATACTTATGAGAACTAAATATTTTAATATGTACCACAAAGAGCTTGTTTTAACATACTACTAAACATAGTGTCCAAATAAGCTCTGTTTTACTATTCACAGATTATTTTATTAAGTATTATAATTAATATTAGATTATATATAATCGTTACTTAAAAATAAAATTGACTATAATATAAACAATTATAAAGCATTCTTTTGTAGATTTCTTTTTTCCTAGTTTAGTGTATTTTTAATGATTATCATATCATTTCTTTAATTATGCATATAAAAAACAGCAAATCATGAGAATTTACTGTTTTATATTTTGATATTCAGACTTACTTAATTTGATATTCAGATTTACTTAATCAGCCATAATTTAGCCTTGTAAAATTTGATTAACATCATCAATAGTTATATCCATTCTTGTAGCTATTTCAGTAAGATTCATACCTTGTTCTTGGAATCTATTAACTACTGATTTCATGGACTCACCTATTTCAATTAAATGGTTATCCAAGTCATAAATTCGAACTACCTTTTGCCCCCATGGTGCTTCTTCTACACCATGAAGTAAAGTAACATCATTTCTTTTATTTAGTTTTAATATAAACTCTTCAAAATGTTCTGCTTCAAAAAATATTTCACAGTTATTCTCTTTGCTCTTCATATCTTCTTTTGAAATTCCTGTCAACCAATCAAAGTCTTCTTGTAATGCTAACCCACCCTCAAATACAATGTTTTTTCCATAGTCAACAATAACTTTTAAATCAAATAATTCTTCATAGAATTTACGGGCAATTTTAATATCTTTTACTGCAAATAAACAACCTGCATATTTCATAAGTTACCTCCATTAAAATTAGTACATAGATTATAACATTGTACCAGAAAAAAATATTGTAAAAAACGGACATGCTTTTTGTATTTTTTAAGTCAACAAATGTGAGTGCTCTAAATAAATGTAAGTTCTCTAAATAATAGTAATATACAAAATAAACACTACTTTATAAGCGAATGGATACAAAAGTGCCATCCTGAGTTTCCACATGAACAATCTCAAGTCCCTTGTACTGTTTAAGAACAGACTGACACTCTCGAACGAGTTCCTGTAGAAATTTTTTGGTAATGACTTCCTGATATGGCTCTGGAAGTGATTTTTTAATCTCTGCAATAACCGATTCTGGCAACAAAAGAACTGCAGTATTTGCTAAGAACAGTGGTATGGGTAACCACAAATTTGTTTCTTTTGAGCGGACAATAATGCGCATAAATCTATTCTCCTAGTATTATTTTATAAAAACTTTAACTGTAGTACCATCAGCCGAATCAACCTCTACGATATTTCCAAGTGTTTCATTATCCAGACATTCAAGAATAGAGGTAGTAAGAGCATCTAGGTCTATACCTTGCAAATCTTCATTCTTAATTGGCAACTTACCTGTCATTTTCAATATTTGACGTATAATCTTTACAGGAAGTTGCACATTTACTTTATCACCCTCTGGAGTATCCACAATAATCTTCAACATCTTATTTTCATATGAAGTACTGCTTTGTTTGGTAAAAGCTTGACTATCAAAGTCTTCTGAATAATTCGTAAACTCCTCTTGAGGTGTAGTTTCTTCTAATGCATCAATCAAATCAATTGCCTCTTTGGCAGAGAGCTTTCCCTCCTCTACCATTGTTAAAATTCTCATTTTTTCATCCATATTATTTTCCTCATTTCTGCTCTTCTGCATCCATTCCAACAGAAATAGCCTCGTATTTTGGTGACTACTTCTGGCTATTATCAGGGATAGAGATAGAGCTTCATTTATTTTCTTTCATTTGCTCTAATGCCTCTGCTGGAGAGATTTCTCCTTTTTCCAGTGCATCTAAAATCTCTTTTTTATGTGAATCAGAAGAAGATGTCACATTAGGTTTTCCGTCTAGTTTTTGTATAATATCATCTAACCTAGAACGAACAGTTGGATAAGAAATCTTTAATTCTTTTTCCACTTCTTTTATATTGCCACGACATTTTAAAAATGTTTCTGCAAAGAATAAATCATCTACAGATAGATAGTCAAATGCACTGAGGCAGAAATCATTTTCAATCACTGTATCACAGTTTTCACATTGTAGCTTGACAACTTTAAGTTTTCTTCCACAGACAGGACAGCGGCTGATAACTTGATACATCATATCACCTTCTTTCCATCTAATATCTATAATATAAATCAAAAAATTAATAAAGTCAATATGTATATTAAAATAATTAATATTAATATTAAAATAATTAATATGCCACTAAAATATTAATCAATTTATACTTATAAATTGATTATCGAAATACTAGTTTCTATATCCTTATTTCAAATTCCTTTTTGTTTATAAAAGAATATAATCAAAATACATAAATACCATCATATCCTAAAAATGGGCGACTTTATTACACCCTCCGCAATTCTTCTTTAGAAAATGGCGGCTTTGATTTTACTTCAAAACCGCCATTTTACTAACACCTATGTTTAAGAGCAAGCATTTCTATTACCAAACAACGGTTTTTAACCTTTGAACAGTTGTTCATAAAGTGTTGATTTATATAACCTGATGTTTGTTATAAGCGTGTATAGCAAGAAAAAGAAATATAGGAATTTCAATTATTGCTGCCACTATTATGACATACGGTACCCAAATGCTTGCCTGCCCAATATGCAGATAATTAAAGCTAATTAATTGGTACAATAAACTATTTTGCATACCTACTCCTGCTGATGGTAAGATAAAAGTAAGCCAATTGGCTCCAGCCGAATACGTAAATATTGGAAGTAAGCATGTTACAATAGCAATTTGGATAACAGAAAGTGAATCCTTGCATTTAGCTGATAAAAACAGTGTGAAACTGACAGTTGCCAACAGAGAAATAAGTCCTCCTATTGCCAAGGTAATCTGAAGCTGCCCTAAATTGAGTGCAGGCAAGCTGATAACCGAAAATAGCATCTGCATAGATGTTTTCATACACTCGGTTCCAAATGCTAGATTTGAAATTATCAAATGAATTGAAATACATATGGCGAATGTTGCAGTAAAAATAGTAAGTGCAGCCATAATCTTTGCAATTGCCAATCGAGAATGTCCATGTTTTGTGCAGCGCAAAATGCTATCTGAACCCGTTTGGTATTCATTAGAAAACGTAGGGGTCACAGCCGCCGTACAAAGAATGACTAGAAGAAAAATAAATAGAATAATATAATCAAATGCGTCTCTTGAATATCCAGCGTAAAGCTTAAAAGGCGTATTTACTTCTACATATTTTTGTATAGCATGTTCCTGTGCGGTTGGATATTTCTTTTGCTCCATCTGCATGACATCTTTCAGATGTTGCGTCGTCTGATCATAAAAGCCATCTAATTTATCAGGAGAAATATCCATTAAGCTTATTCCCTCACCAGTTTTTGAATTAGAATAGGCTTCTGGCAGTCTTCCCAATAGAGATTGAATAGGGAATACCTTTTTTATATAAACATCTGTAGGGAATTCACCACTATCAAGGCTGTCTTCTCCATACACCGAAACTGCACTTTGATAGCTATTCAAAGCCTCTTTAAGTTTTTCTGGATTAACTTCTCCATTATTTTCAGAGCGAAGTGATTTTTTATAAGCAATTGCTTCCAGCCCATTTAGCTCTGCTACCTTGTTGCCGTTTTTATCATATTGATTGATATCCTCATACAAGACTGGAAGCCAAGCCATCACCACAGACATGAATAATGCGATAAGTAATAAAATGATAGAACGACGTGATTTCAACACACGTTTTATTTCAAGACGATAAATACGCATCATTTACTTTCCCTCCTCACTGATTTCCTCTTGTGGAAATAACCATAAATATAAATCCTCCAAACGGGGTGGAGCCATTACTGAATCACTTGTTTTGGCTTCATCTGCCAAATAACGAACTGATACCTGATTATTACCTTCACTGCGTTGGTTAATAATACGAAGCTGCATTTCATACATAGGCATCTTTTCAGCAGGTATGATACAATTCCAAACTTTACCTGTAACTTGCTTGACCAATTTATCGGTTGTCCCTACATCAAGAATTCTTCCTGATTTCATAATGGCGTTTTGAGTGGCAATATACTCAATATCAGATACGATATGAGTTGAAATAAGGACAATCCTGTCATGAGAGAACTCTGAAATAAAGTTGCGAAAACGAACCCTCTCTCCAGGGTCAAGCCCAGCCGTTGGTTCATCCATTATTAGAAGTTTAGGGTCGTTCAACATTGCTTGTGCAATTCCCACTCGACGTTTCATTCCACCAGATAACTTGATAATTTTTTTATTTTTAACATCAGTCAAGGTAAGTGTATGTAGCAGGCTATCAATCTTTTTTCTTGTTTCTCTAGCAGGAACATCCTTTAATGCAGACACATACTCCAAATAGTCCTTTACTGTAAAATCTTGAAAGAAGCCAAAATCCTGCGGTAAGAAACCGAATAGATTTCTGTATTCTTCTCCCATCGAATGAATATCCTTACCATCAAAAATAATTTTCCCACTAGTTGGTTTTAGAATATCCGCAATCATTTTCATAAGCGTAGTCTTACCAGCACCATTAGCTCCAAGAAGTCCCCACACGCCAGGTGTAAGATTTAAACAAACATCATCAACTGCGGTTTTATCCTTAAAGTTTTTTTTAAGATTTGTAATTGTCAATTCCATGCCTTTTCTCCTTTTTTATAATACAAAGACAAACGTCCTTGTTCAGTTTTATTTTACTGAACAAGGACGTTTTAAACTTTAATATTAACAGGATAAATTCCTAAGAAAATCCTAATATCCAATTAATGTTTTCCTAAGACTGAGTTGGAAGTAATACAGTAAAACTAATCCTATCATTTTCACTTTGAGCCAAAATTTCTCCGCCATGCAAAAGAATAATTTCATTGGCAATAGAAAGCCCAAGACCTGCACCACCACTATCCGATTTACGAGCCTCATCTAAACGGTTAAATTTTTCAAAAATTGTAGATAATTGTTCTGTTGGAATAGTCTGCCCTTGGTTTTCAAATTTAATTTTAATCTTATCCTGTTCCCTTCGAGCGTAAATCAGAATTTCTGTATTAGGATAGCTGTATGTAACAGCATTTTTGAGCATGTTGTTAAACACTCTAGCTAGTTTTTCAGAATCAGCATAAACCGTCAGATTCTCATTTGCGTTAAGTACAGCAGAATTTCCTTTAGCAGATAATACAGGATAAAATTCATCAATGAGTTGTACAAGCATATAGTATAAATCTACATTTGTTTTTGTTAGTTGAATTTGCTGTGTATTGTACCTCGTGATTTCAAAGAATTCATTAATGAGCTTTTCCAGACGTATAGATTTCTTCAAAGCAATTCCAATATATTTTGCTTTCTGTTCTATTGGTATGTCAGGTGCTTCATCCAGTAGACTTAAATAACCTATTACAGAGGTAAGAGGTGTGCGAATATCATGAGCTAAATACATAACTAATTCATTTTTTTTGTTTTCAGCTTCTTTTACAGCTTGCTGGCTAATCAGAACAGCCATTTTTATTTGGTTCATCTGCTTCTCCATATCTTTGAGTGGTTCAGATAATTCAATGGTGCTGTCATTTGGTTGATATATTGTTTTAGTGGCATTCATTACTTCCTGCAAATATTCCCACGGTTTTTTCCAGTAATGATAAAAAATACAGAAAAAACCTATAATCAAATATAGAAAATAAATGACTTCAACTCTAAGATGTAGCCACGTAAAAAATGTATTTGAAAATCTACTGAATCCATAGTCAAATAATATTGTCAAAACATACCCAACTAAGGTATAAATAATTAAGGTTATACAGAGTTTCATACGTAATTTCTTTTCTATACCATTATTCGTCATTGCTATCACCTCCATATCTATACATTCATTAATTGGATAACAGAAGAACTGTCATCAGCACTAAAAAAAGAACTGCAACGATTCCAGCTAGGGTTGAAATTACTGTATCTGTTTTTTGCTTATCTTTTAGTATTTTCAGCAGTAATGCATATAGACTAATACCAATTATTCCACCGAACATATTGGTGATTAGGTCT
The DNA here is from genome assembly GCF_020658095.1 of Clostridioides sp. ZZV14-6009. Classification (NCBI taxonomy): domain Bacteria; kingdom Bacillati; phylum Bacillota; class Clostridia; order Peptostreptococcales; family Peptostreptococcaceae; genus Clostridioides; species Clostridioides sp. ZZV14-6009. The sequence continues at coordinate 43,083 of NZ_JAGWDG010000013.1, forward strand.
GTAATATCTGTACTTCCAATAGCAAGAATATACTGAATCATTTCAAAGATAAAACTGGTTCCAAAAATAATAAGAACTTTATTTTGCAGTTTCATTCTTGATGACAACATAGAAAGTAAAACTCCGAAAGGAATAAAAATTAAAATATTATCTATTACTTCCTTAAAGTGAAACTGTTCTCCAACAGAAGTAGAGTAATGAAAGGGAATCAAGTTGATACTCCTTGTGTAACCTATATCGCTTATTCTGAATTGTAGTTTAAACAATATAATCCATACTAATAAGACTAAATAAAGCATGAATAATACACAACTAATTATTTTTAAATGTTTATTTTTTTTCTTCATAGCGTAACTTTTCCTCTCATCATGTTGAGTTTTAGTTAAATTTTATAACCCACTCCCCATATAGTTTTGATATATTTAGGTTTTTCAATAGTGTCACCCATTTTTTCACGTAAATGTCGTATATGAACGGTGATTGTATTGTTACTTTTGCTATAATACTCATCTTGCCATATTTTATGGAACAATTCCTCAGAACTAACAACATTTCCTTTGTTCTGTAGCAAAATACAAAGTATAGAATACTCTGTTGGTGTAAGTGAAATAGGATTTCCGTCAAGTAGACATTCATATGTCTTAATATTAATTTCTAAACCTGAATAACACAAAACAGAACTTGTATCAGATTCTTCTTGTATATGATTGTACTTTTTGTATCTGCGCAGCTGAGCCTTTACTCTAGCAATTAATTCAAGGGGACGAAAAGGCTTTGTGACATAATCGTCAGCTCCTAAAGTTAATCCTGTAATTTTGTCAGTTTCTTCATCTTTTGCAGTTAACATAATAACTGGAAAAGTGTCCTTCTCACGTATTTTTCGACAAATATCAAATCCATTTACATCAGGCATCATAATATCTAAAATAGCAAGGTCAAGCTCTGTATTTTCTATACAAGCAAGGGCTTCCTTAGCTGAATAATACTTAAATACAATATAATCTTCATTTTGCAGATAGACCTCTATTAAGTCTGCTATATCATGTTCATCATCTACTACAAGAATTTTATCATTCATAACTGTTTTCCTCCTTTCGGGCATATCTAAGATATTTTATTATTATATCAAAAGAATCTTTACTATTTATGATTTTCTGCATAAGAAATTATTAAGAATTTCTTAACCTTATAACTTTTTGTGGCTATCTTTCGGTTTTTCTGCTTCTTTTGGTAGCAACCACATACGACTAGAATGTATAGTGTCTGGTATTCAATTTTCAAACAATCTTGCTGAATAATAATTGATGAAGTAAAGAATGTTGTTTGGATAAATGAAAAAAACACTCCCCCTCAAGAGAATGCTTAGTTATGACTATATAAGATAATGATAGAGAAAGTATAATGATGTTCAAAGATGAATATAAAACACGACTAATGAAAACAACTCATTTTCATTTACTCTAAAATTAAAATCTTCAATTCTTATTATATAAAATTTATGTAATGCTTGTAATTGCTTGTTTTTTAAATTTATAAAATAAAAGTAATGATATAACAGAGATAATAAAAGCTGGAGAAATAACACGTAATGCAGTAATTCCTATAGATTTCATTTCAGCATCAGCATTAAATAAAGTAAGTATTTGTGCTGGAATAAGTTCAAATAAAATCATTCCAAATAGCATTATACAACTTATAATTACAATAGAAATTTTTATTGCTTTTTCAGCTCTAAACCATTTTTTTGCGCCATAGTTATAACCAACAACTGGTCTCAATGCTTGCATAAGCCCGTATGATGGCATATATACGAATGTTTGAAGTTTAAAAAAAATCCCGAATGTTGCAACAGCTGTCTGTGAAATTGTAGCAAGAATACCATTTAATATTGATACCATAATGGAAGGTACCGCCAACATTAATGTTGATGGTATAGAAACGCTATAAATGGCTTTTAAAACGGAACTACTTATACGAAAACCTCGAAAATTTATACGTACTTCTTTTATCTTATATTTTAATATAAAAACTGCCAAAAGCATACCTGCAATCTGTCCTATAACTGTTGCGATAGCTGCTCCACGTACTTCCATAGCAGGAAAACCACATAAGCCAAAAATTAATATAGGGTCTAATATAATATTGGTAATTGCGCCTAGTCCTTGTGTCAACATTGGTAAAGCAGTTTTTCCAGTTGCTACAAAGATATTTTCAATAGCTACCTCAAATAGTAAAGAAAAAGAAAATAAAATAATAATAAAAGCATAATCGTATCCCCATTGGGTTATAGTTGAATCTGATATGAACTGGCTTAAAAAAGGATTTATTAGAAATAATCCTAACAGAATAGAAATGATATAGTGAATCCCTACAAAAACGATACCATGTGTTGCTATTTTATTAGCTACTAATGTTTGTTTTGCTCCTAAGTAACGTGATATACAAGAAGCAAGACTTATTCCGAATCCTAATGCTATTGATAAGATAAGGTTTTGAATTGGATATACTAACGACACTGCTGTAACTGCATCTTGCCCAATTTTAGCAACGAAAATACTGTCTACAATATTATACATAGACATAATTAGATTAGAAATCATTGGAGGAATTGCCATTCTCATCAATAATGGTAATACTGGTTTTTCCTCTAACATATTCAATTGTTCCATAATAAATAACTCTCCTTTAAACTTGATTAATTTATAAATTAGTTTGCAGAGTTATCCATCGATATCTTCCTTGCCATGGACATAGTCTGAATCTCTTTTTTGACGGAAGAATTATATTTTTTTTGTAGTTTACATTACTTGTCAAAAACATAGACTCTCTCTCCTTATAATGGTTACAATGTGTCTTTAAAACTATATCTCAGTGCAATATACTTAAGTTATCGTTTGCCTATTTCTTTTATAGAATTCTCCATTATTGCTTTTACATTTGCACCCTTAATATCCAAATTTTCAGCTTTATAGCATATAACTTCTGGTATTCCATAGAAAATATGGCATAGAGCTTTAATGTAATCATATCCTAAATTATATTCTGAAATTAATCCTCCAGCAGTAGTTACATATATGATTCTTTTAGCTTTACAAAGACCTTGTGCTGTTCCATCTGAGGCATATTTAAAACTTAAGCCACAAACTGTTACAGCTTCAAAATAAATTCGGATAGATGCTGGAAATGTCAAATCCCAATAAGGAGCAGCAATTACTATTTCATCTGCATCCACAAATTGATGAGCATATCTAAACATTGGTGCAGAAAAGTCATGATTTTGAGAATATATATCTCTTTTTTGTAAGGTTTCCCAATTCAAAGGCATAATCTGCTCTCTTTCTAATTTCACTTCCTCAATAATACCATCCATTTTATCTAACACATGTTGAGCTAAAATATATGTACGTGACTCTGGACGCACACAAGCATTTAAAAATAAAATTTTACTCATTTTTTCACCTACAATCTTTGATAAGCACTATTTCCAATAAAGACACAATTGTAGTATATCATATCAATTCTTCTTTTTCTATGATTTCTTTCAGTGCTAGACCTTACTAATTGAAATTTTACATAATAAATCAGCAAACATACTTGCAATACTAATACCTTAGTATCTTACATGTTAGTCTATTGGTACTTATATACAAAATCATATCATAGTGCTACTAATCTTATGTTTAACAAAAAGGAATTACTATCATTGAATAAAAAAAGGTAACAACTATCTCTCTAGTTGCTACCTTCCTAATCATCAATTCTTGAGTTTTGATATACTAAAATTTTTAACTTGAGATTTGAATAACTTTTCAACTTCATCAACTATACTTTGTATATTATTTTCATATTCTAAGTCATAATATACATTTATCTCACCTATACTATTTATACTCATAGAATATTCTTTTCTTTCTATTATACATATACTGCCACAATCTGATAAATCATTCTTATATATTGATTTTAATTGTCTTTTTATCTTAGGAAAATCTATCGCTGGATAAACATTGTTTGGATAAAAACTCTTATCATATATTAACATCTTATCCACCCCTTATCATTCTATTTATAAAAATTTATACCTTATTAAAATCATATTAAACATATTTTTCCATATTTTTATAATTATTATAAAGTCTTCACTCCATCTATTGATATAATCTACTAGAATTATTAGTTGAGGATGTTAGATGTATCTCATATGAATTGGTTATGAATTACATCATAATAAAAACTGAATCTAGACGTGATATCAACGCTGGAATTTTCCAATTTATTTGCTTTATAGCATATATTATATCATTGGCTAAAAATGAAATTGAAATATACAGCACTATACCTGAAATAAGAATTTCTTTTATATCCATCTTACTTTATTTTGAACATAACTAAATATTAGAGTTGCTTTTTTGATTTATTTAATAAAGAAAAAAAGAGCGGAATGAATTTCCACTCTTTTACTATATATAAAAAACTAAATTATTCTTTTACAACATCTTTAGTTGTTTCTTTTTTATAAACACCATCATCCAAAATTGTATTTCCTTTTTCTAGAGTGTCTTTAGTTGTTTCTTTTTTATAAACATCTCCAGATACAGGAGTATCTGCAAATGATTTATTTGCAAGTAATCCAAATCCGCTTAAACCAATTAATCCTGATAATCCTAGAACCATAAATTGTTTTTTTATAATTATTATCTCCTTTTCTTTATCTTATTTTCTAAATAATACCATAATAATGTTTACCAAATGTTTACCATATTTAAAAACTATAAATTCATCTAATTCTTTTATTATCTTTTCTCTTAAACCATTAATCTTATCATTCTCCTTTTTAATTTATTGTATAAAAAAAGACCATCTACAAAGATGACCTTTTGGGTTAATCTATTTTTTTATCTTCTTTATTCTTTTTACCTGCCAATCCTTATCAGTATCTTCCATTATGTATGTTCTAACTATTTCACCACACTCTAAACATAAATCAGAATATACTGTTGCCGCCCCTAGTAAATTGTATCTTAATCCAACATTGCCAGTATCACTTTTTCCTCCCCATTTAATATTTTTTTGAATTTTCTCACTACCGCAGTTAGGACATTTCATGTTTATACCTCCTAGTAATTATTTTCTTTATAAAAAAGTTAGAAATTAACCTAAACCTCTTACTATCTATGCAGCATATTCGTATTTCTTTTTATATTCTCTAACAGCATCATTCCAAGCTGCATCTACAGTTATACCCTTTTTATTAGCAATCTTTTGTGCTATTTCTATTATCTTCATAGCTCTTCTTGATATGTTCATACTTATTCCTCCTAAAGTTCTCATATATTTTATATACAAATATGTATATTTAAATTCATTTAGTATTTATATAACCTTTAGCTTACTTATATATTATCAAAAGTTTGTGTACTGAATGTGAACTGTATTAGAAGAACTTTAGAATTTTAAAAAATAAGAAAATAATATTAAAGCAAATTCATGTCATTATTTTCCATATGCCTATTTTTAATAAATATTGGCAATGTGTTAACAAAATTTTTAAAGAAACATAAGAAGTTACAAAAATAAATAAAATTAAAATTCTGTGAACAATATATAAACTCCAACTTTGTATGTAAAAAAGAAATGGGTGAACGTGTAACAATAAATAGTTTAAAATATTTAAGTAGAGTTGCTAATTATGAACTTGGTATAGATTTTAATTTTCATAGTTTAAGACATACACTTTGCCACCGAAAAACAATTACGGTGGCAAACTGGTGGCAAATCCAACCTTATAACATGATACAAACAGTCGAAACCCTGTTATTCTCTAATAAGTTTAACTACAGTCTCACAATGTGGTGTATTGGGGAACATATCCATACACTTGACCAATTTAATCTCATAACCATAACTCTTAAAATCAACCAAATCAACAACCAAAGACTTAGGATTACAAGAAATATAAACAATCTCCTCTGCACCAAATCCACAAATATCTCTAATAGCATCCTTATGAATACCTGGTCTAGGAGGGTCAACAATGATTAAATCGGGCTTATCTTTCAAATCTTTAACAACCTTAGCCACATCTCCAGCAATAAACTCACAATTAGTAAGTCCATTTAACTTTGCATTCTCATTAGCTGCAACAACAGCTTCCTCAACTATTTCAATACCATACACCTTCTTAGCTGCACCAGCCATAACCTGTCCAATAGACCCAGTCCCACTATATAAATCAAATACAACCTTATCATTGTAATTTCCAATAAAATCCCTAGCAATACTATAAAGAACCTCAGCTCCTTTAGTATTAGTTTGGAAAAATGAGAATGGAGAAATCTTAAATTTAAGCCCTAAAATCTCCTCTTGTATGTAATCTCTTCCATATAAAACTCTCAACTCATCACATTGAACAGCATCTGCCAGACCATCATTAATAGTGTGAAGTACACCTACCAACTCAGCTTTTAAATTAAGTCCTAAAAGCATGTCTTTAAATTCATTCATATTAAAATCTTCCTGAGAAGAAGTAACTATATTAACCATAATCTCATTAGTATGAATCCCTTTTCTAACTACAAGATGTCTTAAATATCCCTTGTGATTCATTGTTCTATAATAAGGAAGATTTTTTTCATTGAAAAATTCCACACTAGATACTAATACTTTTGAGAAGTCTTCATCAACCAACATACATTCTTCAACAGTTTGTATATCTATATGCTTTCCTTTTTTATGAAGTCCTAATGTTAAAGGTCCATTTTTTACTTCATCCCCAAAAGTATACTCCATTTTATTTCTATAGTACTTGTTTTCAGGACTTCCTTCTATTCCTAAAAATTGAAATCCAAATAAGTCTTGCTTTAAAAATAAATCCATAACTTGTTTTTCTTTTATTTCTAATTGCTTTTCATATGGCACTGATAGTAATGTACATCCTCCACATTCTCTAAAGTGCTTACAAGGTATTTCAGTTTCAAGTGGGGAATGTTCAAGCAACTCCATCATCTTAACTTCTGCTTTTTTGCTTCTAACTTTTTTAACAGCAGCTTTTACCTTTTGACCACTTATCCCGCCCTTCATATGAATAACTCTATCTCCAACTTGGCTTAAAGATGTACCTCCAAACTCCATTTTATCTACTTCAAATTCTATAATATCCTTTTTCTTCACAAATTCTCCTCCAATTTACTATAGTGTCTTTATTATCTTTCTTCAATCAATTTTACTTCTTCATCTGTCAACTCTCTATATTCGCCTAACTCTAAACTCTCATCCAACTTTAAATTACCCATAGACAATCTTTTTAAGTATACTACTTTTTTATCTACGCTTTCAAACATTCTTTTAACTTGGTGAAATTTACCTTCATGTATTGTAAGTTCTATCTCTGATTCCTCATCACTCTTTAATATTTTTAACTGAGATGCCATAGTTTTGTACCCATCATCAAGTACTACTCCTTCTGCAAAAGCTTCTATATCTTTTTCAGTCACTATCCCATCAATTTTTGCATAATAAATCTTAGGCACATGCTTCTTAGGCGATAAAACTCTGTGAGAAAGCTTCCCATCATTAGTTAAAACTAATAATCCTTCTGTATCTTTGTCTAATCTTCCAACAGGAAATGGTTCAAATGCTAAGTATGATACATCAATCAAATCTAAAACTGTTGGGTCGTATTTATCTGTAGTCGCTGATATATATCCATCTGGTTTATTCATCATTAAATATATATATTCTCTATAGACAACTTCTTCTCCATTGAATAATATTTCATCATTTTCAGTATCTACTTGAGTCCCTGGGTTTGAAGCTTCACTTCCATTTACTACTACAGACCCTTGCTTACAATATTTCTTTATCTCACTTCTGCTTCCATAACCTAAGTTTGAAAGAATTTTATCTATACGTTGCTTCTTAGCCATTAAAAATGTTCTCCATTCTCATAATATTTTTCTTTTTCAAATAATGTAAATGCTAAATCCATACTTTCAACATCTAAATTATTTCTTATGCTATCAGTTATTATTCTTGCTACTATGTCTTGTACTTCTTGTCCTCTATCAAACCATGCTATCTCGACAAAAGGATATACTTCTACTATTTTACCATCTCTTATTGCAACTGATTTTATACATTCTATCTCAAAGTAATCTCTTGGACATTTTACAGCTTCAACTAAATCATCTATCATTTTTTCACTTATTTTACATATATCATTTTCATGAATTCCTCTTATCTTTATCTGTGGCATATTGACTCTCCTTTATTTTAAACCTTTCTTTATTTTAATTCTTCCTAAATCGTTTCTATTCTTTATTATTCTACCTAATCCTATTATCTTCTATTTAACATTATACTTGTAATTTATAGTTATTACAATTTACTATATACTTTTTTTGATTTAACGTTATAATATAAGTGATGGGTAAATTTTAAAAGTTAATAGGAGGAGTTTAAAATGGCATTAATTACTACAAAAGAAATGTTTAAAAAAGCTTACGAAGGTGGATTTGCTATAGGTGCATTTAACATAAGTGACTTAGAACAATTACAAGGTGTTTTAAAGGCTGCTAAAGCTAAAAATTCTTATGTTATGATACAAGCTTCTATGTCAGCTGTTAAATATGCTGGACCTCATACTTTAGTTGAGATGGTTAAAGCTGCTTCTGATGAAATAGGTGTAGATGTAGCTCTTCACTTAGATCATGGTCCAAATATGGATGCTATTAAAACTTGTATTGATGCTGGTTTCTCTTCAGTTATGATAGATGGATCTCATTTTGACTTTGAAGAAAATGTTAAAATAACTAAAGAAGCTGTTGAATATGCACACTCTAAAGGTGTTGTTGTTGAAGCAGAACTTGGTGTTTTAGCTGGAACAGAAGATGATGTTACTTCTGATGTTCATAAATATACTCAACCTGCTGAAGCAGTTGAATTTGTTGAAAGAACAGGAGTTGATTCATTAGCAATAGCTATAGGAACTTCTCATGGTGCTTTCAAATTCAAAGGAGAAGCTAAATTAAGATTCGACATACTAGAAGAAATCCAAAGTAAATTACCAGGTTTCCCAATAGTTCTTCATGGTGCATCTGCTGTTGACCAAAACGCTGTTGCTACATGTAATGAATTTGGTGGAAATATAGCTGGAGCTAAAGGTGTACCTGTAGACATGTTAAGAAAAGCATCTTCTATGGCTGTTTGTAAAATAAACATGGATACTGACTTAAGACTAGCTATGACTGCTGCTGTTAGAAAATTCTTAGCTGAAAATCCAAAAGAATTTGACCCAAGAAAATACATTGGTGCTGGTAGAGATGCTATACAAGCTGTAGTTGAAAGTAAAATAGATGATGTTTTAGGTTCTACTAACTCTATAAACTAATATAACTTTTAAATATTTATAAAAGAAAAGAGATGACTTAGAATAATTAAAATTATTTTTAAGCCATCTCTTTTAAGTTGTATATAGGTTATGTATTTAAAATTATATTATATTTATTCAAATTACTCTATTAACTTATTTATTAAACTCGAATATATCCACTTTTTATCTTTCTATGTATTGTAGAAGGATATATTCCTATCACTTCGGCTGCCTTTGTTATTGACCCATATTTATTTATAGCTTTACTTATCATTATTTGGTCTACCATTTTATATGCATCATTCAGATTCATAATTCCATTTACCACTATTGGTGATAAATCATCTGATTCGTTATCAATCATATCCAGATTTATAAGCATATTAAATTCATCTTCTCCAATTACGTTTTTGGCTGATAATACTACAAATCTTTCAATAATATTTTTTAACTCTCTTATATTTCCTGGCCAAGAGTATTCTTCCAATAACTCAATAACCTTAGGTGAAACTTCTACTTCTCTATTGTACTTATCATTATAAAGTTTTAAGAAATACTCAACCAATGGAACTATATCTTCTTTTCTTTCTCTAAGTGGTGGTATCTTTACTGGAATAACACTCAATCTATAGTACAAATCTTGTCTAAATTTGAGGTTGTTTCTAAGGTCCTCATGAGAAATATTAGTGGCACTTATATATCTAACATCTATCTTTATAGGTTTACTTCCACCAATTCTAGTAATTGTATTTTCTTGTATGACTCTAAGTAATTTTTTTTGCATTTGCATTGGCAGTTCGCCTATTTCATCCAAGAATATAGTTCCACCATTTGCTTCTTCAAAAAGTCCTTTTTTACCTTTTTTCTTAGCTCCAGTAAAAGAACCTTCTTCATATCCAAAAAACTCTGATTCTAATAATTCATTTGGTATAGCCCCACAGTTTATAGCTATAAAAGGCTTTTCCCTTCTTGAACTATACTTATATATTGTCCTAGCTATAATTTCTTTTCCTACACCTGATTCTCCATTTATAAATATAGAAGAATCTGATGCTGCAGCTCTCTTGACAACTTTTTTTATATTGTCCATAGTCTTACTTTTGCTTATATACTCTGTATCTTCTGATACATCACTATATCTTATCTGAGATTCAAGTTTAATAACCCTTGATATATCTCTTCCTGTAAGTACTCCTCCTGTAAGTTTTCCTTTTGAGTCCCATCTTGGAACAGCTGTATAAGCGATAAGTTTTCCATCAGGATAAACAATATTTCTATAAATCTTTTTCTTTACCTTAAGCATATTTAATATTATTGGTTCTTCAACTAATCCCTGTCTGACAAGATCTGTTATATTTCTACCAAGTACTTCAGTTCTTTTAAAAGGTAAAATCTCATCACTGACAGTATTCATCTTTTCAATTACTCCATCTTTGTTAAATACAACGACAACTTCATCTATATGTTCTATTATATCCTCAACTACTTTGTCAGATATTACAGACTTCTCAAATAAATAAACTATGTTATTTTCATTATCATTATCTTTCATATTATAAATATGTGCAGTCATTCTTAATTCTCTAAAAGCTATTTTCTTTTTATTATTCACCAGTATATCTTTTTTGTCAAAATTTGAATCTAATTCATTTATATTTTTAGGTCTTTTTATATCGAGAAAACTAAAAATATTATCTATTAGATGATTACAGTATATTATTTCGCCTGACTCTTTACATAAAATAGCTGGATTTTCTACATATTCTATAAGCCCTATCAAATTATTATCCATTAATATTCGCACCTTTCATTAAGTAATTTATTGAACTACATACAAAATTTATTGTTTGCTTACAATAAATACTATTAGCACATACAACCAACTCCTTATTTGTCTTTTTTTTAATATCTTCCTTCATTAAAATACAACTTACAGATAATTTTAATGGTCATAGTTTGTTAAAAATTTCATTTTGCTTTTAATTGTATTTTATCACATATTCAGTAATTATTTGTCTATTTAATACAATTTAATTAAAATTAATACTTATTTTTGAAAATAAAGATAATCCTTATAGAATACGACTCACATTTTGTAAGTAATATACATATAAGGATTATCTAGATATCTTGTATTATAAAATTTTATTCAAACAGACTTTTTAATAACTGACAAATACGATTTAGCAATAACCATATTATGTAATAATATTTATGTTACTAACTAATAAGGCTTATTTCATCAGTAGTATTTAGGTACTTGTTACCTATTAAGCTTTTATAGCTTCTAATAAATCATCAACGCTATCTAATTTATCTATAAGCATTGGAACTATTTCATGTAAGTCTCCAACTACTCCATAATCAGCAATTTCTAATATTGGAGCTGCTGGGTTTTTGTTTATAGCAATTATGAAATCTGATGATTGCATACCTGCTAAATGTTGTATTGCTCCTGATATACCACAAGCTATGTATAGGTTTGGTTTAACAGTAGTTCCTGTTTGACCTACTTGGTGAGAATGGTCTATCCATCCAGCATCTACAGCAGCACGAGAAGAACCAACTACTCCACCTAATTTGTCAGCTAATTGTTTAAGCATTTCAAATCCTTCAGGTCCACCTAATCCTAGACCACCTGATACTATAACATTTGCATCTGTAAGAGATACTAAATCTTTTTTACTCTTAACTGTTTCTAAAACAGTAGTTCTTATATCATCTTGAGTTATTTTGTAATCTAATGCTATAACTTTACCAGTTCTTGTTTCGTCTTTTTCAGCTTTATCCATAACACCAGGTCTAACTGTAGACATTTGAGGTCTATGGTTTGGACAAATGATTGTAGCCATTATGTTTCCACCAAATGCTGGACGAGTTTGTTTTATTTTCTTATCTTCTGGGTCTATTTCTAATTTAGTACAGTCTGCTGTTAATCCAGTTCCTACTCTTGAAGCTATTCTAGGTGCTAAGTCTCTACCTATATGAGTTGCTCCGAAAAGCATTATTTCTGGTTTTATTTCATCTATTGCATCTTTTATTACTTTTGTATATGCATCAGTTGTATATTTTTCTAAAAGAGCATCATCTGCAACATAAACTTTATCAGCTCCATAAGAAATCAATTCTTTAGCTAATCCATCAACATCTTTTCCTAATAATACTGCACAAAGTTCTGCATCTACTTCTTTAGCTAATTTTCTTCCTTCTCCTAATAATTCGATAACTACTGGAGTTATTTTTCCATCTCTTTGCTCTGCAAATATCCATACGTTTTTATAAGAACTTAAATCTTTTATATCATTCATAGTTTGTACTCCTCCAACTTATATAATGTGCTTTTGTTTTAGACCTATTATTATTTTGTTAGCTATTTCGTCAGCTTTACCTTCTAAGATTTCTCCTTTTCCTCTTGGTTCAGGAGTAAATGATCTAAATACTTTAGTTGGTGATGCTTTTAAGCCAACTTCTTCTTTATTTACGTCTAAATCATCAATTGTCCAAACTTTTACATCATGTTTATATGCTTTAACTATTTTATCAACAGACATATATCTAGGTGCATTTAATTCTTTTACTGCTGTTAAAAGTACAGGTGTACTTACTTTAATTAATTCATATCCATCTTCTAATTGTCTTTGAACTATTATGTCTTTTCCTTCTATTTTGAAGTCTTGTACATATGTAACTTGAGGAATGTCTAGTTTTTCTGCAATTTGTGGTCCAACTTGTGCAGTATCTCCATCTATTGCTTGTCTTCCTGCAAATATTATATCATAATCGCCTATTTTAGATATTCCTGCTGCGATAGTATTTGATGTAGCCCAAGTATCAGCTCCTCCAAATGCTCTATCACTTAATAATATTGCATCATCAGCCCCCATAGCTAAACACTCTCTTAGCATAAAATCTGCTTGAGGAGGTCCCATTGTTATAACTGTTATAGTTACATCATCATGCTCATCTTTAATTTTTAATGCTTCTTCTAATGCATTTGCATCATCTGGGTTTAATATACTAGGAACCCCATCTCTTATAAGAGTACCTGTTTCTTTATTTATTCTTACTTCGTTAGTATCTGGAACTTGTTTTACGCAAACTAATATTTTCAAAGTCTATACCTCCAATTTCATTAGATTATTTATTATTTTAATACGTTTGATGAAATTACCATTTTTTGAACTTCTGATGTTCCTTCGTATATTGATACGATTCTAGCATCTCTGTAAATTCTTTCTATTTCATAATCTTTTATGAATCCATATCCACCGTGAAGTTGTAATGCTTTATAAGCAACTTCATTTGCAACTTCTGCTGCATAGTATTTAGCCATCGCAGATTCTTGAGCAACTCTCATTCCTGCATCTCTCTTTTGTGCTGCGTCATAAACTAATCCTCTAGCTGCACAAACTTTTGTTTCCATATCAGCTATAGTAAATTGAGTATTTTGGAATTTAGCTATAGGCTTACCAAATTGAACTCTTTGTTTTGTATATTTAACAGCTTCATCTAAAGCACCTTGAGCAATTCCTAAAGCTAAGGCAGCAACACCTATTCTACCTACTTCTAAAGTACCCATTGCTATTTTAAATCCATTACCTTCTTTTCCTATAAGGTTTTCTTTTGGAACTTTAACGTTTTCAAATATTAAGTCAGAAGTTTCAGTTCCTCTTATACCCATCTTATCTTCATGAGCTCCTGTTGAGAAACCATCCCATTTGCTTTCTACTATAAATGCTGATGTCCCTCTAAGACCTTTAGATCTATCTGTAACTGCTATTACTATAGCTATATCGCAGAATGGTCCATTAGTTATGAAAGTTTTTCTACCATTTAATATGTAGTGGTCTCCTACTAATTCTGCTGTTGTTTGTTGTCCACCAGCATCAGAACCAGCTCCTGGCTCAGTTAAACCAAATGCTCCTATTAACTCACCTGTTGCTAAACCTCTTAAGTATTTTTGTTTTTGCTCTTCAGTACCATTGTAAAGTATTGGTAATGTAGCAAGAGAAGAACCAGCTGTTACAAAAGTAGCTGTTGAAGCACATCTTCTAGCTATTTCTTCCATTATGATAGCGTAAGAAACATAACCTGCTCCCCCTCCACCATATTCTTCTGGGATATTACTGCTTATAAATTTTGTCTCAGCTAATTTTTTGATTAATTCCTTAGGCATTACACCTGTTTTATCCATTTCTGCTGGTAAAGTATCTAATTCTTTACTAACAAAATCTCTTACTGCTTTTCTTAAAAGTTCTTGCTCTTTGTTATATAACATAGCTTCCTCCAATTTTCATATTTTATAGTAAATTTATTTTAATGAACTTAAGCTAAACTCATCATCTCAGCAAATGTTTGAATACGAGTTCTTGCTTGTTCATTATTCTGAGTTTGTTGGTCAATTTCAACATATAAAGTAGGTATTCCACTATCTTCTATATCTTTCTTAACTAAAGGATAATCGTATTCTTCTGGGTCACAGAATTTCATCATACAGAAGATAACACCATCTACATCTTTCTTTTTAACTTCATCTACTATAAGTGACCCACGTTTTTTCTTAGGGTCATAAGCTAATGAACAACCTTCTATGTTTGACCATTGTCTTGCTAATCTTTCTAATGCATCATCACCTGCAGGTACATCTGTTCTGAATTGTCTTGTTTCTTGAGCTAAATCATCTGCTACTACTGCTATATTATTGTCTTCTAAAATATCTAATATATCTTTAGAATCTGCTAATATACCTGTCAATAAAACTTTCTTTCCAGAACAGACTTCTTCTGGCATTGCGTTTAATTTTGCTATTAAATCTTTTACTAATTTAGTGTGTTCTTCTTTTCTCATAAAGAATCCACTTTTAATTACTAAGCTTCTTATTGATGGTTTTATAGTATTAGAATGTTTATAAGCTACTTCAACAAAGTCTCTCATAGTTTTTCTATGTTCATTGTAAATTTCTATACTGTCATGAATTTTTGCTTCTTCTATTTCATAACCACATATTTCTTCAAGTTCTCTTTTTACACCTTTGTACTCACTGATTAGGTATTTTACACCAGCTTCAAGTTTTCTGTTTTGTGGGTGTACTAATGATATATATTTTATGTGAGGTACTGCTGATTTCCAGTTTTGTCCTAAACAAATTAATGTGTCACACATACCTGGTATGATAACTCCAGATAATTCATCATATGCACCTTTTAATCCATATTCTAGACATGATTGCATTATTGAACATGCAAATGCAGGGAAATATTGTTTAGCTAAATCTAATTCTGTTTGTCCACCCCATATACCAACTGGAAGCATTCCAGCTGCATGTATAATTTCTTCTGGGCAATAAACTGGGAAACAACCTATAGCTTTTTTACCAGTTGCATTTTTATATTCTTTTACAGCCTTATTTGGATTTTCAACTACTTCTTTCATTTTAGATAAAATAGCTTCCATTATATCTCACCTCTATTAAGTTTTTTTCTTTCTTCCATTACTTCAACTAAACCTTGAATTCTTGTTTCAAATTGAGCATTAGTAAAGGCTCTAGGGTCTGCTTGGTCACCATCAAATCCAGCATATGGTAATCCAGTTTCTTCAGCTGCTCTTCTTTGCATTTCATATTGTATTAAACTCATAAGTTTACAGCTTCTGTTCATATGATAGAATGCTCCATCACATTTACCCTCTACTAAAGAATCAACTCTATATTTTGTCATACGGTCTAAGTTTACATTGTTAAACATAGTACTGTATGCTACTGCCATTCCATCTAAATCATTAACTTCATATTGTAATGCCCAAGCATGTGGGTAAACACTACCTGTCATATTAACTCCAAATTTAGCTAATGTTTTCATTTTATATCCAATATATGGCCAGCAAGGTATACCTTCCATCATTATTCTGTATTTTTCTTCTCCTCTGAAAGAAGATTTTCCAGTTTTCATGTTGTCTTCTAACTCTTCTATAAGTAATTTAAATGCTTCTGTAGTTTCTTTTTTACCTCTAGCACAAACTATTACAGCCATGTAAGTAAATAAATCAAATCCATTCATTGGTGAAGGAGAAGAATCTGCTGGTAAACTCATAGAATATTTCCATAGTCTTCCGTTTTCAGCTGATATTTTCATTACTTCTTCAAATTTCTTAGGGTCAAATTTCTTTCCTGATATAACTTCTAATTGTTTTATAGCTTCTTCAAATTGAGCTTTTATATAGTCTATTCTTGATTGAGTTACTTCATCTTCATTATTGAAAGTTGTATCAATCATTATTAAAGGTATATCCAATTCTCTTGAAATATTTTCATACCATTTTATAACTTGATTACATATATTATTACAGCAAAGTAGGAAATCTGGAGCTGGCATATCTAAAGCTTCGCATCCACCATTTTCTAAAAGACCAAAGTTTGTTCTTGCATATGCACATAGGTCGATAGAATATCCTTTAGATTCAGCCATTTCACATAATTCTAAAGAACCTTTTTTAGCCGCTACCCCAGCTGCTTGATTTTCTGGATATAATACATTTAAGTCAAATACTTCTGCTAACTCTTGAGGAAATACTGATGTTGACCAACCTACAGGTCTTCCTTCTTCTTTAGCTTTAAATGCATTTGCATATTGTTCAGCTAATAAATCGTTTATTACTACTCTAGCTTCTTTTTTTTCAGACATTGTCATCCCTCTTTTTATATATTTTTCACTTCTTTTTGTGATTCTTTTGCTTCATCAAAAGCATATAATGCTGCTCCTAAAGCACCAGTTAATTGAGGTATATCAGGTACAATAATTTCTGTATTGATTTCTCTTGCCATAGCTCTTACAATTCCACTATTTCTGGCAACTCCACCAACCATTACTACGTTTCTTTGTACTCCTATTCTTTTTGCTAGGCTAGAAACTCTCTTTGCTACTGAAGTGTGAATACCTGCTACTATATCTTCAATTTTTGCATTTTCTGATAAGTGTGATATAACTTCAGATTCTGCAAACACTGTGCATGTACTACTTATTGATACTTCATTTTGAGAATTCATAGATATACTTCCGAGTTCAGATACATCAACCTCTATTATTTTTGCCATTACATCTAAAAATCTTCCTGTACCTGCAGCGCATTTGTCATTCATAAGAAAGTTTAGTAATCTTCCATTCTTATCTAGCTTTAGTACTTTAGCATCTTGACCACCTATATCAATAATGGTTCTTGTCTCTGGAATTATGAAGTTTACTCCTCTAGCATGACAACTTAACTCACTTATCTGTTTGTCAGCATCAGAATATTTCATTCTCCCATACCCTGTAACTACTATTTTCTCAATGTCTTCTCTTGCAAGACCTGACTCACTATATAATTTTTCCAAAACTCTTGATGGTCCAGTAGTCCCAGTACCAGAAGATATAGTAGCTGAAGCCACAATATCCTCTCCATCTTTTAAAATTACTCCCTTTGATGCAGTTGAACCTATATCTAATCCCATTGTATACATCTTTAGTATTCTCCTTTCCCAAAATCTAGAAATACTAATTAGTATCTTACAACTTTATCTTCTTTTAAGTTATTTATTTTTGATTCGTCATAGCCTAAAGTTTTTAATACTTCTATAGTATGTTCCCCTACTTTTGGTGCTGGTGTATAATCTTTTATTCCTTCATTTCTAAACATAACTGGAGTATTAACTAAGACACCTGTATTTCCACTATCATATGTCTTCTTAAATAAGAAGTCATTTGCCCAAGCTTGTTCATCATCTAGTAAATCTTCACAGCTTTGGATTTTTTCAAATGGTAAGTCTGCTTCTTCTAATAGAACTGACCACTCATCTAATGTTTTTTCTAACATAGCTTCTCCAACTATCTTAACTAAACCTTCAATGTGATTAACCATTGAATCTATGTTGTTGTATCTGTCATCTTCTAATATATACTCTCTATTTATAACCTTACAGAATTTGCCTAACCACTTGTTGTATTGTATTAAAGCTAATTGAATCCATCTTCCATCTTTACATTTATATGTAGTCATTAATGGGCTGTTTGGATTTTCTCTTGATAAAGGCATTTCATTTCCGTATTGTGCTGTTGTTATCATTGTTCCCATTCCATATATAGCTGTATGGAAAAGACTTACTGTTACTCTTTCACCTATACCAGTTTGACCTTTTTTATGTAATGCTGCTAAACTACCTGCTGCTAATGCTAGACCTGCATAGTGGTCACCAAATCCTGCTGCTGTATTTGCTGGAGATGTTCCTTTTTCCATTACAGATTGGCTAACTCCTCCTCTTGCAAAGTATGCAGTATAGTCAAATCCTGGTTTATCTTTTAAAGGTCCTTTTTCACCATATCCTAATATTTGAGCAAATATTAATCCTGGATACTTATCTTTTATTTGATCATAAGCTATACCCATTTTTTCTAATGCTTGAACTCTAACATTAGTTACAAATATGTCTGCTTCTGATATTAATTTATGTAATATTTCTATTCCTTCTTTTGATTTTATATTAATACTTACACCCTTCTTATTTCCATTTTCTAATTCAAACATAGGGTTTTCATCATCTGATGCTGGAGATTTAAATGTTCCACCCATAACTCTTATTCCATCACCTTCTATAGGCTCAACTTTAATAACATCTGCACCCCAGTCACCTAACATTTTTGCACAACATGGTGCTGCGATGAAACTTGAAAGTTCTACTACCTTAACTCCTTCTAAAAGCATAACGTTTTCCTCCTTAATAGTATCAATTATAAAAATTCAATTAAATCACACATAAAGTACTTTTTTCTGATATTAACTATTTGGTGTCAAAGTTCCTAATCTTATTAAGATAACTTATAAAATTATTAAAAGTTATAAATGATTATTTTTTATATTTTTTATTGTCTTACACCTATATTGTTAAGCATTTATCGTGCCAACTTTATATTTAATCAAAATATCGCTTGATTTGAATGTTTTTTAACAATATACAATTGCATTATTAATTCCATTTCATGGCATTATGCAACTCTCCATTGCATCTTGCTATTTTTTCCATGCATTTAAAAGTTTTTTTTATATATTTTTTTATGAAAAAGCTTGACATTTCAAAAAAAGTTTTCATTGCTAAACTCAAAAACACATGTTATCATTGTAATTAATCAGCAAGTTAGTTAACTAATTTCAGACTTAGATAATTTTTTAATAATATTTAATCTAAAAAATAACAATTTCTTTGATAAATTTTTAAAGCAATTATTCTATTAAATAAAAAATGACTAGATATAAAAATGACACAGGGAAAACAATTTCAAAACTAAATTTTTAACCTTAAAAATTTTGTACAAAAATATAACCTTATATGCTACATATTATTTCTAAATGAAAGATTACCATATAATTTAATAATTACAGGAGGGTATTGATATGAAAATACTAGTATTTGGAGCACGCGATTATGAAGAACCAGTAATAAAACAATGGTCTGAAGAGCATAAGGATGTTCAAGTGGATATTTATCCTGAAAACATGACTGAAGAAAATATCACTAAAGCTAAAGGATATGATGGTATATCTATACAACAAACTAACTATATAGATAATCCTTATATCTATGAAACTTTAAAAGATGCTGGAGTTAAAGTTATAGCTTCAAGAACTGCAGGGGTTGACATGATAGATTTTGATTTAGTTAATAAAAATGAACTTATTGTTACAAATGTTCCTTCTTATTCACCTAATGCAATAGCTGAATTAGCTGTTACTCAAGCTATGAACCTTTTAAGAAAGACTCCTTTAGTAAAGAAAAAAGTCTGTGAAGGTGACTATCGTTGGATAGCTGAACTTCTTGGAACAGAAGTTAGATCTATTACAGTTGGTGTTATAGGTACAGGAAAAATAGGTGCTACTTCTGCAAAATTATTCAAAGGCTTAGGAGCTAATGTAATTGCATTTGACCAATATCCAAATAAAGATTTAAATGATATATTAACTTATAAAGATTCTTTAGAAGACCTTCTTAAAGAAGCTGACCTTATAACATTACATACTCCTTTACTTGAAGGAACAAAACATATGATAAATAAAGATACTTTAGCTATAATGAAGGATGGAGCTTACATAGTAAACACTGGTCGTGGTGGTTTGATTAAGACAGGGGACTTAATAGAAGCACTAGAAGCTGGAAAAATAAGAGCTGCTGCCCTTGATACATTTGAAACTGAAGGATTATTCTTAAATAAAAAAATGAACCCAGGTGAATTAACTGACCCAGAAATAAACAAACTTCTTTCTATGGAACAAGTTATATTTACTCATCACCTTGGATTCTTCACTAGTACAGCGATAGAAAATATAGTTTATTCTAGTTTAAGTAGTGCTGTAGATGTTATAAGCACAGGAACTGCTGCTAACAGAGTAAATTAGTATTTTATAAATATATTTTTTCATTAATTAGCTATTATCTAACAAAATAGCCTTTAATTTCCCAAATATAAGAGAGTCTATTCAATATACATTGAGTATGACTCTCTTATATTGCTTTTCTTCTTTTATATTATTTGCATACACCTACTATTTATTATATTTTATATCGAATTTACAACCATCTTTATAATCATCCTATTAAATTACCCTAATTACAATCTACTTTTCCATCAAAAGACTTTGAATGGGTACAATTCACTTTTTACCAGAAAAATACCAAACAAACTATGAAAATTGTATGATTAATATTAATATATTTATAAGAAAACATTACAAGAATGCTAGTTTGGGATTTTTGAGGAGGGATTATATTGGAAAAAATGAACAAAGCTACTTCTAAAAAGACGACCTGTATCGTCACTTCAGCGTTATTTGCATCTATAATATGTTTGACAATAGCTTATATATTACATATTCCAGTTGGTGGAAACAACGGATATGTTCATATAGGAGATGCCTTTATTTATCTAGCTGCAACTATTTTACCAACAAACTATGCTATAGCGGCCTCTGCAATAGGTGCTGGTCTAGCTGATTTATCTATAGGAGCTGCAATATGGGTAATACCAACTATAATTATAAAGCCAATACTTGTATTATTTTTCACTTCTAAAAGTGACAAGATAATAAACAAAAGAAATATAATTGCTTCATTTGTAGCAGGCATAGTAGGTCTAGTTTTATATATGTTTGCTGAGGGAATAATTATTGGAAGCTTTACGAGTGCTTTCGTAATGAGTTTACTTGGTTTGTTACAACCAATAGGAAGCTTTATTGTGTTTGTACTTCTAGGGATGGCACTTGATAAACTTGATTTTAAAAGACGTTATTTTAACTAAAGACTTAAATTTATGGAGGGAAAATTATGAATATCTTATATACAATTGAAAACAGTATCTATGTAAATATAACTAATACATGTCCATGTAAATGTGTGTTTTGCATAAGAAATGAAAAAGACGAAGTAGCAAATAGTGGTAGCTTATGGTTAGAACACGAACCAAGTATTGATGAAGTAAAAGAAGCCTTTGACAAATATAATTTAGATGAATATGATGAAATTGTATTTTGTGGATATGGTGAACCACTAATGAGAATAAATGAATTAATAGAAGTTGCTAAATTTATAAAGGAAAAAAGTAATATCAAAACAAGAATAAATACAAACGGTCTAAGCGATTTAATACACAATAAAAAAACTGCTATCATGTTAAAAGATGTAATAGATGCAGTATCAATAAGTCTTAATGCTCCAAATAAAGAAGCTTATAATAGAGTTACTCAACCAAAATTTGGAGAAAAATCATTTAACTATATGTTAGATTTCGCAAAGGATTGTAAAAAATATATAAAAGAAGTTGCTTTTTCAGTAGTAGATGAAATATCTCCAGAAGAAATAGAAGAATCTAAACAATTAGCAAAAGAACTTGATATACCATTAAGAGTTAGACATAAGAATTAACAATTATAAATTAGTATTTAAAATTTTAATACAAGATTGACAACATAAAAATAGTGACTATAGGGTTTTTAAAATAAAAGGGAGGCTGTAAGTAGATTTGTGTAAAAACAAATTTACCTATAGCCTTTTATACACTTTCATTATCTCTCTGATTTATCAATTAAAGCAATAATAACCATCCACCAATTAATATCAGAATTGAACCTGGTATTTTCTCCTTAATATTTTCTTTAAATATAAAGTGAGCAAGTATTAAAGTTATTATCATAGATACTTGAGAAAATGGTTCTGCTATACTGAGTTCTAAATTATTTAAAGCAATTAATAATGCTAGATAAGAATACCCATTAATAGCACCACTTAAAATCGAAAGTCCTTTCTTATTACTAAAAATTTCATAGATTACTTTTTGTTTCTTTTTAAATGCTAAAAAAACAAATAGATTTAATCCGACAAAAAAGTAAAGTATCGTTGAATACAGTATAGGAGATACTTGAACATAAAATGCCTTATCTAATACCCTTCCTACGGATTGAAAAAATATGTACAAAAACATCAATCTACATGGTAGATTATTTAAAATGGCAGATGCATTTTTTAATAAAGAGCTTACATTTTTTAATATAAATACTCCACCAATCATAATTATAATTCCTGCAACTTTTGCTAAACTAAAACTCTCACCTAAAAATACAACTGATAAAAGCAATAGAAATAGTGAGTTTAAACTGTTTATTGGAGTTACAAGTGAAACTTCACCAGTTGCTAGAGATGTTACATATGCTACTGACCCAATTGAATAAACTAAGCTACTTATATAGCATGGTAGTAAAAAAGACCAATCTCCAACTTTACTCGTTATACTAAATGGTAGTAAACATACTCCACCTATAAAGAAAAATAAAAATGATGAAGCTATATTTTTATAAATATCACCTTCTTCATCACCTAATAATCTTACAACTACTCTTTCAAAGGCTAATAGCACTACTCTAATTAATAGTGCAAAATAAGATATTATCATTTTTGACCTCACTTAAAAATTAATCTGACTTACTGAATATACTTACTAAATCTCATTATTATAAATCAAATCTACCATATGGGCAAATCTTTTGGGGTTTTCAATGTCTTATGTTTAAATACAGGCACCTTAAGCTTTTCTCCTAATTTACGACATTGTTCTTTATAAGCCCCCTTTAACTTATCATGAAAAACTATACCATCAATTCCACCATCAATACTGTCTACACACTTTTCTAATTTTTCAAATCCATCTTCATTATCATACATTCCACTTACAATCCATTGATTTGGTAATACATGTCCAATTGATATATTGTATTCTCTATTTTTTATAATATCTGCAAAAGAATTTTCAAAGTGAACTCCTCCTACACACAGTAAAGTTTTTATAGACTCATCATTATCAAATACTCTAATTAGAGATTTCGATAATACTTGTATTGCCGTCTTATTATTAAAACTATTACTATTACTTCCTATCTCAATATCTAACATAGGTACAGAATATTCTGTAATTAATTTAGATACTTCCCCATATGTAGTTCCAGACCAGTGAGTTGCTTCTGTTAATGTAGTGAATTCATCAAGAGAGTTTTCATTTTTTATATCTTCAATTGCATTAATTAAGTTTCTAAAATATTTTGGATTTGAATTTCCAAACTCGCCTGTTGGTACATCTCCAATAGTATGAGCTGTTAGAATATTTGCTGGAGCATTCTCTCCTTCATGCCAATTCACAACTCCTGCAAAATCAAAATTTTTGAAATACTTATTTAAAATTGGCAGATAATATTTATAATCATGACTTATTACATTTTCCGTTTTTACAAACTGGAATAAGTTATTATTTTTATCTATAAATTCTAATACAAAATTATCATCAACAATAATATCAGTCTGCTTTAAATCCATTACTTCCTCACAACAGTTAATTACATTCTTAGCCACTGGGTCTTTATCTAAATTATTACAAAAGAAGAAAACTGCTTTTTTGTTATTCATCTATAAATCACACTCCTATTATTCAAATACTAAATACTCTCATACTTAAAATCATCTAAATATCACTATATACTCCATTCAATTATTATACATAATATACTACCATACTTATTTTAGCTACACCTCTACCTGAGTTTCTATATATATGTGATACATCAGCTTTAAATCTTATAGAATTTCCACTAGATACAATATAATCCTCTCCATTTATTTTAATAGTTATTTCACCACTAAAAACTGTAATAAACTCTTGAGTTCCTGGAAGTTCAGCATTTGAATCCAATGTTCCACCCTCTTCTATCTCAATCATAAATATTTCAAATCTTCTTTTAGAATCAAATGGAAATATCGGATAACTTACATATTTTCCATCATCCTCAATAAAATGGTCTACATCCTTTTTATCAACCAATTCTATATCACTTTCTTGTCTTTCCATCAATGATGTAAATGATATTTTTAATCCATTCGTTATTTTCTTGATAGTAGATATAGTTGGATTCACTTCGCATTTTTCAATTTGAGACAACATACTCTTACTTACCCCACTAAGTTGAGAAATTTTATCTAAGCTAAGATGTTTTTCTTTCCTTATCTTTTTTAAATTCTCAGCAATTATTTCATTTAAATTCTGCATAAATTCACCTCTAATATACTTATATAATCCTAAGTATATTTAATTATTTTATCTAAAGACAGTAACTTACTTTAAAATATTTTATTCGATATACTGTACATTATGTTTAATATATAATATTCTTTTAGAAATGTAAATACTATTTTGAAATTTCCTTTAAAAATGAGCAAATAAAAAAGCCAGTAGCCCATATTTTTTAAGCTACTAGCTTTTATTATCATAAAATTATATTTTTATATTTTAACTATAAAACTTAGATGCTCCTATCAGTTGTCTTTTGGAAACAATCTTAGCTAGATTAGCTAATGAAGATATTTTTATATCCTTAAAAGAAACTAAAAATACAAACTTAAAATCAGTGAATTCTTGATTTATATTATATATATCAAAATAGCATCTCAAATTATCAAATAGGTAATTTTCTTGCAAATCTGCCTCTATTTCATCAGTAGCATCTTTTAAATATGCTCTTACATCCTCAAATAAGACATTGAAATAAGACTCATCTATTTCCTCACCTAATTCTTCTAATATTTCTTCTATATCTAAATCATCCATATCAAAAGAATTTCCTGTTAATTGACAATCAAACACCAATATATTCTCCTGATTTATAGTATTTGATATATCTTGTACATATTCAAAATCTGGACGTAATTCTAAAATATCTTTTATCTCACTACTCTTTACATGAATTTTTCCTTTTCTGTTTTCTAGTTTTAAATCTATCATATGCTCCCCCTTTCAATTTATAAGTCTTTTAATTACTTTGTTCTATAATCTTTTTAATATCTATCCAGTTATTAACTCTAATTATGTTTTGATGTTCAATATTTTTATTATAGTTAGTATCTAAAAGTATTACTTTAACACCTGCATCAGCTAATTGGACTGAGTTTAAAGGGTTATCTTCTATAAATATATCACAACTCAGTTCTCTTGCCTTTTCAACTTTATAATCACTTCCTAATAAGTAAACATCTATATCTAAAATTCCTTGTCTAATTAACCAGTTTTTAGTTACATCAGTTAAACATTCATGTCTAGCAGTTACAAAATATAAATTATGCCCCTTAGATAATTCATCTATTACTTCAATAGCTCCTTCTACAATTTCTGCTTCATCATATGAATGTACATACTTATCATTAAATTCTGTATATACATCGCTTATTCCTGAACCATATAATTCTTCCCAATTGTGAGTTATACACTCTGACTCTGTAATGTTTTTATTGAAGATATCATTTAGGTATGGAAGAAAATGATAAGGACTAGTTATTGTTCCATCTATATCAATACATATATTTAATTTGTTCATTTTTACCTCCATGTAACATTTATTGATTTTATTAATCAAATATTATAGCACAGCTTTAATTATAAATCAAAATCACATATATGACTATACCTATATAATACCAAAAAGCTTGCATATTTAAGCAAGCTTTTTATAAATTTTACATTTTCAACTAATATATAAGTTTTTCTAAAGTTGGTTCTACTCCAAATTGTGTTTTTAGTTCTCTATATTCATTTAATGCTTTTTCATTATTTATTTTAGTTTTTATTGCTCTTATCATTAAATTTTTTGGTGTATCTAATGGGGATATGTATTCTACCACAGAAGTATCGTATCCATTTCCTTCTAACAATAAAGTTCTTAAACCATCAGTTATTAAGTCTGCAAATCTAGCTTTAAATACTCCATGTTTTAATATTGGTTCCATAGCTTCATATTTATATTGTCCTAATAACTCCTTATGACAGCATGGTACTACTACTATAGCTTCTGACTTTGCTCTAATCCCTAGTCCTATAGCCATATCTGTTGCTGTATCACAAGCATGTAAGCTTATTACAAGGTCAACATCTCTATTAGGTGTATAATTAGTTAAATCCTCTTTTATAAATAACATATTTTTATAGCCTAAATTTTTAGCCATCTTCTTTGAAGCTTCTATAACTACATCTGAATAATCTATTCCTATAAAATAACAGTTTTTCTTTAATACTTCTTTTATATAGAAGTTTAGTACAAAACTTAGATATGATTTACCACAAGCACAATCTAATATTGTTATACAGTCTTTGTCTTTTATTTCTTTTAAAATATTGTCTATAAGCTCCACAAAGTGGTCTATTTGATTATACTTTCTTATTTTATCGTTTTTTATTTTACCATCTTTTGTAAGTACTCCAATTTCTTTTAAAAGTGCATTTGCTTGTCCTACTTTTACATAGTACTCTCTGTTTTTTATTTGAGATGCTGTAAATTCATCTATTTTTGGTACTTCTTCTTTATTATCTAGATACTTTACATTTACTTTTTTATTGTCTCCTTCTATTACGACAATAGTACCTCTTTCAATATATCTAAATACTAGTGCATCATAATTTTCAGCTTCTTTAGATATAATTTTTAACAATTTACTAAATGTATATAACTCTGATTTGCCTTTAAAATTAAATTTGTACTTACCTTCTTCTTCTGTTGCAATTCCTTTAAATTCTTTTCTTCCTGATTTAAAAACTACTTCTAATTCAATAAAAAAATCTTCATTTTCAAGGTTTCTCTGAGTAATCCCCATAAAAAACATATTTAGTTTTCCTATACTCTGCTTATTCATCCTAATCTCCCTTTTAACTTATCTCTTTAACTCTTATTAATCAATAGTATTTGACCCATCTATTTCTTCATTTAAATCATTCAATCTATTTTTAAAACTTTCTATCTGCTTATCTGATAAATCAAGATACTCAGTTATCTTGCCTATATATTTAGGACTTTTAGTATTTATTAATTTTAAGGCACTATCCATGGACTTTTGTCTAAGTTCATACGCCTTTTTTACATCATCTCTAGCACTGCTTAATACCTTTGTATATTCATCCTTAGAAAGTTCTGGGATTTGCATATTCTCATATTCTTCTATAACTTCTTTACATTTATTTCTAGCATTTGTAACATCTTTTTTTATACTAGATAATTTAGTTATGTTTTTTGCAATATCCTTAGTATAAGGTATACATTCTCTCATTGGTACTAAAGCTACTCTTTCTATATTATAAATTTCTTTCTTGAAAATTCCTATACTTTCTAGGTCTATTTTTTTAATATCTTCACTATCATTTTCTTTACTTGTATAATTATCATTGTTTTCTTCAGTATTTCCTTGTTTTTCTGATTCACTATTTGTTGAAGTATTTCTTTCTAAATCATTATTCTTTGTTACATCTTGTTTATTTTCTTCTTTATTATTTTCTGTACTTTGTGTATTTTTATCTTGTTTTAAATCACTATCTTCTTTTTCATTAAAATTTGATACATATTTTTCATCATACGTCTCATCAGAAATATAATTATGATAATACATAGATTCTTTTATCTTATTAAGTCCACTCATATATATGTTGCTTATCATTATTGTTGTAGCTAACACTACATAAATACTACTGTAGATACAAGACCTCTTAAAATTCTTGTAATTTCTGAATATCACTATCAAAGGAATAAGATATAAAAATATAAAAACTAATATCCACCTCATAAATCGTGTCTCCTTTCTCAAAACCGAAATCCCTCAAATATTTATTTTTAATCGTGTATCTTATAGTATTTACCAATTTATGTTTTTTAATCGTGAACTTTTATTAAATTAAATTCTGTATAATCACAAGATGCTAATATATATTCAACTCCATTTCGAATCCCTTTTAGACCCATTTTAAAAGACTCTTTACCATGCAAGTGACCATAAATCACCTTTTCAACATTATATTCTTCATATAATTTTGTAAACAAAGACTCCTCTAATCTATCATTTGTAGGAGGATAATGAGTGATTACTATTATTTTAGAATAACCTTTTTTATGTGCAGACTCTAATGACAGCCTTAATCTATTTTCTTCTCTTTTATAAACTTTTTCATCCGTCTCATCAAATTTAACATCATTAGGACATATCCAACCTCTGCCTCCACAAATTGCATAATCTCTATATTCATAGAAATTTGTTTGAATAAAACGCATATTTTCATATAGCTTATTCAAACTTGTAACTGTTGTCCACCAATAGTCGTGATTTCCCTTTATAAGTATTTTTTTACCTGGAAGTTCATTTATTATGTCTAAGTCTTTTTTAGCTTCTGATAAATTAATTCCCCAAGACGTATCTCCTAATACTAATACTACATCTTCCTCTGTAACAACCTCTTTCCAATTATCTATAATCTTTTTTTCATGACCATCCCAATTACTGCCAAAGATATTCATTGGCTTATTTACCGATGTTGAAAAATGTAAATCACCTATTGCATATAAACTCATAACATCATTCCTTCCTTGATTAAACTAAATAGGCTGTCTCTTCTTAGAAATTATTTTCCATTAAGAGGCAGCCCCATTAATATTTAGTAAATTTTCTATAAGTAGCTTTATTGAACCACTCTATCATCTACCTTAGTATCCTTATATTGCTCTAATAACATATCTATTTCTTGTTTTAATTCTAAAATTTCGGTTATGTTTTTGTCTGTTTCAGTTCTATCCAACTTTCTTTGATACTGCATAGCTTTATGTGTATCACCTAAGTCATATAACTCTTGTATTCTATTTAGAGTGTCTCTAATTGCTATAGACTTCATTTGATACATAGCCTGAGCTTTCATTATATCCTCTCTTATTTCACTCATTTCTTGGTCTAAGAGAAACGCAGCATCAGAAGCTCTTCTAAGTCTTTCTGCTAGAGTCTCAGGTATGTAATGGTCATATTTATATTTTAATGAATGTTCTATTGTAGCCCAGAAATTCATTGCAAGAGTTCTTATTTGTATTTCACATATAATTTCTTTTGAGCCCGCAATTGAGTTTATAGGATATTTTATTATAACATGATAGCTTCTATAACCACTATCTTTGTAGTTTGTAATATAATCTTTTTCTCCTATTATAGTCATATCGTTTCTTACTTTTATCAAATCAACTATAGAATATATATCTTCAACAAACTGGCACATTATTCTTATACCAGCGATATCATCAATTTCAGTTTCTAAATCTTTTGCATTTAGCCTTTTTAACTTAGATATTATGGAAGATATTTTTTTTGTCCTTCCTGTGACAAATTCTATGGGAGAATATTCGCCTTTTGCTAAATATTCTTTTCTTATATTTTTAAATTTTATTTTCAATTCTTCTACTGCATGTTCATAAGGCGCTAGTATTTCATTCCATTTTTCGTATTCCATATTGCTCACCCTTTATTTGTTTTTTATGACCTTCTTTATTTTATCATAATTTATTTTGTTTTTGTATAGTAAAGCAATTCTCCATCCTCTAAGATATACCCTATTTCGTCTAAATCAATTAGGTAACTTATAACAGATACCAATGAAGATTTAAAAAAATGATACTCTTTATAATTATTGCTTAAATTATTGTTATTTATAATATTTTTTAGTAAAATTTCTAAAGATTTTGGTTTTTCAAGTAACTGTCTTATTTGGTATAAATATTTATCTAAAGCATTCAAATGCTTTTCTATTAATTTATAAGCATCTTCTTTTGATATCACTTGTTTTCCATGACCCAAAACTAAATACTCAAAATCTATACCTTTTAACTTTTCTAATGAGTTCATTTGTTCTTGTATATCATATAAAAATAAGAAATCATATTTTGATAGAATTTCATCTCCTATCAAAAGGTCTCCCACAAAAATCACCTTATCTTTAGTTAAAACAGCTATACTTCCAGGTGTATGTCCCTGAAATTCAATTATATCAAACATTTCATTATTTAATTCCAGCCTACCTCCATCTATAGTTTTATCTATTTCTATATCATCTAACATTTTACTTTTTAAAATATTATCCATAAATATATTGCTTTTCCCCCCAACAATATACTTTGAAAATAATTCTGGGTTTTCTATATATAACTTATCGTATTTTGATGACATTACACACACATCTTTATAATGTTCTTTAAATTGATTACATGCCCCATAGTGGTCATCATGGCCATGAGTATTTATAATATATCTAACTTGTATTTTATTTTCATCCAATACTTTGGTTACTCTTCTGGGCCTCGAACCACATAATCCTGGGTCTATCATAAGTGCTGTATTATCCTCAAACACATATATTCCTGTATTTGTACCACCTTTTATAAAGAAAGTATTCCCTTTTACTTTTGTTAGATTCACCATCTTCACCTCATTTTGACAATATTTATACTACAAGTTATTATTTATTTAATATAAGACTCTAGTAGAATAAGCCTTTTTATTCTATTAATAGTTCTTTTTTTTATTTTAGGTTCTTTAGATATCCTTATTTTTACATTATATGCTAAATCTCTGTAAAATAGCGATTCTATAAAATATTCAACTATACCTCTATCCTTAAAATCTATATCTATAATGCCATTAGAATAAAGTTTTGAATCTAGTATCATAAGTTTATCAAAAAAGCTTAATCTCTCAGATTTGCTCAAATAACCTTTGCCTGGAATAAAGCTTTCACAATAATCTATTCTATAATTTACCACTTCATCATTTATTTCAAATCCAAATTGTCTCTTCATCAACTCTTTATAGTCATTATTTTTCTTAGTGACATTATCTAGATTTTTGTTATAGTCTGCTTTTTTCCAATGTCCAAATAATCTGCAATTTAGTGGTCTAACTTCATATATTAAACACCTATTATCATCGTCTTTGAATGGACATGAATTTTTTTTGGAATACTCTTCAAAATAATAGTCTACTATTTTACTTATACATCTTCTTCTTAAATCCGCTCTATCTTCAAGATAACAAAATATATTCAAAAACTCAATTAAATTTATACCTACTGATTCCATACAACAATTACCACAACCAGAACAATTTCCAGTTGGTAAGGATTCATATACATCATTTAGTTCATTAAAGAGCTTATTTTTAGTGGAATAATCTATACAATTTAAAATATCTTTATTTTTTATACTAGTCATTATTATTACTCCTTGTTATAATTATTAAGTTAATACAAACAATTATTATAACATATTTTTTAAATTTAATCGCATGAGGAGGCATTTTATGAATAGATATACAAAAATCATTAATATGATGGGAAGTTACTATACAAAAGACTTTGAAAAAGAAAAAAAGAATGTAGTAAAAGTTAGAGAAGTTAAAGAAGACACGGTTAAAAAATTTTTCTTACAGGGTGACTGTGAAGTTCTAGTAGTATTTGAAGATACTGGCAAAGAAATACTTATTGACGATTTTTCTCCTGAAGAGGATATCAAAAAATACTTAGGAATAAAATTTATAAATAAAAAAAGATAGTTATTAAAACCAATCATCTAAAATATATAATAATAACTACATGTAGTTATTATTATATATTTTCACAATCAAAAGTTATCTTTTATCTCTTTTTTAGACTTTAAGATAGCTTTTTTTCTATTTTTTGTAAAATAATTCCATAACCCACACTAATATTTCACAAAATGATATAATATAACAAATAGATAAATTTTTTAAGTTTCTTAATACTTAATATTTTGCGAGGTGATTTTATGCAAATTTATTTTAGAGTTAAAGCTGTTGGCAAACGTAGACCTATGCTAGAACTTACCCCCTTTGATTTATCTGACAACATCAATTGCCTAAAAGAGGCTATCTCTGAAATTGTATCTAAAAATGTTCTTGAATATAATGAAAAGACCCCAGAAAAATCAATAATAAGCTTTTTAACTAGTGAAGAGATTGAGTCTCAAGCTACCATTGGAAAAGTTGGATTCGGCTCTATCTACAATGAGAACAAACAATCTGTAGAAAAAGCCATAGAAGTTGCACTACAAGCATTTGAAGATGGAATCTATAAAGTTCTTATAAACGAAGATGTTATTGAAGAACTCAATTCTCCTATAAATTTAAAAGATGGTGATATATTCACTTTTATAAGACTCACTCTACTTGCTGGAAGAATGTTTTAAAATAAATAAATTGGAGGTACATAAATGTCAGAACGTACTAGAGTAGAAAAAAATACTAAAATAATTGAAGATTTTAAAAACAATTTTACTAAATCTTCTTCAAAACCATATTACGACTTAGCTAAATCTCTTTGGGATTGTGTAAAAGATGAATCATACTATTATGATGTAAAAGATGAAAATAAATTCTTAGATATGATAAAAAAATACTATAATTGTTATTACTACGAAATTGAAAGTGTAGACACTTTACTTTCTGGTCCTTTAAAAAATGCCTTAGAATTAATGTTTTCTCCTGAACAAGTGGAAGAACTTTGCCAATTAATTAAAAGAAAATTGAATTATCCATATTCAGGAGGATACTATCGTAAAGGATATCGCTCAAATAGACTTAAAGATTATTTTAGAAGTATAATTAGGCTTATTTCACATTATGTTAGTTTGATATATTATGATTTTTCTGTCTTAGATTATCTTACACTTCCAGATAAAGTTCTTCAATATGACTATATAATGAGTGATAAAATCGCACTAGAAATAGATAAAGGAAATAATGATGTAATCAACGCTTTAGAAGAAGTAATTTTTGGAGAAAATCAAACCGCCCTACTTACTAGACAAATGATAATTGGTATTATGAAAAGTCATAGTGAAAAGTGCTATGAAATGCTTTCTAAACTTCTTTTGGCTGCTAAACAACAAGAAGGCCTTAGACAACAAATTGTAGAAAGTCTAGATGAAGGTACAATTCCTGCATCTGTCTATATGTTAAAAACTATCTTAGATAACAATTTAGAAAGATTTAGTTCTGTTATAAGAGCTTTGGATACATGGACAGGACTTGGTTTTTCAGACCAAAAACCTGGAATAATTCGTAAGTGTTTAGAACTTTCATATAAATCATTGACTGATGAAGAGTTTCGTATAGAGTCAATTAATAGTAATGATAACCTTGAAATTTATTTTGCTTTATGGGCAACTGCAACTTACAATATCTACGATTCCTACTCTCTTATTGAAAAATTACTTTCACATGATGAAAAGTACAAAAAGCTTGTGGCACTTTACTTCTTATCAAACACAGAAAGTACATATTTTAAACACTCTGTTGCATCTAAAAATATTAAAGGTGACGATTTAGAGATACTTGCATGGGTAGTTAGAAACTTCTATGTAGAAAGTTCTGTTGGCTACTATTATAATTGGCAAAACAGAAAAGTTGATTTTGACTTATCAGATTCTCCTATTGATAAAAACTTTGAAGCTAGAAAGGAACAATTTGAAAATCTAAAACATACCTTAGAACTTTTAAATTCAAAAACTAAGGAATTTTCTGGCAGTGTATTTCCATGGTCTTGGGTTGAAATTTCTTCTCACAATATACTTAGATGCATGATGACATTAACAGCATATGATATGAATACTCAATTTATGGATGTTCTAATGGACAACTGTCATCTTATGAGTTCAGATTTAAGAGCTTCACTTATAGCTAATTTTATAAATGAGCCAAAAACAGATAAACAACGTAGTTTCTTATTAGAATGTTTGAGCGATAAGAGTGTTTCCAATAGAGAAATTGTATTAACTTTACTTAAAGAACTTGACTTATCAGATGTAGAGTTAGACAGAATAAACAACTTGCTTACTTTAAAAACAAGTTCCATCAGACAAACAGTAATAAAGATTTTACTTGAACAAGATGATTTAAAGCTAGAAAATATTGCTTCTTCTCTAATAAAATCTTCAAATTCGCAAAAATGTCTTGGAGGACTTGAAATTGTAAACTTATTAAAAGACAATACTGATAGACAAGAGCTATATAATAAACTTATTTTATTAGTGGAAAGTGTTGATAAGTCTAAAAAGAATACATCTCAAGTTCAGATATTAATTGATAATTTATTAGGTAAAGCAAAAAATGATTATTGTAAAGAAAATGGATTTGGCATATACAATCCTGAAAATAAGGTTCAAATTCCTGAACAATTTGATTTTAAATGCGATTCCTCTAGTCCATCAAAACTTAATAAGATTATTTCTAATTTAAGCTTATCTTCTAATGAGGATTCTGTTTCTATATCAACTAAAAAAGAAGCTAAGAAGATTCTCGATGTAGATATAAATAAAATATTAAAAGTATATGAAAAATTTGATGAACTTATCATTGAAAATGCAGATTATGAGTATGAAGTTGAGAGATGGTCAGGTAATATGGATAAAATACTTTTAGGTTACTCTACATATAATCTAACTCCTATTAAACGTATAACTGGAAATAATAAGGATACTATTGATAATTATCCATTAGCTGAGCTTTGGAGAGAAACTAGCAAGAAACTTAATTTAGATTATAAAACAATCCTTGAGATTTTATTTTATAGTATACGCCCATGTGCTTATCATGAGATAGAGAAAAGTTGGTTTTCATCTATATATTCAAATGTCCTTGATGAAAAAAAACAAAAGAAATTATATTCAAAATTAGAGAAATTAAAATTTGATGTTCTTACAAGAAGAATACTTTCAGTATTACTAAATGAATTTGACCAGAAAGAAATGTTTGAATACTGTTTGGATACATATTACAAACTAAGAAACCTATTAACTACTGAACAGTGTAAAAAGCAAAGAGTTGAGTTTACTAAAAACTACTATAGACAAAATGAATACTGCCCTGCTTTAGATGCCCCAATTTTGAACTATTGGCTTGGAAAGGCACATTCATTTATTCATGATGATATTTCATTTACTAAGTTCTTCTACACTACATTTGCAAATTATCAACTTCTAGAATATAAATTCCCATTTTATACTAATATAGATATATTTGCTCGTGCATATGAATTGGGATTAATGACTGAGGAACAAATCAATCGAGAAATTGTAACTGGATACAATGCAACAAATATAGTACGAATTTTAACAAATCCTAGATGGAGTGGTGATACATTAGAAAAACATCCATGGCTTGAAAACAATATAAAAACTGTTACAAATAGGATTATAGAAATTGAATCACGTAGAGGTGATATGCCAACAGAAGTTTCTCATCTAGCTGATAATATACAACATTTTGAAGGTATGAATTATTTTGTAAATATCTTAGTTGCTCTTGGTAAAGAAACTTTCCAGAGAGGATATTCATATGGCAGTAATTATTCAAAAAAAGATGTTTTGAGTTCTCTACTTAAAAATTGTTATCCTACTAAAGAAGATAATTCTAAGGAATTAAAAAATTTACTTAAAACTACTGATATTACTGAATTAAGATTAATAGAAGCTGCTATGTATGCTCCTCAATGGGTAAACATAATTGAAAAATATTTAAACTGGAAAGGTTTAAAGAGTACAATTTGGTATTTCCATGCACATATAAATGAAGGATTCTCTGCTCAAAAAGAATCAGAGGTTGCTCTATTCTCTCCTATATCACCACAGAGTTTCATGGATGGAGCATTTGATGTAGATTGGTTTTTGGATTCATATAAAACTATTGGAGAAGAAAGATTCAATATCCTTTACAAATCAGCTAAATACATAACTAGTGGCGGAAACTCTCACAGACGTGCACAGCTTTATGCTGATGCTACACTTGGAAAGCTTGATAAAGACATGCTGATGAAAGAAATTGAAACAAATAGAAATCAAGATAAATTGAGAAGTTTCTCTTTACTTCCTATGAAAAAAGGTGACCTTAAAGAAGCAACTTTCCGTTATGAATTTATTCAAAAGTTTGCTAAAGAAAGCAAACAATTTGGTGCACAACGTCGTGAAAGTGAATCAAAAGCTTGTGCAATAGCAATGGAAAACTTAGCTAGAAGTGCTGGTTTTGAAGATATCAATCGTATGATGTGGGCTCTTGAAACGGAAAAGCTAAATGAAGTTGCTCATCTGTTTAAACCAAAAGATATTGATGGAACTTCACTTTGGATAGATGTTGATGAAAAAGGAAAAACATCTATAAAAGTCCAAAAAGGCGATAAGGCTTTAAAAAGTGTGCCAAAAGCACTTGCAAAACATCCATATGTACTTGAACTTAAATCAGTACAAAAAGATTTAAAAAGTCAGTATTCTCGCGCAAAACAAAGTTTAGAGCAAGCTATGAAAAATGAAACAGTATTTACAGTTAAGGAAATCTCCAATATTTATAAAAACCCAGTTATTTGTCCTTTAGTTAAAAATCTAGTTTGGGTATGTGATGATACTATTGGATATATATATAATGATAAGTCTAAGTTCTTTATTTGTGATACAACTGGTGAATCTTATAGATTAACTGCAAAAAATAAATTAAAACTTGCACATCCAGTTCATCTATTTGAATCTGGTAAGTGGAGTGAATTCCAACATGACTTATTTGATAAGCAAATTGTTCAACCATTTAAGCAAGTGTTCCGTGAATATTATAGAATAAATGCTGACGAATTGTCTGAAAAAACTATATCTCGTAGATATGCTGGTCATCAAATCCAGCCAAAGAAAACGGTAGCACTTCTTAGAAATCAACTTTGGACTGTTGACTATGAGGAAGGTTTACAAAAAGTATTCTACAAAGAAAATATAGTAGCAAAGATGTTTGCACTTGCAGATTGGTTTTCACCAGCAGACATTGAACCTCCAACTATTGAAACAGTAGAATTCTTTAATAGAAAGACTTATAAAAGCTTAGAACTAGCTTCTATACCTCCAATTCTTTTCTCTGAAGTTATGCGTGATATAGACCTTGTTGTAAGTGTTGCTCATGCTGGTGGTGTTGACCCTGAGACAAGCCACTCTACTGTAGAGATGCGTATAGCTATTGCTAAAGAGCTACTATTATTATTAAAGATTAAAAATGTCAATTTTGAAGGCTCTCATGCTCTTATAACAGGTAATTTAGGCGATTATTCTGTACACATGGGTTCTGGTATTGTACATAAAAAAGGAATGGGTGCTTTAAATATACTTCCTGTACATTCTCAAAGTAGAGGTAAGATATTCCTTCCATTTGCTGACGAAGACCCTAAGACTGCTGAGATTATGTCTAAGATATTATTGCTTACTGAAGATAATAAAATTAAAGACCCTAGTATCTTAAGTAATTTATAAATATAAAACTGTCTCTAAAATATATTGGACTTTCTAATTTTTTAAAGAAAGTCCAATATATTTTACACTATAACTTATATAAATTAGTTCATAATTATAAATAATTTATATAAATCTTTCTTATATATCACCTTCATAGTACTTGCTGTATCACACTAAAAGAAATTTTCCTTCTTCCTTTACTAAAATCTTTTAACCCTATAAAATCTATATAGAAAATCTTTTTCTAGAGATTTGTTTAATATGGCACTTTCTTGAAAATTTATAAACCTTATCTCTAATGAAGATTTATTTATAGGTATAACCTTATGTATAAACCTTAAATTTACTATGTATTGTCTATGAGTCATAAAGAAATTAGGAGGTAGGCGTTTTTTTAAGTCATCAAAGTTCTCATAAAACTTTATTATATCTTCATCTTTAGTATATAGATTAATAGCTCTAGAATTTTTCTCAAACATAACTATATCATCAAAATTAATCATATGTACCTGTTTCCTTATTTTATATACAAAAAGAGTGTCTTCTATAAAATTATTCTTAGCAATTTTATGAGAGTTGATATGGTCTATTGCTATATTAATAGAATCAAGTATTTTTTCTTTTTTAAATGGCTTAACTATAAAATCTATAGGATGCACTTTAAAGCTTTCTAGACTATAATCAGCAAAACCTGTTACAAATACTATATGTATATCCTTATCTATAGAAAGAATTTCTTTAGCAGAATCAATCCCATTTTTATATGGCATATCAATGTCAATAATCAATAAGTCTATTTTCTCATTTTTTATAAATTCAATTGCCTCTATACCATCCTTAACTTTTTTAACATAATCTACATATCCAGACTCTTTAACTATATTTGCTATATCATCTCTTACAATTTTATCATCGTCGCAAATCAAAACTTTTATCACAGACTTTTCTCCTCCTAACTAATAATATTTTGGGATTAAGATTACAAATTCAGTAAAAAAATCATCACTATTTACAAGTATACTATAATCATACTTGTCTAATATGTTTTTAACTAGATGTAACCCATAACCCCTATCTTGCCCTTCTTTAGTACTAAAACCATCCCAAAATATACTTTCAACATTATGTATTTTAGGACCATTATTTTTTATAGCTATAATATACTGAAATTCATCTTCATATGCATGTAATCTTATATATTTCTTTTCCTTTTTTATACCAGACAAAGACTCTATTGCATTGTCTATTATATTTAATAGTACTGAACTCATATCATTAGGTTCAATCTCTAAATTATCCATAAAATCTTGAATGTAGACATCAAAAGATATATCCTTTTCAAGACATTCCTCATATTTTAATGAAGCTATAGCATCTAAATAAGATACTTTTCCATACCTTGAATTTTTTGATTTAAAACTATTTGATATATTCATTATATATTCTTTGGCATCTTCATCTAACCCAGTATTTAATAGAGAATACACTACTTGCAAATGTTTCAAATAGTCATGTTTTTGACTTCTTAATTTGACGATTATATTATCCTTATGATTTATTTTACTATCTAGTTTTTGTAGTTTAGATTCTTGTTCATTGTTATTATTTATCAATCTTATAAATTTAAAGCCTATATAACAACTTAAAATAATTAAAATTAAAAAAAGTATAATATTTAATACTCCTTCAAGTAAAGAATTATATCCTAAACTTAATTGTATATGTTGAATACCCCCCATGAATAAAATCCATACAAAACACGATATAAAAAATGTTAATAGTCCTCTTTTTAATATGTCTAATTCTTTGTAAAACCTGTACTTATTCATTATAAGGTTACTAAATATAAACAAAGCTAATATTACTACAGGAAATATAAAATTGTTCTCCATAATTCCCCTCCCCTCTGCAATTTATATGAGAATTATATCATTTTAAAAAAAATATGTAAAAAGTCAAAATTTACATATAGCTTAATTAAACTTGTAAAAATACATATAAATTTATACAATTAACTACTTAAAACTTGAAAATACTTACTTTGCTATATATTTTAAATAAATATATAATTGATTTAGTTAAGAAAGGAAGTGGTAAATATGAAAGATAATCTGAAAATAGTAGTAAGATACATAAAAAGTTATAAAGCTAGATCTTTAGCAATTGCTCTGAGTATAATTCTTGCTACATCACTTATTGTTGGTATTGGTACCCTCTCAAGAAGTGCTCAGCAAGCAGATGTAGATAGAATGAAAAGAGAAACTGGAGCTGACCATGTATACTTTAAAAATGTAAAGAGAAATCAATTAAAATCCATAAAATCTAGCAAAGATATTAAAAATCTGGGTATAACATCTTACTATGCGTCTACAGATGTTAATGAAAAATTACCTATAAACATACTACATGCAAATAAAAATTACTTGACTAGTCATTCTAAACTTATAAAAGGTCGATTTCCAAAAGCTAGCAATGAGGTGGTAGTCGAGAAATGGATTTTAAATAGTATGGGTTTAAAACCAGAGACAAATCAAGACCTTACTTTTAAATTATATCAAAAAGAAAATCCAGAAACTTTTAAAGTTGTTGGAATACTTGAAGATAGATTTATAGAGAAACAAAAGGGGATGTGTGAAATTTTTTTGAATCTCAATGAATCAAAATTGGATAATTTTACAACTTATATTGAATTTAATGAAGACAGTAATATAAATACAAACATAGACAATATAGCAAAAAATGCTATATTGGATAAGGAAAGTGTGAGAAGAAACTCAATGCTTATAGAGTCTACCATGAAAAATGGTACTTTAGATGACTCAAGTAAATATACTGCAATTGCTATGAGCCTATTTTCTGGTATTGTAATATATAGTATCTATGTTATATCAATATACCAAAGAATACAGGAATATGGTGTCTTAAGAGCTATTGGATCCACTAATTTTAGGATTTTTAAACTTATGTTTTATGAACTTTTCATACTTGCTTTGATAGCAATGCCTATAGGTATATGTACAGGTATGGGGGGTGCACAAATATTTAATAGGTCTGCAGGAAATATTCAATTTGAAGGAAATATAAAGGTTACACCTTTTGTTATTCCAGATAAAATAATCCTCTTATCAATTGCATCTACAATACTAATAATACTAATTATAAGTTTCTTTACATACTTAAAAATAAGAAGAATTTCTCCTATTGATGCTATCAGAAAAACTTTTGGAACTAATAAAAATGTAACCAAAGTTAATTCTTTAATATCAAAATTAACTTTAAATATATCAGTAACAAAATCTATATCTGCAAAAAATATCTTTAGAAATAAAAAGGGCTTCATTATAATTATATTATCTATGAGTATAGGAGGTATAATCGTCATAAAAGACAATTATAAATCTTCTTTTTTAGATGTCCAAAACAAAAGCTCTCAAGAACAAACATATATGAATGCAGATTTTATTCTATCAAATACTTTT
This sequence comes from Clostridioides sp. ZZV14-6009, assembly GCF_020658095.1. Taxonomy (NCBI): domain Bacteria; kingdom Bacillati; phylum Bacillota; class Clostridia; order Peptostreptococcales; family Peptostreptococcaceae; genus Clostridioides; species Clostridioides sp. ZZV14-6009. The sequence continues at coordinate 84,606 of NZ_JAGWDG010000013.1, forward strand.
TCTAATGAAACTGGTAACAATACTTCTTTCAAGGATATAAAGGGTTTTAATGATAATCAGATAGATAAAATAAAAAATATAGATGGAATTGACAAAGTCAAAACTGCTAGTATCTTAAACACGAGAATAGAGGTAGATAAAATAAATAGATTAGATTACTACGAAGCTATAAATTCAACTCCTTATTATAAGGAATATCCTCTATTTACAAAAAATAATACTACTGGAAAATATACACTAAAGCAAAAGCTAAGAGGTTATAATGATGAGATGATAAAGTCATTAGAAAAATACTTAGTAAGTGGAAATATAAACTTGAAAAAAATGAAAAAAGAAAACTTAGCTATAGTATACGTACCAGAAATTTCTAAAACGAAAAAATACCAGAAGACTTTTACCCATGGTAAAGGAACACCAGTTGTAGATATAAAAGTAGGCGATACTATAAAAGTCAAATATCCAAATGGTAGAATAGATATGGACCTTTATGAAAGTCAAAAAGATAATTATGAATACCTAGAATATGAATTTAAAGTTGGAGCTATTGTAAATTATCCTTTTGCAGATAGTAATACGTACTCTGGAGATGATGGTGTAGATGTAATAACGAGTAGCGAATATCTAAAAAAATTAACTGGTGTAGATAAGTACAACTTAGTTTATGCAGACCTTAATGAAAATGCAAACAGTAAAAAAATAAATAAACTTTTAGGTAAAATTGGAAGTGAAGTCTCTGGAACTACAACAATAGATATGATGGTAGAAAAAGAAAACTCTGATAAGATGACATCTAGATCCATGATTTATAATTATGGCATAGTAGCAATAATGTTCATAATTAGTGTGCTTAACATAATAAATAACATAAGTTATAACTTAACTTCAAGAACTAGCGAATTTGGAATGTTAAGGGCTATTGGTATCTCTGAGAGAGAATTTAAAAATATGATACTCTATGAGGGAATATTATATGGAGTACTCTCAAGTATAATTACCATCGTGTCAGGACTTATAATACAATTTAAAATGTATTATCTACAGGACTTTGCATCATATGGATTAGATTTTACAATAGATTACAAAATATATATACTAGTTGTTTTAGCAAATATAATTGTAGGTATTCTAGCTACATGTATTCCATCAAGGAAGATAAATAAAATTAGTATAGTTGAAGCTATAAACATCACAGAATAGGAGGGGTAATTATGCCTATATTGGAAACTATTAACTTAGGTAAGATTTATGGAAAAAAGGAAACATCTGTACATGCACTAAAGGATGCAAATTTAAAAATAAATAAGGGTGAATTTGTTGCGATAATTGGTCCAAGTGGAAGTGGGAAAAGTACATTTCTACATTTAGTAGGAGGTCTTGAGAGACCAAGTAATGGTACTATAAAAGTCGATGGTAAAGATATATGTTGTCTTTCAAATAAAAAACTAGCAAAATACAGAAGACAAAAAGTCGGATTTGTATTTCAACAGTATAACTTAATTCCTGTATTAAATGTAAAGGAAAATATAGAATTGCCATTAAAGTTAGACAATAAAAAAGTCGATGAAGAATACATCGAAGACCTTATAACTTTATTGGGACTTAATAAAAGGAAAAATCATCTTCCCAATCAATTATCTGGTGGACAACAACAAAGAGTTGCTATTGCACGTGCTTTATCTGCAAAACCAAGTATAATCCTAGCAGATGAACCAACAGGAAATTTGGATAGTAAAACTACAGAAGAAGTTATGGATTTACTAAAAAGTTCTATAAAAAAATATAACCAAACTCTTATCATAATAACACATAATGAAAATATTGCTAGAAAAGCAGACCGAATTATATCTATAATAGATGGAGAGCTTAGTTAAACTAACACTCTAAAACTACTTATAGAAAAGAGGATTTAAATGTTATTAGTTTTAGGTAATTTAAATTTAGACTTGGATTTTGACTACAGAATAATAAGAGAAGATAATAATGATGTAGATATATTTATAGATATTAATTATCGTAGCTTAGATATAGATACTGATGGCTCTAACTTATTTAATTCTAGAATCCAATTCCCATTTGTAAGAGCATTAATTCTAAGGTTGAATAAAAACAATCATTGCATGACAATTCATTTGTTAAGAGATATAGATTTATTTTCTGCCTTTGCTAACTTCGAGGTAGATTACAGCGACTCTGTAATAAATATAAAAAATCAAAATGAGAAAGTAGTTTTAAATAAATCTATCAAAAAGTAGTAAGGGGGCCTTAATAGGCCCCAGTTTTTTTGTTTTCTATACCTATTATATCATGATAAATAGATTAGTCAATAGAATTTTCTGAATATTTTTATAATTTTTTCATAAAGTTTTTTATATATTTTGCTTTAAAATTATATGTAATAAAAAAATTTTGTGACTAATTTTAAAGTTAATTGATTAAATATACATATTCAAAATCAATATGAATTTTCTTACCTTTTATCATTTTTATTTAGGTTTTAAGTTATAATCTATTATTAACAAATTATTTATATAGTTCTAGTAAAATTCTATTTATATGCAAATCGAATAATTTATATACAAATCTAATAGAATCGATATTCTAAAATGAATATTATTTACCATAATAAACTTTCAAATATATCTCTTTTAATTCACTCATCAATGGATATCTAGGATTAGCACCTGTACATTGGTCATCAAATGCTTGTTCAACCATAGCATCCAATCCCTCTAAGAATTTAGCTTCATCTACTCCTGCTTCTTTTATAGTCTTAGGAAGACCCACTCTTGCCTTTAATTCATCTATTGCTTTTATAAGATTATCCACTTTTTCTTGGTCTGTATTCCCCTTAATTCCTGCAAAAGAAGCAAATTCAGCATATCTTTGTATACAATCAGGGTGTCTGTATTGTGAAAATGCACCCATTTTATTTGGAGCCTCTGCACAATTGAACTTGATTACTTCATTTATTAATAATGCATTTGCAACACCATGTTGAACATGGTGGAATGCACCAAGTTTATGTGCCATAGAGTGGCAAATTCCTAAGAAAGCATTCGCAAAAGCCATACCAGCCATAGTAGATGCCATTGCCATTTTTTCTCTTGCTACTTTATCAGTCTTTCCATTTTTATATGCACGAGGTAAATACTCAAATATTATTTTACCTGCTTGAAGTGCTAGTCCATCAGCTGGTTCAGTTCTTAACATAGATACATATGCTTCTAGTGCATGTGTTAAGGCATCAACACCTGACGCTGCTGTTAATCTTGGTGGCATTTCCATCATCATATCTGCATCAATTATAGCCATATTTGGCATTAATTCATAATCTGCTAATGGATATTTTACACCTGAATCTTGGTCAGTTATAACTGCAAATGGAGTTACTTCTGAACCAGTTCCTGCTGAAGTCGGAATAGCTGCAAAGTATGCTTTTTCACCCATCTTAGGGAATGCATATACTCTTTTTCTTATATCCATAAATCTCATTGCTAAATCTTGGAAATCTATTTCTGGATGTTCATACATTACCCACATTATCTTGCCGGCATCCATTGCACTACCTCCACCTACAGATATTATTAAGTCTGGTTGGAAATCAGCCATAGCCTTAGCCCCTTCTCTTGCACAAGCTAGTGTTGGGTCTGGAGCAACATCAAAGAATGTAGTATGCTTAATTCCCATTTCATCTAATAAATCAGTTAGTTTCTTAGTATATCCATTATTGTAAAGGAAAGAGTCTGTTACTATAAAAGCTTTCTTTTTGTTCATAACATCTTTAAATTCTCTTGCTGCTACACCTAAACATCCTTTTTTAAAATAAACTTTTTGTGGGGCTCTAAACCAAAGCATATTCTCTCTCCTTTCAGCTACTGTCTTGATATTAAGTAAATGCTTAACTCCTACGTTTTCTGATACAGAGTTTCCACCCCAAGAACCGCAACCAAGAGTAAGAGATGGAGCCAATTTAAAGTTATATAAATCACCTATACCACCTTGTGATGATGGAGTATTAACTAATACTCTACAAGTCTTCATAGCATTTACAAACTTCTCTACTCTCTCTGGTTGATTTATAGAGTCTACATACAATGATGAAGTATGACCATACCCACCATCAGCAACTAATTTTTCAGCCTTAGCAACTGCATCTTCAAAACTCTTAGACTTGTACATTGCAAGGACAGGAGAAAGTTTTTCATGTGCAAAAGGTTCCTCTACTTCAACAGATTCAACTTCGCCAATTATTATCCTAGCTGTTTTTGGTACTTCTACATCTGCCATTTTAGCTATTACATGAGCTGGTTGCCCAACTATTTTGGCATTTAAAGTTCCATCAATTATTACTACTTTACCTACCTTTTCTGTTTCTTCTTTATTTAAGAAATGTGCGCCACGATATTTAAATTCTTTTTTAACTTCTTCATATATTTTTTCTGGTACTATTACTGCTTGCTCAGAAGCACATATCATACCATTATCAAATGATTTTGATACTAATATTGAACTTACAGCCATTTTTATATCTGCACTCTCATCTATTATTGCAGGTACATTTCCAGGTCCAACTCCAACAGCTGGCTTACCTGAAGAGTATGCAGATTTAACCATTCCAGGTCCACCAGTAGCTAATATAAGGTCTGCTTCTGCCATAACAACATTAGTCAATTCAATTGAAGGCACATCTACCCAACCTATAAGACCTTTTGGTGCTCCTGCCTTAACTGCCGCATCATGTACAACTCTAGCCGCTTCTATAGTACAGTTTTTAGCTCTTGGATGAGGTGAAAAAATTATACCATTTCTAGTCTTTAGGGCTATTAGTGATTTGAATATAGCAGTTGATGTAGGGTTAGTTGTTGGTATAACTGCTGATAATACACCTACTGGTTCAGCAATTTTCGTAAATCCAAATGCCTCATCTTTTTCTATGACACCACAAGTTTTAGTATTTTTATAAGCATTGTATATATATTCTGAAGCAAAATGATTTTTTATAACTTTATCTTCAACAATACCCATACCAGTCTCTTCAACTGCCATTTTTGCTAGAGGAATTCTCTGTTGATTTGCTGCTGTTGAGGCTGCTAAGAAAATTTTATCTACTTGTTCTTGTGTAAATGTTGCAAATTCTTTTTGTGCTAATCTTATTTCTTCTAGCCTTATTTTTAATGTTTCAACACTGTTGACAATCTCAGGACTACATACTTCAACATTTGACTTCTCTACAATCTTTTCTTTTTTATCCATACCAAAAACCTCCCTAAAATAATTATGCATCCTCATATTTTTTATAAATCTTAAATGCATTATCTATATCTTTTAACCTATACTTAAAATAATTTTATAGATTTAATCTCTACACTTTAGATTTTATTTCCTTTATTGTTCTAGGTCAAGAAGTTTTTTTCTGAATATTTCGTGAATTTATTTTTTAACAAATACATTATTTTTTTTACTATTATTAAATTTTTTTACTTAAATGAGATATATTTCATTTAAATAATTTAATTTAACTAAATAAAACACTAAAATGATAATTTATATCTTTCATTTTTTTAACTTATTAAATTTTATATGTTATTTGTACAAGTAATATATAATATTTGGATTCATTTTCATAAAATAATACTTATTTTTGGTTTATATATACTTTTTATTTTTAATAATAACTATATAATTTTAAAAAATACATAATCTAAAATTATTTTAATTTCTATCAGTTATTTTTAAATCAATATTTTAGAATAATATTTTTCATATAGATAAATAATTTTTATATAGCACTCGTTAATTTTTTACTTATGAGATACATACAAAAAAATTTATACTATAAAATTTTCATAAATTTTTATTTACTCATCATATTAATTAATTTTTTCGCAGCTATCTTCAATGAATTAGTTGTTAATAAACCCCAATTTCATTGAATAAAAGTATAAATCATAAAAATTTTTATATTAAATTTGTTATATATGTAAAAGATAAAATTGCATATAATATTTTTTTCATTAAATTTTTTTCTTTTTACAACAAATACTCACTACCTTTTGATATAATATTTTTATCAATTATTATTATATTCAAGTTTTGAAAGGAGTTTTAAAATGAGTTTATTAGTTTTCGGACATAAAAATCCAGATACAGATTCAATATGTTCTGCAATTTCATTAGCATATTTAAAAAACAAGCTAGGAATAGAAGCAACAGCTTATGCTTTAGGAGATATCAGAAAGGAAGCTAAGTATGCCTTAGACTACTTTAAGGTAGATGCACCTGAAATCTTAGATAACGTTAGAATACAAGTTAGAGATTTAAATTATGATAGGGTACTACCTTTAACTCCAACTTCTTCTATATTAGAAGCCTATAATCTTATGGATGAAAAAAATGTTAAAACATTACCTGTAACTTATGAGGATGGAACTTTTGCTGGTATTATTACTATGAAAGAAATAGCTAAAAACCTTCTTCATCAACATTTTACAACTATACACACATCACTATCAAATATCTGCAAAAACCTTAATGGTACTATCCTTGTAGATTGTGGTGAAGATGTAAAAGGTAGAGTTGTTACTTTATCATTTGGTATGGAAACCCTAATAGAGACTTTAAAAGAAGGGGATATAGCTATTGTTGGTGATAGATATGATAGTATTGAATACGCCATCGATACAAAAGTTAAACTTTTAATACTTACTAATCATACAGAAATTTCAAAAGATTTACTAGCTCTTGCTAAAATAAATGGAGTGTCTGTTGTTTCTGTTGAAAGTGACAACTACAAAACTTCTAATGTCATAAATCAATGTAGCTTCTTGGATTCTATAGAAGCCACAGACAACTTGATTACATTTAAAGAAGACGACTATATGGATGAAATAAAAGAAATTATGTTAGAAACAAACTTTAGATCTTATCCTATATTAGACGATGACAATAAGTTTTTAGGATTAATTTCAAAAGGGCATCTATTAAATCCATCTAAAAAGAATGTTGTTTTAGTTGACCACAATGAATATGCTCAAAGTGCTGATGGAATTGAACAAGCAAATATAGTTGAAATAGTTGACCATCATAAACTTGGTGGTATTTCTACTGATGTTCCTATGTCTTTTAGAGTTATGCCTGTTGGATGCAATAGTACTATAATTTATCAAATGTATAAAGAAAATAACGTTGAGATACCTTATGAAATAGCTGGTCTTCTTTTATCTGCTATATTATCTGATACATTATTATTTAAATCTCCAACAACTACTGATATGGATAAGAAAGCTTGTGAAGAATTAAGTAAAATAGCAAAAGTAGACATGGAAAAATATGCTATGGATATGTTTAAATGTGGTACTTCTTTAGATGAGTTTACTATAGAACAAATAGTAAATATGGACTTTAAAGAGTTTAACATGAGTGGACATAAAGTTGGTATTGGACAAGTATTTACTTTAGACACAGACTCTATATTTGCTAAGAAGGATGAATTTTTATCTTATATAAATTCAACTGATTATGACAAATTAGTTCTTGCAGTTACAGATATAATAAAAGAAGGTTCTTATTTAATTTACAAAGCAGAAGATAGATTGATTGCTGATGCATTTGGTATTGAAGGAGTTCAAGGAACATTTGCTCCAGGTGTTGTATCTAGAAAGAAACAATTAGTACCTAACTTAACTACTGCAATTAAAAATTTTAAATAATATAAAATCTTTAGACAACACAAAAACTGTTTCAAATTTAAATTTGAAACAGTTTTTTTCTTACATAACAATAATAAATTCTATAAAAAAAGAATACACTATTAGAAAATTCTAATAGTGTATTCTCTTCTTATTATATATTACACTTTAAATTATTCCTTGACTGGTCTAGCTGGTGTAAACTAAACCAGTCTCTCTCAAATATTAAGCACTTTTTTCTTATTATGTTTTTAGGATTTATTGTCTCTATTATTGTAAACCAAAGTTATGAAATTGTAAATAGAATATATTACCATTATAATGTTTTTTCTTAAGTAAAAACATACAAATAACTTTCTTTTTTTAAACAAAATCATTAAATTAGCTTTAAAAAATGTTAAAATAAATGTTTTCCACATATCTTATATATTTATTTTAATATCTTATATATTAAAAACCTAATCATAAATAATTTAATAGAATTATTTTTCTATAATACTATTAAATAATATTCTAATAAGATTATTGGAGCTATTTAGTATAATAAAAATTTAATATATAACTAAATTTCAGTAAAATAAATTAAATTAAAAAGTGAGATGTATTCATATCCTCTAGAAAATATAATAACATCTCACTTTATATTTAAGTTGTATAGATTTTTACTTTTATCTATCTATGACCTAGTTTTTTTCTACATCTGAGTAATCTACTCCAAAAGTTTCTACAGTCACAGCTTTCATAATTTGTGGAGTCTTTGGCTTGTCCGCTGCTCCTGTTCTAACTGATGCTATTTCATCAACTGTATCCATACCTTCTATAACTCTACCAAAGCCTGCATATTGACCATCTAAATGTGGTGAATTTTTATGCATTATAAAGAATTGAGAACCAGCTGAATTAGGTGCCATAGTTCTAGCCATTGATATAACTCCTCTTTCATGCTTTAGATTGTTAGTAAATCCATTTCCACTAAATTCACCTTTTATAGAATGGCCTGGGCCACCCATTCCAGTACCATTTGGGCATCCACCTTGTATCATAAATCCTGGTATTACTCTATGAAATGTTACTCCATTATAATATCCATCATCTACTAATGATACAAAATTCTTAACTGTATTTGGTGCTATATTTGGGTATAACTCAATTTTTATTTCTTTTCCATTTTCCATTACTATAGTTACTATAGGATTTTTATTTTCCATGACTTATTACCTTCCTTTTTATTAATTAAATTACACAATTACATTTATTATATTATACTCTAAATTAAAGTCTATCAAGTATATTTTTTCCTATTTCATATCCTTCTTGATATATAGTTTTACAAAACTCATCATCAAAGTTAAGAGTATCTTTAGGTGCAAATTGAGTGTTAGGTCTAACTACTATTATTTTATCTTCATTATATATTTTTTTGATGTCATCTGGTAAATCATAATTATACTTTGTGGATATCAAAATAATTTTATCCACATTATCCACAATTAAAGGCTCAATTAATGCACTCCTAATTAGACCTCCATCCAATTTAAAACCATCGTAAATACCATCTTGCACATCCTTCATAAATTGTTCTTTAAATCCAAGAGTAGCATTTGGATTTGATGGTAACAATCCACTATATGAAATGCTTAAGATTGCTTCGCCTTTAGGCATTTTTGACACATTTACAACCTTTTCTGATACTACCTTATTATTAACTTCTACATAATTAACATAGAAGTTCATTTTCTCTATTTTACTATCATCTAGTTCTTTCAGATTGTCTATAGCAGGAGAATTATCCACAGTATTATTTACTATTTTCACATTTCCGTTCTGGATATCTTTTATATTTGTCCACATTTTTTCCAAGTTATCAACATTGCCTGTGTATAAATAATATCCATTTATCGCTCCTATTGATGTTCCTGAAATCGAATAAAAATTATTTATTCCATTATCATATAAAGCCTTAACTACCCCCGCTTGGTAAGCTCCTTTTGCTCCTCCACCTTCTAAGCATAGTCCTAATTTCATAGTTTCATCTCCAAATTATTTATCTTATATTTATATTTCAAAAAATTTACTAAATGTTTTATATATACTATAATGGTCTTCAACATTACCTAATTCTCTTACAGAATGCATTGCTAAAATTGGACTTCCTACATCAACAGATGGTATATCTACATGAGTAGAAGATATTGGACCTATTGTACTTCCACCCCTCTCATCTGACCTATTTACAAATTCTTGATACTCGACATTAGCTTCTTTACATATATTTTTGTAAACAGCTATAGAATATCCATCGCTTGTATATGCTTGACTTGCATTTATCTTTATAACAGGCCCTTTCCCCATAACTGGTTTATTAGTTGGGTCATGTTTTTCTGGAGTATTTGGATGAATAGCGTGAGCTAAATCTGATGATATCATGAAAGACGAATAAATAGACTCAAAAAATCCTTCTCTATCTTTCCCTATTGATAAACATATTCTCTCCAATATATTTAGTAGCATATTTGAATCTGCACCTTGTTTAGTGGAACTTCCAACTTCTTCATTATCAAACACAGCCATTACATTTACACCACTTTGTCCTTTAGTATCAACTAAAGCATTTAAACTAGCATGTACCATTGCAAGATTATCTTGTCTTCCAATAGATATAAATTCATCATTAGCCCCTATTAAACTTCCTTTTTCAAATTCATATAAGAATAAATCAAAGTCTATTATATCTTCCATCTTTACATTTAAATTAGACGATATTTGTTTTAAAATAAAGTTATCTTTTTCTAATGTATCATTTAATAATCCAACTAGAGGTAACATATCTTTTTGTTTATTATATGAATGACCATCATTTATACTTCTATTCAAATGTATAGCTAGATTTGGTATTATACAAATTGGCTTTTTAAAGTCGATAAGTTTTTCCTTTGGCTTAAGTACACTATCTCCTTTTAAGACTACTCTCCCAGCTATACCAAGTGGTCTATCTAACCACGTACTTAATATTGCTCCTCCATAACATTCTGTATTCAGCTTCAAATAAGCTTTCTCAGCTTCTATTTCTGCATTTGGCTTAATACTAAATGTAGGAGAATCTGAATGAGAACCTATTATTCTAAATCCACCTTCTTCTATATTATCTGAGTTAACTACAAAAGCTACTATAGCAGATAAATTTTTAGTCATGTAGTATTTTCCACCTACTTTTAGATTCCATTTCTTATTTAAAGCTAACTCTTCAAATCCATTTTTATCTAAGACTTCTTTGGCACTATCAACTGCGTGAAAAGATGATGGGCTATCGTATATGAAATCTATTAAATTTTTAGCAAAGCTTATACTATCCATTCCTAATTTTCCTCCATTATAAAATATCTAGTGTTGTATATTCTTTATTTATTTTTTTAATTCCTTGTTTATCAAAGGCTATAGTAACATCTGTTCCAATTATAGACACGACTGTTCCAACCCCAAATTTAGGATGATGTACTTTAGAACCAAGCTTTATATCTTCTGGATTAGTCTCTTTATTTGAATCTTTTATTGTAGCATTAACGTTATCTGCAACTTTAGATTTACTTATAGTATTCATATACTTTTTAGTATATTTATCTAACATATTATAACTTGCTTTAGAATAACTTAATTCCTTTTTCATTTTGTACAATCTTTCTATACATTCTTCTGGTAACTCTTCCATAAATCTTGAAGCTATTGCAACATTTGTTTTACCATATAGCGTTCTCTTTTCAGTTAGTGACATGTATAGCTCTTCTTTAGCTCTAGTTATACCAACATAACAAAGCCTTCTCTCTTCTTCTATTTGAGATTCACTCAGAGACTTTATAGCTCTTGATATAGGAAATAGACCTTCTTCCATACCTGTCAAAAATACAACTGGAAACTCTAACCCTTTAGATGTATGTATTGTCATAAGAGAAACTCTATCATTGTCCTCTTCATCATTAGATTCAGATGTAAGTGCTATACTAGTTAAAAATGTCTCTAAATCTTTATTTTCATAAGTATCATCACTACTACTTTCAAACTCTAGTGCTATAGATATAAATTCTCTTAAATTATCAATTCTATCTTGAGCTTCTTCACCTTTACCAGTTAAATCTTTTTCATTTTTATTTCTTATCTCTACAAGTTCATCCATATATCCTGTAGTATCCAAAACTTTTTCTATTAATTTACTAACAGGATAGACTTCTTTTATGGTTCTAAGTGTACCTATAATATCAACAAATCCACTTATACTTGCTCTAGCTTTTGTAGATATATCAGAATTTGTTTCTATATCAATTAAAACTGAATATATACTCTCTTGTTTCAGATTGGCTCTATCTTCAATTTTTTCTATAGTTCTAAGCCCTATACCTCTTCTAGGAACGTTTATAATTCTTTTTATAGATATGTCATCCTGTGGATTTTGAATAACTCTTAAATACGCTACTAAGTCCTTTATTTCTTTTCTCTCATAAAACTTTGTACCACCATATATATTATATGGAATTTGACTTCTGTTTAAAGCGTCTTCTACAGGTCTTGCTTGTGCATTTGCTCTATAAAGTACTGCAAAATCTTTGTATGGTCTATTCTCTTTTCTAGCTATTTGTGCAATTGAGTCAGCTATAAAATCAGCCTCTTCTATTTCACTACCAGTTAGTTGTATCTTTATAAGTTCTCCTTCTTTCTTTTCACTCCAAAGTTTCTTTCTTTTTCTTTCTATATTATTGGATATAACTTTGTTAGCTGCATCTAATATTACTTGTGTTGACCTATAATTTTGTTCTAGTTTAACAACATGTACATTATCATAATCTTTCTCAAATTCAAGTATGTTTCTTATATCTGCGCCTCTCCATCCATAAATACTTTGGTCATCATCTCCAACAACACAGATATTTTGATGTTCTCTAGCTAATAATTTTATTAGTTCATATTGAGCTTTACTTGTATCCTGATACTCATCTACCATTATGTATCTAAATCTACTTCTATAATAAGCTAACACTTCATCATTAGCCTTAAAAAGTTCTACAGTTTTAAGTATTAAATCATCAAAATCAAGTGCACTATTTCTCTTTAAACGGTCTTGATATAGAGCATAAATATCTGCAATCTTAACCATTCTATTATCTGCCATGTTGATATCTTTAAACTGTTTTGGAGTATAAAGCTTGTCTTTTGCTCCTGAAATGGCGCTTATAACTGCTTTTGGTTCAAATACCTTATCACTTAAATTTAATTCTTTAAGACAGTCTTTAACCAATGTAACTTGGTCTGCAGAATCATAAATTACAAAACTCCTATTGTAACCAATCTTATTTATATCTTTTCTGAGTATCCGAACGCAACAAGAATGGAATGTACTTATCCACATGTCCTTAGTTTCAGGACCTATGTTTTGCTCAACTCTCTCTCTCATTTCATTTGCAGCTTTATTTGTAAATGTTATAGCTAATATATTTGGTGCTTGTACACCTTTATCTTCTATAAGGTATGCTATTCTTGTTGTTAATACCTTAGTTTTACCTGAACCAGCACCAGCCAGTATAAGTACTGGACCTTCAGTTTTTTCTACTGCTTCTCTTTGAGCAGGATTTAATGTATCTAAATTCATATTTCTCCTCCTGTTAACAGCCATAAATATATTTTAATCTAAAATATGAATTACTTCAAATTATAATTATGTATTATATTAATAGATTATTGTCAAATTTTAACAATTAGATAACACTTACTTATAAAATTTATTTTTATTCTTTATAAAAAAAATAACCTTATGATTTGGGGAATCATAAGGCACCTTTAAGGGGTCTAGGTTAAGGGTTATTATATAAATCTATTTTTTTAAAATAGGTTTAGGGCTTAATTATTTATTTGTATTAAGTCTCTTTCTTTCCAGTACTTATACAAATCTTCTTCTTTCTTAAATAAAGGTAAGTTCATATTTTTATGTACCTTTACTAACCACGGAGATTCTAATCCAGCTTGTATAATATTGTTCTCATTTACAAATACACTTTCTGCGTTTCCTTCATCAATTAAAATCCCCTTATCCAGTACATATATATAATCGCATATTTCATACATTAAATTCATATCATGACTGGATATTACTATTTTTATATTATTTTCATCTAATCTCTTTATTATATCTACAATAGACCTAGTACTTACTGGGTCTAATCCAGCTGTAGGCTCATCAAGCAATACAATTTCATTTTCCATTGCTATAACTGATGCAATTGCTACTCTTTTTTTCTGACCATAACTTAAAAAGTGTACTGGTCTATCTATAAAATCTATTCCATTAACAGCTATCAAAGCTTTATTTATTCTCTCTTTAATAATTTTTTCATCCATTCCAATGTTTCTCATCGCAAATGCTATATCATCATATACTTTTGAGTAAAATATTTGTTTTTCTGGGTCTTGAAAGACAATCCCTACATTTTTTCTAAGATTATACAAACTCTTCTTATCATACTTTAACTTTTCTTCTTTGAAAAGTATTTCTCCAGACGTAGGCTTTAGTATTCCCATTAAGTTCATAAATAAAGTTGATTTTCCTGAACCATTTGAGCCTATTATACCTATAATATTTCCCTTTGAGAAATCCATATTAATGTTCAATAATGCATTAGCATTTTTTTCATATTGATATGTTAAATTATTTATTTTAAACATCATTATCCCCTACTATGTGAAATTTACCATCATACAATTTTATGTCTAATGATATACACATATCATCATACCTTGTCATAAGCCTTTTGTACAGCATACTTCCAAGAATCCCTAAAGATTTATATGAAGTTTTTAAATTTATGTACCCAAATCTTAATTCTTGTGACTTATATATCTCTGAAAATTCTTCTAAAAATATAAATATAAATCTATATATCAACATTGATAATTCAACAAAGGTGTCCGGTAAATGCAATTTCTTAAAGAAAAATATCAACTGATTAAAAGGTGTTGTAAGTATACAAAAATACACACAAGTTAAACAAGACATAGCTCTAAATAACACATGAATAGACATGTCAATAGATGCCTTTGATATTCCTACATAAAAACTAAAAAACTGAAAACTATATAGTAGGTCTGTTTTATTAAAAGATATATTCACAAGAGTTATACCTATACTAAGAAATAAAAAATACATCGGTATTTGAAGTAATTTCAAATAATTTTTTAAATCTATCCCTGCTACACAAACAACTAAAATACTCATTAAAATCATAATTCCACTTAAGATAAATATATTTTTTATTATCATAGAAGCAATTAGAAAAATTGCTCCTATGGCTACTTTTTTATTTGGATTTACTTTACTTAATCTATTTGTATATGCATATTTATCAATGATAAGCATAATTAACTTCTCTTTCCTTTTTGAAGACCTAATATGTATCCTATTACACCTGCACCTAGAGCTGCTTGTGCAGAGAATAATAAACTCTCTATTTCTCCACTTGGTGGCTCATATGGACTACTAAACCAAGGCTCATAATTTGGATTTATCTTAGTAATTTCACTTTCAGCTTGACCATCTGCTCCTCCATATTCAGCACCTGAATTTACAAGTAATGGGAATATGATAAGAGCTACTACTAATAAAAGTAGTAATATGTTAGTTTTTGTTTTTGTTTTAGCACTCATTAGCTTTAACTCCTTTATCATTATTTTCTAGTATGCTTTTTTCTCCATTTTCTGTAATCAAATTATATACAATTACAGTAAGAATACCTTCTGCTATTGCTATTGGTATTTGAGTCATAAAGAAAATTCCTAAGAATTTAATTGCTGAAGCCATCACTCCACCTGATGGGTCTGGGAAAGCAAGTGCTAGTTGTATTGAAGTTATTGTATATGTGGCTAAATCTCCTATTGCTGCTGCAAGAAATACTGGTATAGCATTGTTTCCATCTTTTTTCTTTAATGCTTTAAATATTAAAAATGATATAATTGGCCCTATTATAGCCATTGAAAAAGCATTAGCTCCTAAAGTAGTTATTCCCCCATGTGCTAGTAATAATGCTTGGAATATTAGAACTATAGTTCCAAGAACAAACATTACACTTGGTCCAAACATTATTGCTCCAAGACCTACTCCAGTAGGATGTGAACAACTTCCTGTTACTGAAGGTATTTTTAATGCTGATAAAACAAATACAAATGCTCCACATAGAGCTAATAAAACTTTCTTCTTAGGGTCTTGCTTTACTATTTTACCTATTGATTTTAATCCCACTAAGAAAAATGGTATAAATATAACTCCCCATGTTATAGACCATTTTACTGGTAAGTAACCTTCCATTATATGCATTGCATTTGATGTAACTGGAGTTAAAATGATTAACATAAGTGCAGCTATAACCCCTAATTTGATATTTTGTTTCATTTGAGTATCCCCTCTCCCTTTCTAATAATTAAAATATGAATAATATATGTAACCTTATTCTAGCAAAATAAAAAAGCCTAACTCGATGGCTAGGCTTCTAATTTTCGACAATCTAAATACAAACACATAAAATAAACATATCTGTATAATTATTATAAGAAACTTTCTCCATCCCCGAAGAAATCACTTTAATATTTTAGGCAGGTCTCCTGACTTAGCTTCATCCTACTCCTCTTCCTTCCCATGAAATATAAAAGCATATTATCATAGTGGCTAACAAAAGTTTCGTCTGCATCACAGTAGCGGGGGCTGTAAAGGAATTTAACCTTCTTCCCTATTAATCTTGCTTAAAGAACCTATAATATTATATATTTAATTTTTAATATTACTTTATTTTTAATTCATTTTCTATATAAATCATTGTATACCTTTTCTGTGAAAATTTCTACATTTTTTACAAATTTTATTCATTTTTATATTTTTATGTATATAAATTCTTTTTTATAAATCAATTAACTCCTAATTATCTTTTTTAAATACATTGAAACCACATCAGAAAATCTAGTTATGTCTCTTGAATATATAAAATCGTTTCCATATATTAATCTTTCAGCTTCAAGTTCTGATTCTTTACCTGTAAATACTCCTAATACTAAAATATTTTGTTTTCTAGCTTTTCTTACTTCATTAGCTGTATCTCTTAAACCAACAATACCTCTATAAGCTTTTTCTCCTCTTAAAGTTCTCTCGCTATTTTTTCCTATCTTTACATCATTTGGCCTTCCATCACTAAGAACTATCAAAATTTTATTTTCTTCGTCTCTATTTATCAAACCACTACATATGGATTTTATAGCTAAACCATCTCTATTATTACCAGCACAGAAGTATTCAAAGATGTTTTCACTATTTTTAATACTGTCATCATAATCCTTAAATCTTTTTAATATCGTGTAATCTAAGAAACTAGAAAAACCCATAACTCTATTTGGTATTCCAACTTCTGTCAAGGCATTTGCAATTATGTAAGCTTGAATTGCTACATCTCCTTGGTTTCTACTTTGAGAACCACTTGCATCCAACAATATATCAATAACATATTTCCCTTTTTCATTTTCTATATCTTTATAAAATATTTTATTATTGTTACTCCTTCCAACTCTCCAAGCTCTATTTGCTAGGATAGTTCCACAATCAGAATACACTCTAGTTTTAGCATTTTCTTCTACTAAAATCCTAGCAAGGCTTTCTTTTAATCGCTTTATTTGTTGTCTATACATCCTAGCATGTTCTCTAAATTTGCCTAAATTATTTTCTTTTTGTCTTGTCACATATTTTAGCTGAAAAACGTTATTACATTCACTTCTAAGAACACCGTCTGTAAAGTGAATTCTGCATCCCTCATGTACGTTTCTGCAATTTTGTGTTTCAAGCTTTTTAATTTCACCCTTACTTAAATAAGTTTTCCCATAATAATGTTCTATTTTTGAATATATTTTATTTACAGTCTCTTCATCAACATATATAACTCTGTCTGCTGAATTGCTAGATTGAGAATCATCAAAATCCCCTACCCCTTCTACAAGCATCGATGAAGATATTGAGTCTATATCACTTTCAATAATGTTTTCTTCTTCATCACTATAAAGTTCTTCATACATAAAATCAGCAAATGTATCAAAGTTTACTTCAACATCCTTTACATTGTTTTCATCATATGTAAAATTGCTTTCTTCTCCGTTTAATATATATTCAAAATAAGTTAAATATATAACATCTAATGCTTTTAAAATCTCCATAATATCTTGATTCGTATCTATATTCCTTATGTCATTAACTATTCTTCTAGTTATACTGTCTAATGCTGGATGCTTGTCCATATTATAAAGTACAAATGCATATTTAATTTTATCCATAATATTGTCATTGTTTATTTTGGTAAAACGTGAAACAATATCTTTATAAGCATTTCTTCTTATATCTTCTATCCCTGGCCTATCTTTAATGGCCTTTTCTTCAACTATTGTATTTAATATAACTTGAATTAGACCCAATATAATATCTTTGTCATATCCTTTTCGTATTCTGTTTGTAAGATATTTTTTAACTATGTCCCAATCTACATATTTTCTTCTAGCTCCTGCAATTATTGCAAAGTATAGACCTATTTCTTTTGAAGAATAATCTTTTTCTGATATATCTATACTTTCATTGTAATCACCAGCTATTGTCCAAGATAAGTTATTTGCTCTATTTTCAAATTCATAATCATCATATATCCATTTCATAATCTCACCTATATTAAATATGACTTATTGGAAATACATCTGCACTCTCCCATTTATTAGGTATTCTCGTTTTAATTACATCTCCAACCATTTCTTTTTCATATATATCAAAAGTCTTTCCTGTCAGTCCCATATTAATTGCAAGAGTTGGTTTCAATCCTCTCCTTATAGTCTTAAGAGATGCCATAAGGCCACGTAGGTCAATAGCTTTACTAGATATCTCACCATTTTGAGATTTCAATTGTAAATCTAAAAATATTCCTGCAAAGTGTATTAATTTCTCTTCATCAGCATCTGAAAATTCATTTTTTAAAATCATCATTAACTTATCTTCTTCTATTGGAGGAATATCTATTACCATAAATCTAGATACTAGTGCTTCATTAAGTTCTTTTGTTCCTGCATACTCGTAATTCATAGTTCCAATAAATCTTGTTGCTGGGTGCAGATTAACTCTCTCATAGCCGGGTACATCAATCACTCGACGATAATCTAAGGCTGAATGAACTACAACTATAGCATCATTTTTTGCCATGTTAATTTCATCAAATACACCAAAGCCTCCATTAATAGCACATTCATAAACTGAACCTCTTCTAAGTTTAACTTCATTGTCTATAAATGTATCTGTACCTATAAGTGTTGAACTATCTGTGTTTATATGAAATGATGTATTCCACTGAGGTCTATTAAATATCTCGCCTAAATTATCAGCAAGTAAATTTTTTCCTGTTGCCTTTGGTCCTGACAATAAAATATTTTCTTCTTCTAAAATCGCTGCTATACACATAGATAATATGTCTTTTCCATAAAAATAAGTTTTAGACTTTGTTACTCTGTATTCTAAATCTTTTTCTAATCCATAATAATTTCTAAAATACAGTACATCTTCAATAAGCTTTCCATCTACCCCTTGTACCCTTAGATTATCTATTATATCCATATTCTTACCCCTTTTATATAAATAGTATTTGTTTCATTTCTTAACATCATTTTAACATAAAAGGATATAAGCTAGAATTGATTTTTTGAACTACCCCACCTTAACTACCTTCGGTAATGTTTGAAGATGTAGATTTCTATTCGATAGCACTTTTGAACTAAGCATTCATAGGCTCTAAGGGATATTCCATCCCCAATAATCTTAATCCTTCTTTTAGTATATTTACACTAGCATTTATATCTCTGTAATGCTGTGTATTGCATTTTTTTCATTTGCAATAAGTGTACTTGGATATTCACGAAAAAATAGCCATATATAAAAATAAATCGGATAATCAATTATATATTAGCTACTGCATATTATTTGCTGATGTTTCTTGATTTTATTCGGTTACACGTATATAATATATGCTGATATATTACGAGGAAAGGGTGGTTGAAATATGGAGTATATGTCTTGCCCCGAAGCAACAAAAAAGTGTGGCATTTCCGAAAGACGAGTACAAAAACTATGTGAAGAAAGTCGCATACCAGGCGTTTCAAAACTCGGGTATATGTGGCTGATACCAAAGGTCGCGGAAAAACCTGTTGACGGCAGAACAAAAAGAAGAAAGGAACTACAATATGAATAGTGTTTTGATTATAGATGATGACAAAGAACTTTGCGCTCTTATGAAAAAATGTGTTGAGCAAGAAAATTTATCTGTTATTACTTCATATGGCGGTGTAGAGGGGTTGGATTTGGTCGATAAAAATAGACACACACTCTCTCTTGTAATTTTGGACATAATGATGCCGGATATAGACGGTTTTCAAGTTCTAAAAAAAATTAGGGAAACAAGTAATATTCCAGTGCTTATGCTTACAGCTAAAAGTGACGAGGACGATAAAATTTCCGGGCTACGTTTAGGTGCTGACGATTATCTAACAAAGCCGTTCAGCATAAACGAACTTATGGCTCGTGTCAATTCTCTTATTCGCCGGTATACTATGTTAAACCCTGCTTTTATAACAGACATGGATTGCATAATAATAAATGGCATGATTATTGACAAGATAAACCGCATTGTTTCCATCAATAATATTCCTGTTCAACTTACAAGCAAAGAGTTTGATTTACTTTCTTTTCTGGCTTCTAATAAGGGACGGGTGTTTACCAAAAAACAGATTTATACACAAGTATGGGAAGAAGAATATGCTTTTGACGATAGTAATATCATGTCTTTCATCAGTAAACTGAGAAAAAAAATTGAACCAGACCCCAACCATCCATTTTATATTTTGACAGTCCGAGGTGTCGGTTATCGTTTTAATAAGGAGGCTTAACATGAATACAAGTGTTTATCTGCTTTTGGTATTTGTTCTTAGCCTGATTATTATAGCGTATCTTGTTTCTGTCCTACGACGTGTCCGAACACAACTTACACTTATAAAAGATGCTTTAGAGGATATAAAAAATGGAAACCTTAATCGCCGTATTTTAACAAGGGAAAGCGACATGACAAGGCAAATTTGCTATGATATTAACGAAATGGCAATCAATGGCCAATCACAGCTTATTCAGCAAAAACAATCAGAACAAGCCTACAAACGTCTAATGACAAGTCTCTCCCATGATGTAAAAACTCCTCTTGCTTCTTTGGTCGGTTATTTGGAAGCATTAGAAAGCAAAATTGTTGTAGGAGAAGAAAAGGACGAATATATCCATGTTGCGTCCGATAAGGCTCATTACTTAAAGCATTTTGTAGAAAATCTATTTGAATGGGTAAAATTGGATTCTAAGGAACAGGTTTTTCATTTTGAGATTTTTGATTTGAATGAGTTATCCCGTAATATTATAGCTGATTGGGTTCCTGTTTTAGAAAGCAGTCATTTTGAATATGAATTTGATATACCCGAAATAGAGTACTTCTTACGCATAGACGCAAACGCATATACCCGTATCCTTAATAACCTATTACAAAATATTATTACTCATAGCGAAGGTGACAAAATGACACTACGAATTTTTGAAAACAAACAGCAAGCTCAAATTATAATAACAGACAATGGGAAAGGTATATCTTCTGACAATCTCCCACATATTTTTGAAAGGCTGTACCAATGCGACCATTCAAGGTCTGCAAAGGGAAATGGTTTAGGCTTGGCGATTGTAAAAGAACTTATTAACGTTCATAAAGGAACTATTACCGCCAACAGTACCCCCTGTATGGGAACAGAATTTACAATATTGCTTCCTAAAGCCCTGTAAAAATACGGGGCTTTCTTACTGCTAAAACAAGATAAAAACAAGGTTACGGCAAGGTTTTGGCAAGGTTCATGTTTTATAATTCTAATTGTAATTGCTTCTGATGTTGTATCAGCTATGATATTGCTGAAGTAAATTTATTGAAAGTGAGGAACTTATATATGAATGATTTTTTGATTGAAACAAAACAACTGACAAAAATTTATGGAAAGCAAATAGCAGTTGATAAAGTCAATCTCCATGTAAAAAAAGGCCGAATTTATGGTCTGTTAGGGCGCAACGGAGCCGGAAAAACCACAATTATGAAAATGATTTTAGGGTTGACTTCAATCACGTCTGGAGAGGTAGATATATTCGGAGAGAGTATTAAAGGCCAAGAAAAACGAATATATCCCCGTATCGGTGCAATTATCGAAACGCCAGGATTTTATCCCAATCTGACTGGGACGGAGAACTTAGAGATTTTCGCAAAGCTACGCGCTACAGCCGCCCCCAATGCCGTAAAAAGCGCATTAGAAATTGTCGGCTTACCTTATAAAAATAAAAAACTGTTTAGTAAATATTCGCTTGGCATGAAGCAGCGACTTGGTATTGCCAACGCTATCCTGCATGACCCAGAACTGTTGATTTTGGACGAGCCAACCAATGGTCTTGACCCTATTGGCATTGCGGAGATGAGGGAGTTTATTAGGAATTTGAGCGTTGAGCGCGGAAAGACAATTCTTATTTCCAGTCATATTCTTTCGGAAATCTCATTATTGGCTGATGATATTGGAATTATCGACCATGGTATTCTTCTGGAAGAAAGTAGCATGAGCGAACTGGAAAAGAGAAACAGTAAATATATACTGTTACAAGTTTCAGATATTCCGAGGGCGTCATTGATTTTAGAGCGTCAATTCAACTCGAAAAATTATTCCGTTCAAGACGACCACACCCTACGCCTTTATGACACTACTCTGGATATGGGTGAAATCAATAAAGCACTTGTAATGCAGGATGTAACTGTTATTAGTTCTCAACTTTGTAATGATACCTTAGAGGACTATTTTAAAAAAATCACAGGAGGAGAGGGCATTGCTTAAACTTATTCAAACAGAATTTCTTAAACTGCGTCGCAGGAAACTTATTTGGCTCATGTTGTTGGCCGCCCTCATTATGCCGTTTTTCGCACTACTATATTTCAATTATTTTGGGGAAACAGGGGTTGACCCGATACAGTTTTATAAATGGTCTGCATTTGGTTACACACTTTGGATTATTTTGCCCGTTGTTTTGGGTATGCTTTGCACCATGCTTATGCACGAAGAAAATCAGTATGATATGCTCAAACAACTTTGGATTGTACCTATCAGCAAAATGGGATACTTTTTTAGTAAATTTTTTGTTGTTTTGATTTACTCTATTTGTTTTATGCTGATTACAGCCGTTGCTTCCGTGCTATTTAGTGTACTTTCTGGATATGTCGTATTTAAATGGGGAAGCATTTTATATTTGTTGGAAAAATGTTTAGAAATTGGTGTAATCACTGCTTTTGTAATGTTGCCGATTTTGGCAATCGCTACATCTCAAAAAGGATACATTCTCCCAATTTGTATCACATTGGTATATGCCTTTTCCGGTTTTGTTCTAATGACAATAAATATGTATTTACACCCATTATCCAGTATGGGAGTTATTATCATGAGAAATAAAGACATTCCAGGTCTTATATTTTCACAGGAAATTAATGTCCCATTAGCATTTCTTTGTATTTGTATTTGGAGTATTGTATCAGTATTGTTTGCAAACATTGCACTAGGAAGAAGAAAGTGAGGTGTAGATAATGTGGAAATTACTTTGGGCTGAATGTCAAAAAATTCGTCGTTCAAAAATTGTTTGGATTACAGTTTTTGCATCCATTATGATAGCAGTCATAGTTTTTGCAGGAGGGCAGGATGTATATAATGACCTAGATTTACATTATGGCTTAAAGAGCGTTTATGACGGTTCACGGTATATAGACAATGCAGGTTGGTATATGGATGCGGTACAACCTTGGTCAACTTTTTTTGTTCTTCCTGCTGTCATTGCCCTATTAGGAAGCTATATTATTTGTCGTGAAGAAGAGGAGGACACTATTAAATCCCTGCGTCTTATTCCCATAAATGAAACAAAATTAACCATAGCAAAAATGATTATTACTTTTATATTCAGTATACTTCTTTATTTGTTACTCTTTACTATAACATTTTTGACTGAATCCGTTTTACATTTTTCCGATTTATCGATAAAACTGGTTTTAAGTTGCATGAAAGAGTATTTTCTTGATGGCATAGGTGTATTCCTTGCAATTTCTCCCATTATTGCCTTGGTATCGCGCATGAAAAAAGGATATTGGCTTGCATTAGTATTCACAGAAGTTTATTCTATTGCTGGACTATTTGCAGGTATGTCAAATGTCTTACAAACCTTTTTTCCTATTGCAGCAATATTTAATCTTTCTGGATACTATATAACTACTGGAGAAAAAATTATGGGGAGTATCATAAGTTTATTACTTTGTGCCTGCCTTTCTGCATTTATACTGAAAGGGCTAAAACACAATGAAAAAAATTGAAATAGGTATATCAAAATGAAAAAGATAAAAAAACTGATTATTCTAATTGTATTCTTGTTTCTTTTTGGTATGTTACACTGTTATACTGAATGGAAATTCAACAATGACCCACCTAAAGGGGTAATAGAAAGAATAAATGAGTGGACTGATAAGATTGGACTGGATTAGTAACTTATGTTAATTATAGTGAATGTAATATTAGCAAGTTATTGTTTCATATTTTAATACTATAATTTTAAATATTTGGTTTTAATCTGCCAAACGAATGTAAAAAAACTGTCACAGAAGCAACATATTTTTGAACATTTATAAAGTGGTAGTTTTGATTTTCAAAGCTGTCGCCTTTTCTTCTATATAAGCAAACTTACCCTCAACAAAGTGTAAAACATGGTACATTTTAAGAAAAAAGTACCACAGACACAAGCGATAAAAGAAACGCCGAGAACCTACAAAAACGTAGTGTTTATGCAGATTTACGACGCCTTCTATTTTCTCAACCGTCTTAATGACCTTGTACAAAAAAAATTTTCTAATATTTTTTATAATCTTATCTTGTGATGTTTTTTATGTATATATGACTTAATACCAATTCCAATAAAAATTATGGATATTGGTATAATGAGAACTAGGAATTTATAATCATTATAATGTGACATTATTTTTACCCAACTCTCTGAAAAAATATACCCAATACTAATTAACGAAGTATTCCATATGGTGATACCCACAATAGAGGATATAATAAAAGTTATAATATTCTGACCTGCAATACCTGCTATAAAAGATATGTATGTTCTACATAGAGGAATTAACCTACATACACAAACAGAAATAGAAGAGTATTTGTTAAAATAATCTTGTGATGTAAAAATTCCCTTTTTTGCCTTGGGACATATCTCTACTATCTTATTTATGATAGATTTTCCTCCCAAATTGCCTATTGTATAACAAAATATTGAACCAAGTATACCTGCAACTATACTTAAAATTAAAATAGTTAAAAAACCAAAATGATTTCTTGCTGCAATAGCTCCACAAAGTGGTAAAACTACTTCACTAGGTAATGGAAAACAAGCATACTCAATCATAATTAATACAAATACAGATATTAATCCATATTGTAAAATAAAACTATTGATTACAGACACCTAATTATCTATCTCCTTTCTTATTTAAAAGTACATACCTATAAAACCTCACATCCTACATTAAAAGAATTAATTTATAAAAAACTCTTTTAAATATTATATGTGTTTATATAAAGCATTTATAACAGACTTATCCTTTTTAAATAAGAAATTTGAAAATAAGAAACTTGACAACAAAAAATAAAAAAAATTACGTGGCTACGTCCTACTCTCCCAGGCAGTTTCCCACCAAGTACCATCAGCGCTAGA
>NZ_JAGWDG010000014.1:0-107342 GCF_020658095.1 Clostridioides sp. ZZV14-6009
TAGCTTAGGCAAGGCGAGGTTCAGTGAAGAAGGAAAAATCTCGATATGGATATATTTGACCATATTTTGAGTAGCAGAAATATTAATGAAGAAAATACTCTATAGTATTACAATACTATTTCAAATTGCTTTTCTAATAGGATGTAAGGTCTTTGAAAAATATGCAAATACAAGAATGGGAATGCACAGGTGGGTCACATACACTAACAGAAACTTTGAAAGAGATTATCCTATTGAATCACTTAAAATAGCTCTAATAGGTATTCTTATCGCTTTTACTATAATTGCAATTATATTGCTAATTCAAAACACCATTTTAAAAAAGAACTATAATTTATTTGGTAAATTAATGGGGCTTTTGACAATAATAATCAACACTCTTTTATTAAAGTTTATATTAACAAATACACAATATACTAATAGTTCCTACTTTTTTTTAATAATGATGCTTAGTATGGTATCTATTTTGCAAATCATCAAGTTGATTGTGTATACTAGAATGATTAAAAATTAGATATATCAAAGCTATATATATCTAAACTAGATATTAAAAGCTAGATATTAGAAACTAGATATTAGAAACTGAATATTAAAAACTAGATATTAAAAAATTTATTTTATAAATATCTAACTCAATTCATAAAATAAAAGCTGGACTAATAATATAAAATCATTAGTCCAGCTTTTATTTTACGTACTTTTTTATGTTGACGTACTTTTATTAAAAACTAAATTTAATTTTTAAATGTAACCAAAATGCACTAATTAAATAATGGCCAGTTATTCAACAATATCACTACTTCTTAACTATAAGTAGTGCCAATGCATTTATAAAAAATAATACTGCTGTTATTTTTGTAACTCTAGCAAGAAATGCTTGTTTTCCTTTTGGTTTAAAGTAAGCTTGACTTCCTTCTCCACCAAACTCTGAAGGTAAAGCATTCTTAGAATCTTGAGGCATTATGCTAATTACTAGTAAAATCCCTAGTACTACTTGCACACCCATTAAAATGTTGCTCATTCTTGCCCCTCCTATCTTTTTATTACTTAAATTTCATTACTCTTTAGTGTATCACAATAATATAGTCATTTCAAGACTATTATGCTATAAATCACAAACAAAACTGGTATCAAACTGCTAGAAGATTTTACTGTATTTTTACATAGGAAAATTAATAAATTTTAGAAAGAAAAATATTTAAATCAAAATATATCTATAGTTTTGAATTATAGCAATTATTTCAAAGCTTTTATTTATTTTCTTCATAATAACTTAAATACAAAAAGGGATAAGTGCCTTGAAAAATCAATTAACACTCATCCCTTTTATTTCTTATAAGATAAACTTAAAATCTTTTATACTATCTTTTTAATCTTTGAAGACTATTTTTTTAAGTTATAGAAAGATTTTAATCCACAGTATCTAGCTTGTTCTCCAACCATTTCTTCTATTCTTAATAATTGGTTGTATTTAGCAACTCTATCAGTTCTTGATGGAGCACCAGTTTTTATTTGTCCAGCATTTACTGCAACAGCTAAATCTGCTATAGTAGAATCTTCAGTTTCTCCTGATCTATGAGATATAACAGCAGTGTATCCTGCTCTCTTAGCCATTTCTATTGCATCTAGAGTTTCAGTTATTGTACCTATTTGGTTAACTTTAACTAATATAGAGTTAGCTACTCCATTTTCAATTCCTTTTTCTAATCTTTCTGTATTAGTAACAAATAAGTCATCTCCAACTAATTGTAATTTGTTTCCTAATTTTTCAGTTAATAATTTCCATCCATCCCAATCTTCTTCATCTAAACCATCTTCTATAGTTATTATTGGGAAGTTGTTTGACCAGTCTTCATATAAAGCAACCATTTCAGCAGCAGTTAATTCTTTTCCTTCTCCAGCTAAAACGTATTTTTTAGTTTCTTTGTTATACATTTCTGTAGCAGCAACGTCAAGTCCTAACATAACATCTTCACCTGGCTTATATCCAGCTTTTGTTATAGCTTCAACTATTAATTCTAAAGCTTCTCTGTTTGAACCTAAGTTTGGAGCGAATCCACCTTCGTCACCTACACCACAAGCTAATCCTTTTTCTCCTAAAACTTTCTTTAATGAATGGAATACTTCTGCTCCCATTCTTAAACCTTCTTTAAAGCAACAAGCTCCTACTGGTAATATCATGAACTCTTGAACATCAACGTTATTATCAGCATGTTCTCCACCATTTAATATGTTCATCATTGGAACAGGTAATTGCTTAGCATTTACTCCACCTAAGTATTGGAATAATGGTAAACCTATTTCATCAGCAGCTGCTCTAGCTACTGCCATTGAAACACCTAAGATAGCATTAGCTCCTAATTTACCTTTGTTTGGAGTTCCATCTAATTCTATCATCATTGCATCTATAGCTGGTTGGTCAAATGCATCCATTCCTTCGATTTCTGGTGCTATTATTTCATTTACGTTAGCAACAGCTGTTTCTACACCTTTTCCTAAGTATCTTCCTTTGTCTCCATCTCTTAATTCAACAGCTTCAAAAGCTCCTGTAGATGCACCTGATGGAACTATTGCTCTTCCCATTGCTCCATCTTCTAATACTACTTCAACTTCTACAGTTGGATTTCCTCTTGAGTCTAATACTTCTCTAGCATATACTAATTCAATAACTGACATTTGTATATCTCCCTTCGATTTTTCTATTAGTTAAATTTTCATTTACTGTAAACATCCGTCTACTAGTTTTAATCTACTTATTATATTATAGTACAGAAAGTTATTTTTGAAAATTAGATACAAATTTATTTGATGGGTAAATTTGTAAAAGTTTCTATTTTTATTTTATTTTTTATAATTTTTAACTTATCTGTTATTCAAAATCAATCTTCAATACATAAATATATAGATAGATTTAAAACATAAAACACAAAATGTACAACTAATGATTCTAATAATTTTTGACTTTATATTTATAATATATATTAATTATTATTTTTTACATCATTTTATTTAAACTTTATAAAATGCACTCAAACTAAAATACTTTTTAAGTTTATTTTATTGTAAGTTACTATCCTACTTACTTAAATTTAACTATTTTGAAATAAGTGAATGACCAGTCATTTCTTCTGGTTTTTCTAACTTCATCATATCTAAAACAGTTGGCGCTATATCAGATAATCTTCCTGCATCTAATAATTTTGCACCTTCAAATTCTTGTCCAACAACCACAAATGGCACTGGATTAATAGAGTGGGCTGTTACAGTCTTTCCTGTTTGTGGGTCTAACATGTATTCAGCATTTCCGTGGTCAGCAGTTATTATTGCACTTCCACCTAGCTCTATTATTTTATCTACTAATTTTCCTACACAAGTATCTACAGTCTCAACAGCCTTTATAGCTGCTTCAATACTTCCTGTATGTCCTACCATGTCAGGGTTTGCAAAGTTTAAAACTATAAAGTCAAACTTATCTTCTCCTAGTTTTTCTAAAGCTTTGTCTGTTAATTCATATGCAGACATCTCTGGTTGTAAGTCGTAAGTTGCAACTTTTGGAGAAGGTATTAATAATCTCTCTTCACCTTTGTTTGGCTCTTCTACTCCACCATTGAAGAAGAAAGTAACATGTGCATATTTTTCAGTTTCAGCAGCTCTTAATTGAGTTTTTCCATTCTTAGCTAAATACTCACCTAGAGTGTTAGTTAAAGATTGTGGACCAAATGCTATATGCACTTCTTTTATAGTTATATCGTACTCTGTTAAACATACAAAGAAGTTTTTAATTTCTTCTCTTTTAAATCCATCAAACTCTTCACTTACTAAAGCTCTTGTTATTTGTCTTGCTCTATCTGGTCTGAAATTGAAGAATATAATTGAATCATTTTCTTTTATACTTCCAACTGCTTTATCATCTTTAACAATAACTGTTGGCATTATAAATTCATCATTTTTTCCATTATCATAAGAGTTTTGAATAGCTTCTTCAATAGAAGTTGCTTTTTCACCAATACCTCTAACCATAGCATTGTATGCAAGCTCTACTCTTTCCCATCTCTTATCTCTATCCATTGCATAGTATCTACCAGAAACTGTAGCAAATTCTCCTACTCCAATTTCATTCATACTAGATTGTACTTCCTTAGCATATTCCAATGCACTTTGAGGGTCAGTATCTCTACCATCAGTAAATGCATGAACATACACTTTTTCTACACCTTTATCTTTTGCCATTTTGATTATGGCTTTAAGATGGTCTATATGTGAATGTACTCCACCATCAGACAAAAGACCCATTACATGAAGAGAATGTTCTTTTGCATTGTCCATAGCTTCACATAAAACTTCATTATTAAAAAAGTCACCACCTTTTATAGATTTTGTTATTCTAGTTAAATCTTGATATACAATTCTACCTGCACCTATATTAGTATGACCAACTTCTGAATTTCCCATTTGACCATCAGGTAGACCAACATCAAGACCACTAGCATTTATTAATGTATTTGGATATTTTTTCATTATTCTGTCTAAATTAGGAATTTTGGATTCAGCAATTGCATTTCCCTTAACTTCCTTATTATATCCAAACCCGTCCATAATAATTAAAGCAACTGGTTTTTTCATCATTTCACTCCTTAGAAATTAACAAGGTCT
The DNA here is from genome assembly GCF_020658095.1 of Clostridioides sp. ZZV14-6009. NCBI lineage: Bacteria > Bacillati > Bacillota > Clostridia > Peptostreptococcales > Peptostreptococcaceae > Clostridioides > Clostridioides sp. ZZV14-6009. Next base: position 4,654 of record NZ_JAGWDG010000014.1, read on the forward strand.
AAATAGTCATTAGCAGCTAAACTAGCTCCACCTACTAAAGCTCCATCTATATCACTTTGACCCATTATTTCAGCTACATTTGAAGGTTTAACACTTCCACCATATTGTATTCTAACTTCATTAGCTAATTCTCCATATAATCCTTTTATAACTTCTCTTATATAAGATATAACATCATTCGCATCTTCAGCAGTTGCAGTTTTACCAGTTCCAATAGCCCAGATTGGTTCATATGCAACAACTACTTTTGCTAAATCATCTTTAAGAACATTCTCTAAAGCTTTTTCAACTTGAACTTTACAAACATCTTTAGTTTTTCCAGCTTCTCTTTGTTCTAAAGTTTCACCAACACATAGTATTGGGTCTATTTCTACTTCTAAAGCTTTTAAAACTTTTTTGTTTACAGTTTCATCAGTTTCATTGAAGTATTGTCTTCTTTCTGAATGTCCTATTATAACATAGTCCATATCTATTTCTTTTAACATAAGAGGTGAAACTTCTCCTGTAAATGCTCCTTTTTCTTCAAAGTGCATATTTTGAGCACCTATCTTTATATTTGTACCCTTAGTAGCTTCTTTTAAATCCTTCAATAAAGTAAATGGTGCACATATAACAGCTTCTGCTTTATCAGCATTAACTTTCCCTTTAACTTCATTTACAAACTCTAAAGCTTCTTTTATTGTTTTATGCATTTTCCAGTTTCCTGCAATTATAGGTTTTCTCATTTTACAATCTCCTCTATATAGTAGTTTATTTATTATCTAATGCTGCAATACCTGGTAATTCTTTACCTTCTAAAAATTCTAGTGATGCTCCTCCACCTGTTGATACGTGAGTCATCTTATCACCAAACCCTAATTGATTAACTGCTGCTGCACTATCTCCACCACCAATTACAGTAGTTGCATCAGTTAATTCTGCCATAGCTTTAGCTACTGATAGTGTTCCATTTGCAAAGTTTTCAAATTCAAATACTCCCATTGGTCCGTTCCATACTACAGTTTTTGATTCTTTTATAGTTTTTACAAAGTTTGCTATAGTCTTAGGTCCCATATCTAGTCCCATATAATCTTCTTTTACATTAGCATCTTCTGTTACTATTGGAGTTGCATCTGGTGCAAAGTGGTCTGCCATAACAACATCTACTGGTAATAATAAATTAACGCCTTTTGCCTTAGCTTTTTCCATCATTTCTTTTGCATATTCTACTTTATCTATTTCAAGTAAAGATGTACCTACTTCATAACCTTGAGCTTTTAAGAATGTATAAGCCATTCCTCCACCTATTATTAGATTATCAACTTTTTCTAATAGTTCATTTATAACAGCTAATTTATCAGAAACTTTAGCTCCTCCAAGTATAGCTGTAAATGGTCTTACAGGATTTGCAACAGCTTCTCCTAAGAATTTTAATTCTTTTTGAATTAAGTATCCACAAACTCTCTCTTGTAAAAATTCTCCTGCTCCAACTGTTGAACAATGTGCTCTATGAGCAGTTCCAAATGCATCATTTACAAATATTTCAGCAAGTGAAGCTAATTCTTTAGAGTAGTTTTCTTCGTTTTTAGTTTCTTCTTTTCTATATCTAGTATTTTCTAATAATACTACATCTCCGTTTTCCATTTTTTCAGTAGCTTTTTTTGCATTTTCTCCTACAACATTATCATCTGCTGCAAATACAACTTCTTTACCTAACATTTCAGATAATCTCTTTGCAACTGGTGCTAAAGATAATTCTGGTTTAGCTTCTCCTTTTGGTTTTCCTAAATGAGAACATAATATAACTTTTGCTCCTTTAGAAATTAAATATTGAATTGTTGGTAAAGCTCCGTTTAATCTATTTTCATCAGTAATTACACCATCTTGTAATGGTACATTAAAGTCACATCTCACTAATACTTTTTTCCCGCACACATCAATATCTTCTATAGTTTTTTTGTTTAGCATTGACATAAATATCTCTCCTTTTAATAAAGTAATTTTTTATTGCCAAGTATAATATAGTACATACTTTTACCCTATTAAATATATCATATTATCATATTTTTATATATAGTATGTAACATTATTTAGGTGTATTTTATATATTTTTTCTTAAAAAAAGTCCAGAGTCCGTAGTGTTAAACTACAAACTCGGACTTTGTCAATCTACTTTTCTATTTTCTAAAAGCTGACTATTTTGCTAATTGTGCAAAGTATCCTAAAGTTCTTATTAATTGAGAAGTATAAGACATTTCATTGTCATACCAAGAAACAACTTTAACTAATTGTTTTCCATCTACTTCCATAACTTTTGTTTGAGTAGCGTCAAATAATGAACCATAGCTTATTCCGATTATATCAGAAGATACTAACATTTCTTCAGTGTATCCGAAAGATTCGTTTGAAGCTTCTTTCATAGCTGCATTTATTTCTTCAACTGTAACATTTTTTCCTAATGTACAAACTAATTCAGTTATTGAACCAGTTACAACTGGTACTCTTTGTGCTGCTCCATCTAATTTTCCTTTTAATGCAGGTATTACTAGACCGATTGCTTTTGCAGCTCCTGTAGTGTTTGGAACTATGTTTCCAGCAGCAGCTCTAGCTCTTCTTAAATCACCTTTTGGATGAGGACCATCTAAAGTGTTTTGGTCATTAGTGTATGCATGTATAGTAGTCATTAATCCTTTTTCTATACCGTATTTATCATTTAATACTTTAGCCATTGGAGCTAAACAGTTAGTTGTACAAGAAGCTCCTGATATAACTGTTTCAGAACCATCTAATATGTCACTGTTTGTGTTGAATACTATTGTTTTTAAATCTCCAGTTGCTGGTGCAGATATAACAACTTTTTTAGCTCCTGCTTGTATATGAGCTTCTGCTTTATCTTTAGAAGTAAAGAATCCTGTACATTCTAATACTATATCTACTCCTAATTCAGCCCATGGTAGGTCAGCAGGATTTCTTTCTGCTGTTACTTTTATTTCTTTTCCGTTTACTATAAAAGCACCTTCTTTAACTTCTATTTCACCGTTAAATCTTCCTTGAGCTGTATCATATTTAAATAAATGAGCTAACATTTTAGCATCTGTTAAGTCGTTTATTGCAACAACTTCAAACTTATCTTGTTGCTCCATCATTTTTCTTAATGCTAATCTTCCTATTCTTCCAAATCCATTTATAGCTACTTTAACCATTTTCGCTACCTCCTATAAAGTAAATGTATGTTGTCTAGCTCTATGCTAGTTCTTGACTTTTATAATAATGACAATATCTTATAAGCACTTTCTTCATCTGTTACAAGAACCATGTTTTTATGCATATTTGATATGGCTAATAAGGCTTCTACCTTTTCTGTTCCTGCAAAGATTGCAATAGTTTCTTTTACTTCTTTAACTGTCTCTAAATCAATTCCAACAGTATTTAATTTGTAAACTATTTCTCCATCTTTGTTGAAATAATATCCAAATGCTTCTCCAACTGCATTTTTAGATAATATCTCGTTAACTTTATCTTCTGGAAGTTTTCTTCTCTTTGCCATGACATCTGCTCTACCTATGCTGAAAACTAAAATGTCTGTTCTTTTAATATACTCCAAAGTTGTCTTAATCTCTGGCACTTGGCTAAGAGTTTTCATTGCACTCTCGTCCAGCTCATCTGGTATATGTAAAAGTTTGCAATTAGAGTGTAATTTCTTACTTACTGAAGCAACTATACTATTAGACTGCATCTCTACATCAGTTCCCATGCTTCCTCTAGCTGGCACTATTGTAGAATTTGGATACCTTTTATCAGTTTTAATAACGTTTGAAAACTCCAACATAGTGCTTCCCCCTGTTATTGAAACGATATCTCCATCTTTTAAAATACTTAAGAAATGCTCACATCCATATCTAGTTACATCTTTTAGTAAGCTTCCATTTTCATCACAGCTTCCAGGAACTAGTATTACCTTTTTTATTCCAAGCTTTTCTCTGACCCTATCTTGTAACTTAGACAATCCCATGATGTCACTCATGATGTCTTTAAGTTTATCTAACAAATCAGAACCTTCTTTAGTGATAGTCATTCCAGATACAGCAACATCTATAAGTCCTTGTTCTTTTAAAAACTCTGTTTCTGACCTAATTATTCTTTCACTAATTTCTAATACATTTGATAAAGTTCTTCTACCTATTGGTTCACTTAAAGATATTTGTCTTAAAATAGAGTATCTTCTTTCCATAAGTTCAATTGCCTGTGGAATTAGTTTCTTTTGAATTTCTAATAAGTTCTTCATAACATACTCCTTATTGCTTTCCTTTAGGGACTTTTTTTGTCCCTAGTGTTTATTTCAGTCCCACAAGATAATTTTATTTTATAGGATTTGCGTATAGATTTCAATAGTTTTTCAAAAACTTTTTTATTTTTTTGTTTTATAGCAATTTCTCCACCATTTTCAAAGTACAGTATTTTTTCTTTTTTATATAATATTTTTTCCATATATTTTTATGGTTTTTATTCTAATATTTTGACTCAATCTTATATGTTCTACTCTGCTAGATTCTATATGTCTTTGTTTTTATACTTTATGTTTTTATTTTTATATTCTCAAAATTAACAATAACAGTTTATTTATCTCTGTATTTTTAACTCTAGTTATCGTTATAATTCCTGATTTTTTCCTAATATTTAATTTTCTTTCCAATACTTAAATTCATTTATATAATGCTCATTTGTCTTGTAATTGGCCTTTTCCCCTTATTTTACTAAAATTCTTTTCTCTTACTTGAAGACAAAATTCCTAATTCTTCACGATACTTGGCAACTGTTCTTCTTGCAACATTGATTCCTTTTTCTTTTAATAGCTTAGATATATGGTCATCACTTAAAGGTTTCTTTTTATTTTCGTCTTTTATTGTTTCCTTTATAATTTTTTTTATGCTTGTACTAGATGCCATTTCATGGTTTTCTGTTTCAATAGCACTACTGAAAAAGTATCTAAATTCATATACTCCAAAAGGTGTCAGCATATATTTCCCATTTACACCTCTACTTATAGTAGATTCATGAAAATCTAATTTTTCTGCTATGTCTTTCATTTTTAAAGGCTTTATATATTTTGTTCCTTTTCGCAAAAATTCATCTTGTGCTTTTACTATTTCTTCTGCAATTCTAAGTACTGTAGTCTTTCTACTTTCTATATTTTTCATAAGCCCTGTTGCTGAATTTAGTCTTTCTTTTATAAATTCTTTTGCACTTTCATCAGACTGTGAATTTTTTAGTATGTCTTTATAATAACTGTTTATTTTTATTTGATAGGAGTCTTTTTCATTTAAATATACAATAAATTCATCATCAATTTTTTCAACTGTTACATCTGGTTGGATATATACACTTTTTTCTACTGAACATGTTCTTCCTGGCTTAGGGTCTAATGTCTTAATTATATTTATTAGTTCAACGCATTTTTGTAGTGACATATTGTATTTTTTGCTTATCTCTTTATATTTATTATTTGCAATTAAATTTAAGTCTTTTGTAACGATTTCCTCTAAAATTTCATTATATATTCCTAAGCTTGCCATTTGAATCATCAGACATTCAGAAAGACTTCTTGCACCTACTCCACTAGGTTCCAATTGCTGAACACTAATTAAGCATTTTTCAAAAAATTCTTCATCTATCTTTAAAGTATCAACAATTACTTTTTCCTCAGTTCTCAAATATCCATCCTCATCTAAGCTATCAATTATATATTCACAGACTTCCATTTGTTTATCTGTTAGCTTATATAGGCTTATCTGAAACTTCAAATCCTCATATAAATTTGACGAATATTTAACTAAATTTTCTAGATTAACTTCATTGTCGGGATTATAACTTATTTCTGTTCTATCTAAACGTCTTGATTTTTCCATATCTTTTATATATTCTTCCCAATTTATTTCCCCACTTTTCTCAACTTCGACTAATGGGTTATTCTCTGCTTCCCTTTTAATCTCTTCTTCTAACTCTAACTTACTCATATTTAATATTGATAATGATTGCTTAAGTTGTGTAGTCATTATTAGCTTCTGAGACTGAGTTAACTCTAGACTATTATTAAAATTCATTTTGCTCACCTCTCAATTTTATTAAACTTATTTTATAAAAGAAAAACCCTCCTGTATATGTATATTCTATCATTTAAAATATACCTTATGCAAAAGGGTTTTTTTTATTTACAATTTAATTGATTTTTTTTATTTAATATTTATTTTTTTGTTATTTTTTTTTACTATATGGCGTATTTTGAAGTGGTAGTTCAGTTCTAAACTCTTTATCAAATACATAATAAGCATTTTGCACTGCTGGTGCAGTAGGAACTGTACAAATCTCTCCTACACCTTTTGCTCCATACGCCAATAAATCTTTGTTTTTTTCAACTATTACAGCTTGTATTTCTGGTATATCTGTAGATTTAAATAAGCCTAATGTACCAAATTTAGCTGTAGGCACAGAGTTAACTACTGGGTAATCCTCTGTTAAGGCATATCCAAGACCCATAACAACTCCACCTTCTATTTGCCCTTCTAAACTGATTGGGTTTATAGCTCTTCCTACGTCATGTGCTGCTACTACTTTTTCTAATTTTCCATTTTCATCTAGCATTACAACTTGTGTTGCATATCCATAAGCTACATGGCTTACTGGATTTTCTTTATCAGAACCCATTTTGTCTGTAACACTTGCATATTCTCCGTAAAATTCTTCTCCCTCTAAATCAGACAATACTTTACCAGTTGCTAAAGCTTCTTTTAACTTAATTGATGCAACCTTAGTAGCTTCCCCTGTAAACACGGTCTGTCTTGAAGCTGTAGTATTACCAGAGTCTGGTGTCAAGTGAGTATCTGGAACTTCATGTACTATGTTTTCAGGTAGTAAATTAGCAGTTTCACAAACCACTTGAGTCATAACAGTACCAAGACCTTGACCTATACAAGAAGCACTTGTTCTTATATGAACTTTGCCATCTTTTATTACCAATCTACATCTTCCCACATCAGGTATACCTACCCCTACACCACTATTTTTCATTGCACAAGCTATACCTGCACGTGGGTGTTTTTCATACTCTTCTTTTACAGCTTCTAATGTTTCTGCCATTGCTGTTCCTTCATCTGCAAATTGACCATTTGGTAAAACTTGACCAGGTCTTATTGCATTTTTATATCTTATTTCCCAAGGTGATATTCCAGCCATTTCAGCAAGTAAATTTAGATTACATTCTGTAGCAAAACAACTTTGTGTAACTCCAAAACCTCTAAATGCTCCCCCAGGAGGATTATTAGTATATACTGCTGTTCCAGTTATATCAATATCCTGATAATTGTATGGTCCTGCTGCATGAGTACATAATCTTTGTAATACTGGCCCTCCAAGAGATGCATAAGCACCTGTATCAGATATTATAGTTGCTTTCATACCTGTTAGATATCCATTTTCATCACATGCTGTTGTAAATTCCATTTCTGTAGCGTGTCTTTTTGGATGAACAATAATACTTTCTTTTCTTGTAAGCTGTACTTTTACAAATCTCTTTGTGTGGTATGCAAGTAAGGCTGCATGGTGTTGAACACTCATATCTTCTTTTCCACCAAATCCGCCTCCTACCATCTTATTTATCACTCTTACTTTTTCATGTGGTAATCCTAACATATCTGCACATTCATGTTGAGTAGCAAATACTCCTTGGTCTGTTGAGTAAATTATTACTCCATCTTCTTCATAAGGACCTGCTACTGCACATTCAGGTTCTAAAAATGCATGTTCTGTTGCAGGTGTAGTGTATTTTTTAGTTACAACATATTTTGAATTCCTTATTTTTTCTTCAGCATTTCCTCTTACTAAGTGTTCCTTAACAAGTACATTACCTGTTTCATGTATCTTTGGAGCATCTTCTTTAAGAGCCTCTGCTGTAGTACTTAAAGGTGTCAATTCTTCATAATCTATCTTAACTAGTTTTTTCGCTTCTTCTAATGCTTCTCTAGTTTCTGCTGCTACTAAAACTATTCCATCTCCTAAATATCTAGTTATTTCACCTTCTGGGATTAATGTATCCCAATCTTTCTTTAAGTGACCTACTTTTATAGTTCCTGGAATATCTTTAGCTGTAAGAACTGTAACAACTCCTGGATAAGCTTTTGCTTCTTCTATATCTATCTTTTTAACTAACGCTCTTGGATATTTAGCTCTAACTGCTGAACCATAAATCATACCTTCTAATCTTATATCATCTACATATTCAGAGTATCCAAGTGTTTTACCTACTGCATCAACTCTGTGAAGACTTTCACCAACTAGACCTTTGCAGTTTACTTTTGGCACATCTATATCTTCTCTAAATATCTTTGCTGCCAAACTCACAGCTTTAATTATTTTTACATAACCTGTACATCTACATATATTACCTTTTAAAGCTTTTTTTATGTCATCTTCAGTAGGATTATTATTAACGTCTATAAGTGCTTTTGAACTAATTACCATACCTGGGATGCAAAATCCACATTGAACAGCTCCTTGGCTGGCAAAAGAATATGCAAAAACATCTCTTTCTCTTTCTGATAATCCTTCTATAGTTGTTATATTTTTTCCAGCTAATTTATCAGTTTTAAATACACATGCTTTGGTTGCTTTACCATCTATTATAACCATACAAGTTCCGCAAGCACCTTCTGAACAGCCATTTTTAACTGAAGTTATATTCATATCTTCTCTAAGGAAGTCTAAAAGTTTTTTACCTTCTTTTGCAACAACTTTCTCTCCGTTTAATATAAATTCTACCATTCTCTAGCCTCCTCTGTTAGACGCCTTTTTATATATCTCCCACTTGGAGTATTACAAATTAATTCTCCCTCTCTAACAACTTCTTTTCCTCTTAAATAAACATGTTCTATTTGACAATCTACTTCATAACCTTCATAAGGCGTATAATCTACATTTTGTAATTGTTTTTTTGCTTCTATTTTAGATTTTTTATTTGGATTTAAAACTAATATATCTGCATCACTACCTATTTCTATAGTGCCTTTTTCAGGATACATTCCAAACAATTTAGCGGCATTAGTTGATGTTACCTCTACCATCTTGTTGATAGATATTTTATTTTTACAGACTCCATATGTGTATAAAAGACTCATCCTATGTTCCACACCTGGAGAACCATTAGGAATTTTACTGAAATCGTTTATTCCAAGTTCCTTTTGCCCCTTATAATTAAAAGAACAGTGGTCTGTACCTATAGTATCTATTTGATTATTTAAAATAGCATTCCATAAAATTTCATTATTTTCTTTATCTCTTAAAGGTGGTGACATTACATATTTAGCACTTTCAAATCCATCTAAATCGTATAATTCATCACTTAATAGAAGGTATTGAGGACAAGTTTCAACTATCACATCTACTCCTCTTTGCTTAGCTTTTAGAACTTCTTCCAAAGATTCTTTACAACTTAGGTGAACAACATACACCTTAGAATTTGCAACTTCTGCTATCTTCATAAGTCTTGAAGTAGCTTCTGCTTCTAATATAGCTGGTCTAGTTAATTGATGATATTTTGGAGATAAGTTATTTTCTTCTTTTGCTTTATCCACAAGTTCACATATTATATCCCCATTTTCACAATGGAATCCAATAATTCCTCCTACTTCTTCTGCTTTTCTCAAAGCTTCAAAGATAACACCATCATCAACTTGAAGGCTTCCTTTATATGCCATATACAATTTAAATGAAGATACTCCTTCTTTCACCATATCTTCCATTTCATTACAAATTGAAGCATTCCAATCTGTTATAGCCATGTGAAAACCATAGTCTGAATAAGATTTATCTCTAGCTTTTTCATGCCATTCATCTAATCCTTCTTTTAAAGAACAACCTCTCGATTGTGTAGCAAAATCTAAGATAGTAGTAGTACCTCCAGCTATTGCAGCTTTTGTTCCTGTTTCAAAGTTATCTGCTGTCTTAGTAGTTCCTGTATCTAAGTCAAAGTGAGTGTGTGTATCTATACCTCCTGGTATAACATAAGAATCACTAACATCAACTATTTCATCATTTTCTTTTGATATATCAACACCTATATCAACTATTTTCTCATTTTCTATTCTTACATCTGCACAGTAAGTTTTTTCACTTGTTACTACTTTCCCACCTTTTAAAACAATTCCCATATAGACTCCACCTTACTTATAACGTATCAATTTATTTTATCTGAAGAAATTAACTTAAAGTAATTTGACTATTGCACTTATACACAATAAATCTATATTTAGATTAAACCAATATCTAATTAAATTAATATTTAGTTAAACTAATGTTTAGTTAAATCAACTCAATAAAATTATTAACTTCATGTTGTATTATTAAAATATAATACTTGCTTATCTAATATATTTTATTATCCTAATATATCTATTACTCTAAGTTAATTACTAAAATTCTATATATTTATTATTCATTAACAGCTTCTACTTGATTGTAGCAAATGCTTAAAGCTCCTTTTGGACATCTAGTTACACATAATCCACAACCAAAGCACTTATCCACATCTATATTTAATTTATCTGTAACTTCTAGAGCTTCATATACACAGCTTGTTACACATTGTTTACATTTGATACACTTATTATCATCTACAACTGGAGCTACTGCATGAGTTCTAAATCCTCTAGCTGCCATTTTCTTATGAGTTAATCCTTTGATTTCATTAACATCAGCATATCCATTTTCATCTAAGAAATCATTTAATTCTTTAGCAATTTTTCCATATATAGAAGGCCCTTTAAGGATTGCTTCTGTACATACTTGAACAGCACTTGCTCCTGCCATCATCATTTCAGCTACATCTTTTCCACAAGTTATTCCACCAACACCTATAATTGGTATATTTACAACTTGAGAAGCTTCATATATACATCTTATTGCAAGTGGTCTTATTGGAGCTCCTGATAGCCATCCATATCCAGCTTTACTTCCCATTATAGGGTATCCTGTGTTTACATCTATTGCCATACATGGTCCAAATGAGTTTATCATTACAAGTCCGTCTGCTCCTGCTTCTTCAACAGCTTTTGCAATAGTTTGAATATCAGTATGAGGACTCATTTTCATAAATACTGGTACATCTAAAACAGCTTTTGCAGCTTTTAAAGCATTTACTATTGGAGCAACGTCTGTACCTACATAATGAGTAGATAATTCAACTGCATCTGCATAAGGTTTTACTAAAGGTGCAACCTCAGCTATTTGTTCTGCTGAATATCCCATACTTACTATTACTGGAAGACCTGCTGCTTTTACTTTTTTGTATTCTTCTTCTATCCATTGTTCTTTTGGAAGCTCTGACCATAATTCTGTGTTTAAGAAACCACTGTTAGTTTTTGCCATACATGGTCTTGGTACATCTGCTGCTAATACAGATATAGTTTTTGTACATATAGCTCCTGCTCCACCTTTTGCTGCCTCTTGACAGAGATCACCATCTTTTGCTCCAGGACCTGCCGCTGTCATAACTGGATTTAAGAATTCCATTCCATATAAATTAACTTTTAAATTAGCCATATTATTATCTCTCCCTTAATTAAATATATTTTTTAATATTTAGCTTAGATACTCTTTTGTCTATGTTGCTTTTCGTTTATTTCATCTTATTTTGCTTCTTCAGTCTTAGGAGTTTTTTCCTTTTTTGAACCTAATTCATTGAAGAATATATTTAAAAGTACTGCTGATAAACTTCCTGTTGTTATTCCACTGTGAAATATCGTTTGCACCCAAGTTGGAAAATTATGATAGAAATCAGGATTTGTCAGTGGTATCATAGATAACCCAACACTAACTGCTACTATCACTCCATTTTTAGTTCCATCAAATTTTACTTTACTTAGAGTTTTTACTCCTCCAACCATTACCATTCCAAACATTGCAAATCCTACTCCTCCAAGAACAGGCTTAGGTATTGCTCCTATTATGGCTGCAAACTTTGGTAAGAAACCAAGCACTAGCAATATTACCCCTGCATAAACTGCAATAAATCTTGATTTTATACCTGTAAGCCCAACAATTCCTGTATTTTGACCAAATGGAGTTATTGGGAATGAATTAAATATCCCAGATAAAGCTGTAGATATTCCATCTCCAAATAGACCTCTTTTAATATTTTTACCAGTTACCTCTTTGTCTACCATTTCGTGAATAGCTATCATATTACCAACTGATTCTGTCATAAGTACTAACATAATTAAGCATAATGATAATATTGCAGATGGTTCAAATCTAGGCATTCCAAATTTTAAAGGCACATTTAGATTAAGCCATCCAACACCATTTACTGCACTAAAATCAGCCATTCCAACTGCCATAGAAAGTAATGTACCAAGTACTATACCTACCAATATCGCTGTACTATTCCAAATTCCTTTTAAGAATTTAAATGAAAGTAAAGTTATCGCCAATACTGCTAAAGCTAATGCTAATGAGTTTGGTTCAACCGCTTCCAATTTGTTGTCAGTTATCCACTTTATCCCAACTGGGAATAGTGAAATACCTATTACCATAACAACTGTTCCAGTAACTACACTAGGGAAAAATCTTATCAGTTTTTCAAATACTGGAGCAAGTAATATACAAAACAGTCCAGCTACTATTACAGAGCCAAATACTGTCTGTATTGCAACTTGAGAATCACTATATGATGAGGCTATTGCTGTCATACCTGCCACAGCGGCAAAACTAGTTCCTTCAATTACTGGTATTTTAGCGCCTACAATATTTCCTATACCAACACTTTGTATGAGTGTTCCTATACCTGCCATAAACAAGCAAGCATTTATTAAAAAAACAATACTAGCATGATCTAGTCGTGCAGCACTTCCTATCATCATAGGAACTGCTACCGCTCCTGCACACATTGCTAAAACGTGCTGTAGTGAAAATACCCAAGATTTGGATACAGGTAACCTTTCATCTACTGGAGCTATTTTAGGGCTTTCATTTTGAGACATGTTGGGTCTCCCTTCTATATTTAGTTTAATATTCTATTCCATATATTTTTTATCTATATACTTCATTTAAATTCTACTTTTGTCTAAATTCTATTCTTAACAGTTAAGTTCTTGTTTCTTACTTGTATGTTAATATCAATTATTTAGATTCTACTCCATAGGTTTTGACTTAGTTCTCTACTCTTAGCTAGAATACTTTCTTCATCAATGTTTACTAATTTTCTGTCTTTCATAAGTACTTTTCCATTTATAATAGTTGTGTCCACACTTCTTCCACTCATTCCAAATATGATGTGTCCCCCTATTGTGTTTTCTGTCAATGGAGTGTGTGGTATATAATCAACTACTATAACATCTGCATAAGCTCCTTTTTTAAGTATGCCTAGGTCATTTTTATAATAAGCTTTTGCTATTTTTTTATTGTTATCAAATAACATTGTTTGTGATTCTCCAAATCCAACTCTTGGGTCACTCAAGCGGTGTTTATGAATTATATTAGCAACTTTTAACGATTCAAACATATCACTAGTGTATCCATCAGTTCCTAGACCTACTGTAACATCTCTTTTTAGTAATTCTATTGCAGGAGAACATCCAACTGCATTTCCCATATTAGATTCTGGATTATGAACTACAAAGGTATTTGTTTTATTTAAAAGATTGATTTCATCTGTACTTATATATATACAATGAACTGCTATAGTCTTTTCTTTTAGCACACCAAAATCATTAAATCTTTCTAAAACTCTTTTTCCATATTTATCTACATTGTATTGTAAGTCTGCTAATCCTTCAGCAACATGTACATGATAACCTGTATCAAGACCAGCCATTTCTGAAGCACACTTATTTAATGTATCATCAGACAATGTAAATGCAGCATGAAGACCAAACATTCCCTGTATCATGTCTGTATCATCTTTTTGAGCATATTTTATGAAATTTACATTTTCATTGATGCCTTGTTGTATTGTATCTCCACCATCTCTATCAGATACCTCATAACAAAGGCATGTTCTTATCCCCAAATCTTTTGCAACATCTGATATTGTAAATAAACTACCTTCAATTGCATTTGGACTTGCATGATGGTCATAAACTGTTGTGACACCATTTTTTATACATTCTATATAAGTTGCATATGCACTGTATTTTGTATCTTCTAGTGTAAGTTGTTTATCAAGTCTCCACCATAAATTGTTTAATATTTCTAAAAAGTTTTCAGATGGTTTTCCTGGAACTGCCATACCTCTAGCAAATGAACTGTATATATGCATATGTGAATTTATTAGACCAGGCATGATTATCTTCTTGCCTGCATCTATAAATTCATGTACTGGATATTTCGCTTTCATTTCCTCAGTAGTACCTATATCTTCAATCAGATTGTCATTTATTACAACACATCCATCTTCCATATAGGGATTTAAAGAATCTTGGCTTATTAGCCTCCCATTCCCCACTAAAATCATAAATTTATTCCTCCTTAAAGCTAAGATTTAATTTTTAAGTACTTTTCCTGCTTTAATTTTATTGTATTTTCCTTCTTCAACAACACAATTTCCATTTATAATTACATAATCTATACCTGTAGGATATTGCATAGAATTGATAAAATCATCACATCCACTAACTGTATCCTTGTCAAATATAACTATGTCTGCAAAATATCCTTCTTTTAGTTCCCCTCTATCTTTTATACTAAAGCTTACTGCTGCTTTTTTAGTCATTTTGTAAACAGCTTCTTCAACTGTTAGTACATTTAATTCTCTAACATATCTTCCTAGTATTTTAGGGAAAGAACCATATGCTCTTGGATGTGGCTTACCTGCTAAAAGACCATCTGTACATACATTTTGTTCGTCTCTTTTCATAAAACCTATTATATGTTCTTCTAATCCATAGAAATCTACCATTCCAACTGCATTTTCTTCTTCTTTCAATAAATCAAACGTTGCATCTAATGGGTCTTTGCCTCTCATCTTTCCAATTTCTAGTAGGCTTTTACCAATTGTATCTTGATTTTTTTCTGTCTTTACACTTGTTACAAAGATTTGGTCTATTCCAGCAAATTCTATAAAGTTATCCCAACCTTCGATTCCATTTGCTATATCTTTTTTCATTTTTGCTCTTTCGTTTTCATCACTTAATCTTTCTATTAATTTATCAGTTCCTCCTGAATGTGCCCATGGAGGTAAAACTACTCCAAGCATTGTACTTCCAGCTGCATAAGGATATTGGTCAAATGATACTCTTATACCTTCTTTTTCTGCTTTTTCTAAAAGTTCTATAACTTGAGGTATATACTTCCAATTTGATTTACCACAAACCTTGAAGTGTGAGAAGTGAACTTTTACTCCTGATTGTTTTCCAATTTCTATAATTTCTTCCATTGATGTTAAAATCGTATCTGCTTCACTTCTTTGATGAACTACAAATACTCCATCGTATTTTGCTACTACTTTACACATCTCTATAATTTCTTCTGTCAATGAATACGCACAAGGTATATATATAAGTCCAGTTGACAATCCTATAGCTCCTGCCTTTAATTCTCTTTCTGTGATTTCACACATCTTTTGAATTTCCTCTTTAGTGGCAGGTCTATCTTCAAGTCCCATTGCTTCCATTCTTACGTTTCCATGAGGTACTAAATAAGTTTCATTTAATCCCACCCCATTTTCGTCCATCATTTTCAAATAATTTTCTGTTGTTTCATATTTCCAATCAATTTCATCACTTTCACCATCTAGGCCTGCTAAATTTTTTCTCCAAGAAGATATATGCTCTTGAGGTAGAGGGGCCATAGATATTCCATCTTGGCCCAACACTTCTGTTGTAATTCCCTGTCTAATCTTTACCTCATTATATGGATTAACTAAAATCACTAGGTCTGAATGGCTATGAGTATCTATGAAACCTGGACATATAACTCTACCTTTTGCATCTATAACTTTGTCAGCTTCTTCGTTTAAATCCTGTGATATTTTTAATATTTTTTCGTTTTCTATTAAAATATCCCCTTCATATGCTGGTGTTTTATTGCCATCTACTATAAGCCCATGTTTTATTAAAGTTCTCACAAAACCATCTCCTAATTATTTTTTATAAACTGATTTTAATATACCATAATATCCTTCTGCACCTTTGAATAATTGGTCTAATTCTATATGTTCATCTATTGTATGAGCAAGATTTTCTCTAGAAGGACCAAATCCTATAGTTCTTATTCCAGCCTCACCTGCATAATGGCTTCCATTTGTACAGAATGAGTATTGAGTTATTTCTGAATCTATTCCAGCTTCTTTTAATCCTTTGTATGCTGCTTGAACAAATTCATCATTTTCATCATATAACCAACCTGGGAAGAATCTTTCACTTTCTATAGTATTTCCTGTATAACAGTCAGCTTTTTCAGATGCATAAGAAACTTTTGCATTTAATTCTGAGTCTTCTTTCATCATTTCATCTAATAATGCTTGTATTGGAGCTAATACTCCTTCTTTTGTTTCTCCAACCAATAATCTTCTATCAAAAGTTGCTTTACAATAATCTGGCACTACTGATGCTCCTGGGTATGGAGAAGATTTTATATCTGTTAAAACTAGTATTCCATCACCTAACACTGGATGAGTTGGAGGTACTAATTGTTGTATTCTTTGAATTACATTAGCCATTTTATAAACTGCATTTACACCTTTTTCTGGATTAGCAGAGTGAGCTGGTTTACCAAAAGTTTCTACAACTATTTCTCCTCTACCTCTTTGACCAATCTTTAAGTTTAATTCTGAAGACTCTCCTATTACAACATAATCAGGTTTAACAGCTTTACTTATTTCTCTAGCTGAAACTCCTTCAAATATTTCTTCATGAACAACTCCTGCTACATATAGTTCACCTTCGAAGTCTTTATTAGTATCTTCTGCAAAGTATGAAACAGCCGCCATCATAGCACTTACTTGACCCTTCATATCAGAAGTTCCTCTACCGTATATTTTACCATCTACTATTCTTGCTTCAAAAGGAGGAACACTCCATTTACTTGCATCTGGAACTGGAACTGTATCTATATGACCATCAAATAATATTTTTTTACCTGGTTTATTTCCTTTTATACATCCTACTATATTTCCATATCTATCTCTTGACCAGCTGTCAAAACCTAATATAGCAAAATTTTCTTCAATTGCCTTTACTACATTTTCTTCTTGACCTGAATAACTAGCATTTCTTATTAAATCTTGGCAAACTTCAGTTAATTGTTTTTTTCTTATTTCATTTAACATTTTGATATTCCCCCATATAATTCTTAATTTTTATTTATTGGCATTTTGATTTTTCATTTATAATGTTTAACTTATTTGATTTGTTAGCACTTTACTTTTATTTATCTTGAACCCTCTATTTACTTTGGCATTCTCCATTCCAAACTATATCTTTATATTTGTCTGGGTCAGTATCTCCTTCTGTACTTATTAATAATACTTTAGAGTTTTCATCTAGTTTTAAAGCTTCTCTTAAATCTTTTAAATCTTCACTTTCAAGTATTGAAACTAATGCTCCAGTTGTAACTGCTCCAGATTCTCCAGAGATTACTTTTTCATCTCCTCTTAGAGGATTTCCTAAAACTCTCATACCTTTAGCAGAAACCCAGTCTGGTGCTGAAACAAATGCTGATGAATAATTTTTTAATACTTCAAATCCTATAGTATTTGGTTCTCCACAAGCAAGACCTGCCATTATAGTTGGCATATCTCCACCTACAAATCTTGGTTTTCCATCTCCTGCTTCTGCTGATTTATAGTAACAATCTGCCTCATCAGCTTCTACTACTACTGTTATTGGGCATTCATCATATATTGAAGCAACATATCCTTGAACTGCACCAGCAAGCGAACCAACTCCTGCTTGCACAAATACATGCGTTGGTCTATCTACTCCATATTCTTTTAATTGTTCTATAGCTTCTTTAGCCATAGTTCCATATCCTTGCATTATCCATGCTGGTATCTCTTCATATCCTTCCCATGCTGTATCTTGAACCATTACTCCATGGTCATCAGCTTCTGCATATTCATTAGCTAATCTTACAGCATCATCATAGTTTAAGTCTGTTATACTAGCATCTGCACCTTCTCCCTTGATTTTATTTAATCTAAATTCAGAAGAACCTTTTGGCATTAACACAACAGATTTTTGACCTAATTTATTAGCTGTCCAAGCAACTCCTCTACCATGATTTCCATCTGTAGCTGTAAAGAAAGTTATTTCTCCTAATTGGTCTTTTATTTCTTTTGAAATTAATTTTTCATATCCTAACTCTGATATATCTTTATTTAATCTTTGAGCTAAGTATCTACCCATAGAGTAAGAACCACCCAAAACTTTAAATGCATTTAATCCAAATCTGTAAGATTCATCTTTTACATATATTCCGCTAACCCCTAATAATTTTGCTAAGTTATCTAATTTAACTAAAGGAGTTTTTTCGTATTGTGGAAAACTCTCATGAAATGCTTTCGCTTTTGCAATTTCTTCATCCTTTAAAAATTCAATTCCTTTTTCTTTTTTCTCTGCTTTAGGTAAGTTATTTAATTTCCATTTTATTTCTCTCATTTATTTTATATTCCCCTTTCAAATTTTTCGATGTCATTATTAATTTTTTATCTTTGTGTCTTTATACAAAGCAATTACTGTGCCAATATTATTTATTCTAAAAACAATTTTTTTATGTTGGAATTACATACTTTTTTCAAATTTATTTAAATTCTGTAAAATCTGAGTGTGAAAAATAAGATTTATAAAAGAAAAAATTCTCATATTGGGAAATTTTTATCAATACGAGAATTATCATTTCGAGAAACCGTTTCTTTATTTTTATTTTCCTTCTATTATGCCTTTAATTTTCTATATGTCTATTATTTTGTCTTGTATATTACTATTTTTACCTTCTATATTTATATGGTTATAACCTTCTATATTTTATGTTTTTATTTTAGCTTTCTATTAGTACTGTTATTTTTATTGACCTACCAATCACATTACAATACATTTAAAACTATTTTCTATATCTAGTTTATTGTTGTTCCTCTTCTAGCTTTCTATATAATGTAGCTAAACCTATCCCTAAATCTTTTGCTATTTTCTTTTTTGTCTTTGTATCTCTTCCATATTTATTTAACAACTTATGTATGTAAGTTAACTCCAATTCTTTAATTGAAAGTATTTTTTCTTGGTTTTCTACTATTCCATCAACTATATCATCTTCAAACTTTATTACCTCATTATTACTCTTAAAACTATTTCCTTTAATATTATAATAGTTCAAAATATCTAATGGAAGCATATCTTTATAGATTATTCCATCTTCTCCAACTAAATTCATCATATATTCAACTGCGTTTTCTAATTCTCTTATATTTCCCGGCCAATTATAATTAATCAACATATTCATCACATTTTTTTCTATTTGATTCAATTTTATATCTAATTCTAAAGAATACTTGGAAACAAATTTCATCATTATAGCTTCAATATCATCTTTTCTTTCCCTAAGGGGTGGTAAATTTATAGGAATTACATTTAACCTATAGTACAAATCATCTCTAAACTTGCCTTCATTCACTAACTTAAGTAAATTTTTATTTGTTGCAGCAATTACTCTTATATCTAAATCTATAAGTTTATTTGAGCCAATCCTTGCAAATTTTCTTTCCTGCAAAACTCTAAGTAACTTCGCTTGTAAAGGCATAGATAAGTCCCCCATTTCATCAAGGAATATGACCCCTTCATTTGCAAGTTCAAACTTACCAACCTTACCTCCACTACTAGCTCCACTAAATGCACCTTTTATATAGCCAAATAACTCACTTTCAAGAAGGTTTTCTGGAATAGCAGCACAGTTTATAGCAATAAATGGCTTATTCCATCTACTTCCTTCAGCATGTATAGCTCTAGCAATTAACTCTTTACCTGTACCACTTTCACCAGTTATAAGAACTGTTGAATTTGACTTTGCTAATTTCTTAGTTCTCTCTTTAACTTTCACCATTGATTCTGAGTTACCAATTATAGACTCTATATCACTATTTCCCCATCCACTGTTGACTTTTCCATGTCCTTTATGGTTTATATATGTCTTATCAAATATGATTATCTTGTCATATTGATTTATATATGGATATACAGGAATTATTTTGGCATTTATATTATAAATTTTGTTATCAATATCAATTTCTAGTAATTCATGCCCATTTGAAGAAGATTCAACAGATATTATTTTTACTGTATTTTCTATTATATCTTTTCCAATATCTAATTTTTTCAAAGCAATATTGTTTATATAAGATATTTTGCTATTTATATCTAATATAATGACACCTTTTTCAACATTTTCTATTATTTCTATCATCATATTCATTTTTCTACTGCTACTTTTTGACACTTCATGTTCTTCTATCTTCATAGAAATTAAATCGCATATATGATTGACAAACTTCAAATAATTATCTATTTTTGCACTTATTTCTACTTTTTTAGTTTTATCTGTACTAATAGCACCAATTACTCCTATAGTACGATTATTATATTTTATTGGGACTGCTATTATTACTTTATTTAGGCATTTCATGTAATGGGAACATTCTATACAAAGCTGATTATCACATATATCTAATACGACTAATTCCTGACCTGTCTGTATAACTTTATCATAAAGAAAACCTTCAGTAACAACGCTTTCATTTATTTTTGATTTATACAGACCTGTGCCACTAATTCTTATTAATCTATCATCAACTATTTCAATATCTACATCTAGCACACTAGCTACTGTTTCAGTGTATTTTATCATTTCCTGTTGAAATTCCTTTAATTTACTTACCATAGTTTCCCCCATTAGAATTTAATTTACCAAATTATCAGTTTAACTATATTTTAACATATAGTTAATTTTTAAAATATATATAAAACATTACTTATTTATATATTTACATTGAAATACATAATAATAATTATAAAAAGATTGTTTTATATTAGGATTACTTTAATTATAATACACAAATAATAAAATACAAAAAAGCTTTCCTCCTATAACAAATATATTTTTGGCACAAAAATATATGTTATATAAGAAAAGCTCAATAGTTAAATATTTAGATAGATTTTTATATAGACTTTTTTAATATAAACTTTTTAATTGTAGACTTTTTTTATTAGTTTTTAATTTTTATTAGTTTTGTCATTGATTTTATTATAATACTGCCATTGCTTCAATTTCTAAAACTGCATCTTTTGGTAATTGAGCAACTTGTACACATGATCTTGCTGGTGGATTTTCTTTAAAATATGTAGCGTACACTTCGTTAATATCATTAAAATCCTTTAAATCTTTTACGAAAACTGTAGTTTTAAATACTTTATCCATAGTTGTACCAGCTTGTTCTAGTATTGCTTTTACATTGTCTAAAGAAGCTTTTGTTGCTTCTTTTGGGTCAGATACTAACTCACCTGTCTTCATGTCTATTGGAAGTTGACCTGATGTAGAAACTATATTTCCAACTTGTATCGCTTGAGAATATGGTCCAATTGCTCCTGGAGCTTTCTCTGTAGCTATTACTACTTTTGACATGATTTCACCTCCTATTATTAAGTTATATTTACAGGAAAATAAAATTTCCTAAACACCAATATTAATATGAACCTTTAGACAAGAAATCAAATCCAAAGTTTCAAATAATCAATACTCAGATTATTATATTTATTTGTGTTCATGTTAATATTTATTAAAGCAATTAGCATGCCAATTTCTTTTTATTCATAAAACTTTATGTAAGCACTTAAAACACCTAAATTGCAACCTTCCCATAAAAAATAATCAGAAATTCGTTTTTTTATAACATTAATTTTTTCTCATATCTAGAATTTTACCAACCTGAGAATTCTTGTTTTGAGAATTCGCAAATTTTATTTAAATAGTTCTAAAGTTTTAATTTATTAGGCTATCATGTATGAAAGAACTATGGTTGACAATCCTACTGCTACAAATAGCAACACTTTAATCCAGACCTTATTTACTTTTGTTATCATAGAACCTATTGAAAATATAATAGCCAAGTATAATAGTAACCAAAAAATTATCAATATTCCACTACTGCTGCTGAAAACTTACAAAACTATTTTTTAATGAGCCCATTTATCTTATAAGCTATACATTTATTTTATAAAATATAAGTAAAGTATAAAATTAATTCTTTCAGCAACTTTCTCCCTTCATATTTTTTAAATCTTTTATAGAATTGTATCATGTTTGAGTGAATTTTCATACTATTAAGTCTTTCCCTCTACAAAACACTACCTCTCATTTCATGCCTAATAATGTAAGATTACAGCTATTTTATTGATTTTGATAACTTGATTGACTATACTATTATTAGTTTTTATTTGTATAAAGCTACTATTTATATGCAAAATTTTTATTTATATAGGGGGTTTTTAATTATGAACAAAAGTCCATTAACAGCAGAAACAACAGAAGAAATGCTAAAAGTACTAAGTGGGAAAGATTATAGTATTGCTTATGATTTGCATGAACTTGGTCAATCACTAGATTGCAAGATTGAACCACGAACAGGAGCCCGTTCTTATCGTATACTATATTCAACTAAAAAACCAAAACGTAGTCTATTTACTATTGAATGTAATGAGAAAAAATGGAGAGTTAAAGCAAACCTTTATAATCTAGATACATATAGAGACACTGTAGAAGAATGCTCTAAAGTTATTAAAGATAGTATTACAAAAACTCGTACTTGTAAAAAATGTAATCCAAAGTGTATTGGTGGTTCTTCATTTGAATTAGATGGTAAATCCTATTTAACTTGTGTAGGAAGTGGACATTATTTTGCTAATATGGAAGAAATCGATTGGAAAAATCTAAAAAAGTTAATTATTAAAGAAAATGATATTATGAAAGAATCTATTTAATACGCTACTAACTACTAAAAGCAAAACAACTACTAAAACACATATAAATTTAGATATCAAATAAATGATAAAAATGTGCATAGATTTGTATGTATATCAAAAATCTGTGTATATTAAAAAACTGAGTATACCAAAAAGGCTGTAGATAAATTTACTTTTCTGTAAATCTAATTATAGCCTTTATGTATTGCTTTTACTATATAACCATTAAAGTTATTTTGTAATCTTAAATTCCCATCTCCATGTACTGTTTCTATTATATAATCACAATCATTTATGTTACATTTCAATATCGACTTTATCAGATAATAAGCTTTAAATACATAAACTTAAGGAGTTATCTGAAAATGACATAACTCTATCAGCAACATAAGAACATGTATTAAAATATATCTGTAGTAAAGATAACTATTCTATGACATTAGAAAACTATATTAAATATTCTGTTAATTCTGCAATAATATAAGACTAGTATTTTAAACTTCTTTATTAGTTTTTGTATTATTATATTCAGCTATATTTATAAAAAATGAACCCTGTTGTAAGGATTCATTTTTTTATATTATTTATTACTTATTTTTTTGAGTTTCAGGGGATTTTGGGGGTGCAGGGACTTCATAATAATATACAGTTTCTTTTCCAATAAGTTCAGAACCAAGTTTTACCCATTCTCCTCCATAGGTAGATTTTATCTGAGAAATATCTGAATCTAATGATGTAACAATAAGACCCTGTTGAGCTCTAAATATATTTTTTTTCTCATCGCCAGTGCCAGTGCCAGTTTTAAAACTCAATTTCCCATTATCTAACATTAACAAATTTCTATTTTTGTGATATCCCTTCAAGTTAATACCATTAACAATCTCTGGAACAGATGAGTCAATAAATATATAATCATTAAAGTTATTTTGTAACCTTAAATTTCCACCTCCGTGTACTGATTTTACTATATAATCATAAGCATCTATGCTACATTTCAGTGTAGAATTTGGTATTTGAAGAGTTTCAAATACATAAACTTTATGCTTATATTCTAATCCATCATCCCAATTATCTTTATTATCACTAAGCAAATTAACATGGCAATTCTTAAAATTCTCTCCATAGAATAATGAATATGCATCTTCTTTCCTATTTTCCATATTTGAATAAGTATCATAATCTGTATTATAATAATACTGACCACATCTTCTTATAATCCCAGATATAGAAGTATTAATCATTGTACCAAATGCAAAACCACAATGTCCACATTGATCAATAGTAATATTATTAATCTTATAACTACCGCCACCCTTACTTCTAAGGCCTACTTCTTGTATTTTCTCGATTTTAATATTATTCAGACTAGCTCCTACCTTAATTTCCATACCCTTTTGGCATTCATATATTCTACTGTTTGAAATAATTATGTCATTTCCTGTATCAATACCTAGCCCGCAAGAGGAAACTGTAATATCATTTACAATTGAATAGTAAGGAATTTGAATTCCTGTACCTGAGAAGCCAGTTATATAAAGATTTTCATAATGACCTAGGCCTGTAGTTTCAGCAGTACATGTAATTGCTGATACCCCCTTCATTTCTTCATTATTCTCATTTCTCTTAATGAACATTTCATAATGATAATGTGGATTTCCTTTTGTTGGGGGTTCATCATGAACAATCATCTCACAGCTATCAGAATAAAAACTTATATTTTTAATACATTGTTTTCTTCCTGTCAATGTAATAATACTCATATTAGGAACTCCACGTGTTATAAATTCTGTAGCAGATGTTGATGAATCAGAATCTCCATGTAAGGTTATTTCTTTATCAATCGCAATACCAGTTTTAAATAGGTATTTACCTTTTGGGAAATACAAAATACAAAAATCTGTTTCACTAATAATTTTCTGTATAAAAGGTCCTACATCTTCTGTCCCATCATTTTTAATATCAGGCTCTCTTTCTAATACGTTAATCCATTTTTTATTCTTAATTTCTTCCATAATATTATCTATTCCTTTCTTAATTTACTCAATACCAAAAGGTTATGTGCTTTTGGTATTAAATGAATTTTTATAGTTACCAATTGTACTATATAAAATTTATTGAAACTAATAACTAGACCATTGGCAAAATACTTGCTTAAGTCTAATATATTTACTTACTTATCTATCACTTTATAATAGTGTATAGTTCTTCCAACTTCTACTTTTTGACTTATTTTCTCCAATTTTACTTTATATTGACCAGAAACTGTATTGATATTACTAGTTGATGTTGATATAATATCATTTACCTGTGGGCTATGCATCTTAATATTGCCATTTATATACATCTCATCATTTTTTATCTTTATTTTGTCATTATGACCTTTTTCAGATATACCAACTCCATTAATACTACTAAGTTCACCATCATAAAATATAACTATTTGTTCTTTATTATTGTATATTAGGTTTCCTTTTTCTGAATTAACAACCATATCAGTAGCATCTATATTGCATCTTAATAATACATTCTTGGCTTCAAAAGCTTCTATAAGATATATCTTATGTTCCCTAAATCTTAAATCCCCTTCCTTAAATTTATCTTTCCCTTTATCATCCCAATAGTCTCCATTGTCATTTGCGATTGTTATATTACTTGACTCTATTGAATTCCCATAAAATAAGGAATAAGCTTCCTTAACTCTCTCGTCTAACTTCAAATAGTCATCATAGTTAAAATTAAAATAAAATTGACCACATCTTGAGATATTTCCTGATACGTAGGTATTAGACATTGAGTCAAACTTGAATCCGCAATATCCACATTGGTCAATTGTAACATTTGTAACAAAGTTTAAGCCCTTACCAATATTGTCAATAGCAATCCTACCAACTTCTTCTACTCTCATACCATTAATAAAAGTTCCAGTAGAAATTTCCATTCCATAATCACATCCCCAAGTCTTTCCATTAGTAATTATTGAATCTTCTCCTGTACTAATACCACGATTACATGAAAAAACAGTAATATCGTTTACTGTAGAATTATTAGGCATCTTAAGTGCAATTTCACCGAAGCCACCAAAGTCTACATTTTCATAATGTCCAGGCCCTTCTGATACATTTTCACATACAATTGCTGATATACATTTCCCTTTGTGTTCACTTGTGAATATTATTTCATGATGAAATCCTGATTCACCATTTGCAGGAGGTTCCTCAGGTGTCTTCTTGCTATTGCAATTGTTTGATTGGAAAGAAATACTTTTAATACAATGCTTTACTCCCTTTATGGTTATCATTGTAAAACTTTCAATTGTACCATCTTCTACCTTTTTTTGATCGAATTTACCAGAAAATTGTGTTGTTCCTGAATAATAATCTGGACTATTTGGATTATTTGACCTAAAATATGTGTCTCCACATAGTGTTAATCGTTTGTTAATCTCTATACCACTTGTAAATAAGTACTTCCCTTTTGGAAAATATATAATAGAGTCTTCTGGTGCAGCATTTATAATTTCTTGCACCCTAGAACTTACATCTTCTGTTTCATCTCTACAAACTCCATAATCTAAAACATTAATCCAGCCACCTGTTTCTTTAATTATTATAGGTTCTCCCATAATTCGCTACCTCCTAAGTTTAAAACTAATCGTTTATTTTTTTATAATAGTACATAGGTTCTCCATTAAGTGTTTTTACACCAATTTGTTCCCATGTTCCACTATGCAATTTACTTATCTCTACTTCTGAATCTAATATTGAAGATATAACAGAATTCTTCTGTAATTTAGGAACCACTAAATCTTTTCCCCCATCATCTACATAAAGTGTATTATCAATTATCTTAAGTAAATCACCTTGATTTACATCAGAAACTTGAACTCCGCCTACAGAACAAATCTCGCCATCATAGAACTTATAAGTATTTCTACCATTTTCTAATAGTAAGTTACCTTTTGCACATTGTATAAAGCTATCAGCTTCAGCATCACATTCTAGAGTTACATTAGTTGTTTCATTCGCTTTGATTACATGTATCTTGCGCTCTAGACCATTTTCTAGAGTATCAACATTATTATTCATCAATACAATATTGCAGTTGTCTAAAGTGTCTCCATAAAGTATAGAATAAGCTCCTTCTTTTTTATCTGGAAGATTTTTATAAGTATCATAGTCAACGTTTTTATAATATTGGCTACAGTTAGTAAATCTTGCAGTTATCTGGCTATGAGACATTTTTTCAAACATAAACCCACAGTATCCACATTTATCAACTGCAAGATTAATCATAAGATTGAAACCAAGTCCTTTATTATTAATACCTACTTCTTGAATATCTTCTATTTTTACATTGTTTAAGCTGACACCAGTTGTAATTTCCATTCCATTTTTACATCTATAAACCTTACTACTAGAAAGCATAGATTTTTCTCCAAGTTTTATACCAAGACCACATGAAGTAACAGTAATATCATTACCAGTTGCATAAAGTGGAATTTCAATTCCTGTTCCCGAAAATCCAGAAATATATAGATGTTCAAAATGTGATAAACCTTGTACTCCTTCACCTTCTGTTATAGCAGATACATCTTTAGGTAATTCATTTTTTATTTCACGATTATCATAGTAAAAGTTAATATTTTTTATAGTTTGATTTGTCTCTGTCAATGTAATGATACTCATATTAGAAACGCCTCTAGTTATAAAATTTGTTGCTCCTATAAATGGTTTTTTATTGTCTTCACTTTCACTTAATTCTAGAACATCTCCTCCATAATAAGAATTTCCTTGAAGTGTTATTTGTTGGCTAATCTTAATACCTTTTTCAAATAAATAGTCACCGTTTGGAAAATATATAACAGAATCTTTTAGTGATTCATCAGAAACAATATCTTGTATCATATCACTTACATCAGATTTTCCAGTAATGTCTATTTTGCTATTTAGTTCCAGCACATTAACCCAGTCTGGAGTTTTAGTTTCAATTGCCATGATTAATTCCTCCTTTTAAAATTTAAATTATTTGTATATACAGGAAGAAGTGTATTTTTACTATAATCATAATAAATCTATATTTGTTTATGACATTTGAGATAATCTTTATCATTAGAATACTTTATTTTTTGCTAATTAATAGAGCTGTTCTTTTTAGTCTTATTACTACTAAAAAATTAATCTGTGAAATCATATAAAATATACTAAATAGATTCAATATTGTATGCCAAATAAGCTGATAGATTTTATCTTCTCATAGTCACACATTTCCTGTAACTCCTATACTAGCATTAAAATTCATCTTATCAGTAGTTGATTTGTTTATAAACTGTTTATATTTTGTCCATATTTTTATTTACATTTAATTTATAAATCATTTATAATTTACTTATTTTATAAAATTATTAGTTAGTTTATTAAAAGTTAGTACTTATATTTATGATATGATAATAAAATATGAGGACTGATGTTATAGATGAAAAATCTTTAGAAATATTATTAAAATTAGATAATAGTATTAAAATTAGCAACAGACTTGATATAATTGACAATAAGCTTGATATGACTGATTACAGACTTGATACAACTCAAAATGATATTATATAAATTAAATTAGATGAAAAAACTAATTTTCAAATCTAGCAATTATATACAACAAAAAACTGTAAGTAAATTTGTTTTACACAAATCTACTTACAGCCTCTAAATGGTAGAATACTCTTAGTCTACTATTTATTTTATCTAGATTATTCTGGAGTCACTCCATCAATAAAATTTAGAGAATCTAACGCTCTTAAAAATACCTCTTACCTACACTGACTTACCCATTTCATATGCCTGTTTCATTGCTACACTTTCTTTAATATCACCTACATGCCAAGCTCCTACGCCATAAACTATACCTTTTTCCTTAGCACCGTTTAGACATGATGTAAATCCTCTGAATCCTTCTAATGTTCTTTCCATAGCTTGCTCACTATTGTCTGCTGCGGCAACAATGAAATAAAACTCTTTTCCAGAAATTTCAGTGTATCTCGAACAGGTTCTATCAATCATAGTTTTCATTTGTGCATTCATAGTATAAAAATAAACTGGAGTTGCCAAAACAATAACATCTGCTTTAATCATTTTTTCAAGAATTTCTTCCATGTCATCTTTTTGTGGGCAACTTCCACCTTTCTCATAACAGACTCCGCATCCTACACAATAATTAACTTCCTTATCTTTCAAAAATATTTTTTCTACTTGATTTTTAGATTCCAATGCCCCTTGCATAAATTGGTCACATAGTAAATCAGAATTCCCACCTTTTCTAGGGCTTGCAGACAGTACAAGTACACTTTTATTCATAAGACAATACCTCCGTTCTTTGACTCTCACTATTATTCTTTAATGTTTTTTCTTTTTCAATAACTTTATCTTCATATCCATCAATCTTACTATTTAATCGTTCTAAAGTTTTCTGCATATCTTCTATTCTTCTAGAAAGCTGATTTCGTTGTTCTATTAAAAGGTCTTTTCTCGCTTTTATAGTTTCATTCCCTTTTTGAAACATAGTTACATACTCAATCAATGTCTCAATGGAAAGCCCTGCACTTCTCATACATTTGATGAAATTAACCCACTCACAATCTTTTTCTGTAAAAGACCTAATTCCACTTTTGTTTCTACTTACAGGTGGTATTAAGCCAATTCGTTCATAATATCGTAAAGTATCTGCTGAAAGTTCGTATTTTTTACTCACTTCTGAAATTGTCACACAAATCCTCCTCCTTTCTTGATAGTGTATAATTTAAAATTCGATTAAACAGTTTGACTGACATTTCATCAATTTCAACTTTTCTATATATCATTAATTATTTTACTTATATTTCATTAACTTCAATTTTTCCGTATAACATTAATTATTTTATGGTAACAATTATTTTTCAAAAATTTCTGCTACATTCTTTAAAGAGTCTACAATTTTAATGTGTTGTGGACAATTTTTTTCACACTGTTTACATCCAATACAATCTGACGCTTTTCCATAAGTTTTAGTGTAGTTATTATAGTAAACCATTTGTGTTGAAAATCCAGTATTAAGAGCTTGCTTTTCTGCATTGTATAAAGCAAAATAGTTTGGAATAGCAATATTTTTTGGACATCCTTCTACACAATATTGGCAAGCAGTACATGGAACTGCAATTGCTTCATTTATAATTTCTACTGCTTCATCTATAACATCATATTCTTTCTGTACAAATGGTTCAAAATTTTGCATATATCCTGTGTTATCTAATAGTTGTTCCATATTTGACATTCCACTTAAAACCATCATGACATTATCTTTACTTGCTGCAAAACGAATTGCCCATGATGGCACTGACATATCTGGATTGTAATCATTAAATAATTTTTCGGCTCTTTCTGGTATTTTTGCTAGTGTACCACCTTTTACTGGTTCCATAACGATAACAGGTTTATTGTGTTTTGTTGCTACTTCATAACATTTTCTAGATTGTATGCTTTCATTATCCCAATCCAAATAGTTAATCTGTAACTGAACAAAATCTACTTCTGGATGTTCATTCAATACTTTGTCTAATAGTTCTGCACTATCATGAAAAGAAAAACCAATATTTTTTATTTTTCCTTCTTTTTTCTTTTCTTCAATAAACTTAAAGCTGTCAAATTTCTTGGCTACCTCATAATGTGATACACCTATATTATGTAAAAGATAATAATCAAAATAATCTACACCACATTTTTCTAACTGTTCATTAAAAATAGGTTCCTGCTCTTCTTTTGCTTTCAAAGCCATTAGTGGCAGTTTTGTAGCTACAGTAAAACTTTCTCTTTTATGTCTCTTTACTAGAGATTCTCTAAGTGCTATTTCACTTTTACCCATATGGTATACATATGCTGTATCAAAATATGTAAATCCTCTCTCTAAAAAAGTATCAACCATCTTATTTAAGTAATCCATATCAATACTTGTAGCATCATTTTCATCTTTTACTGGTAAACGCATTAATCCAAATCCTAATTTTTTTTGTTCCATTGTCCTGCTTCCCCCTTTAAGTATTCTCTACTTTAACTTATTCTTTTAAATACTTATAAACTTTCTATAATTATACTTTACTACTTAGAGTTAACTTCAAGTCAATAGTTTTTTTTATTTTTTAATTAAATACTATGAAAATTTATCAAGAAATTTCACCCAAAGTAGAATATTCCCTAACAGATTTAGGAATAAGCTTTTTACCTGTTTTAGAACATATTAAACAATGGGCAAAACCTATTTATCAAATGATAAAAGTAATCCATACTGATTTACATATATTCAAGGTTAGAAACATTTTCCCAAGTATTTATGATACAATGTTAAATAAGAAAATAAAAACTTTATATTGAATAATCTTATCTGTTATTTTTAAAATGTTACATTTAATAGTAACTTGATTTTAAGATTATATTTTACTAGTTCATACTAAATAAGAAAATATAAGGATTGTGAGGTAAAAAATATGAATAAGAAAAACTTAGCTATATTAGTGGCAGGTATGCTGTTTTTTTCTAGCTCTTCAGTAATATTTGCAAACAACTTAACAAAACAAGAAAGATTAATAGGTAAAACAAGATATGAAACGGCTGTAGAAGTGAGTAAAGTAGGGTGGGTTCAATCAAAAACAGCAATTATAGTCAATGGTAACTCTATTCAAAGCGCACTTTGTGCAAATCCTTTTGCTAAATTAAAAAATGCTCCTATACTTTTAGTAAATAATAATAGCATAGAAAGTTCAACTAAAACTGAACTTAAAAGACTTGGAGTAGATAATGTATATATAGTGGACAGTGGAAATAGTATATCCAATAAAGTAGAAAATGAAATAAAATCACTTAACATAAAAGTAAATAAAATAGTAGGAAATAATATCTATGAAATGTCTACAAATGTACTTAAAGAAATAGATAAGATAAAAAAAGTAGAAAATGTAGCAGTTGTAAATGGATTAAAGGGGTTATCTGATGCAGTTAGCATAGCTTCTCCATCAGCAATACATAATATGCCTATAATACTAGTATCTGAGGAAAACAGCAATAATAGCAGTATAAATTTCTTAAATAATAGGTCTATAAAAAAATCTTATATAGTTGGAGGAAATAAGATTTTATCAGACAATACAGTAAAAAAATATCCAAATAAAGAGAGAATCAGTGGTTCAGATAGAAACAATACTAATGCCAAAATTATTGAGCAATTTTATAAAAACAAAAGCATAAAAAATGTATTTGTTACTAAAGATGGTATGAACAAAGAAAATGCACTAGTAGACGCATTATCAATAGGAGTATTGGCAGCCAAAGAAAATTCTCCTGTAATAATATCTAATGGTACTCTTGCAAACAGCCAAAAAGATTTTATTAAAAATAAAGACATAAAAGAAGTAACACAAGTTGGCGGAGGTGATAACCAAAAAGCCTTTGAGGATATCTTAAAACTAAAAGATGTCGATATAAGAAATAAAACTAAAAAAATATCTTTAATTGAAGCTAAAGAAATATTAAAGCAAGCTGTTCCAGGAAGTAATGTTTTAGTTTGTTACTACGACCAAGATGATAACAAATACGACAGTAAGGTTATAAAGGATAATATTGTATATGAAGTAGAAATAGATGCATACTCTGGTAAAATAATAGAAATTGAAAAAGATGATGATATAAATAACGATAACTTAAATGTAAAAAATATATCTTTAGATAAAGCTAAATCTATAATCCTAGATGCTATTCCTAATGGTAATTTAATGTACTGTAAATATGATGCTGACGATAATGAATATGAGGCTAAAGTTGTAAAAGATAATAAAACATATGAAATAGAAATAAATGCATTTGATGGAAGAATTATAGATATTGATATGGATGACGATTCTGATGATAATGATTATGATGATTCTGATAATAATCAAAATAATAGTGATTCTAATGCTAATAACAATAAATCTATAATTAGCATTGAAAAAGCTAAGTCAATAATGCTAAATAAAGTACCTGGTGGTAAAATAGTAAAATTTGAATACGATGAAGATGATAAAGAATATGAAGGCGAAATAATAAAAGGAAGCAACGAATATGATATAACAATCAGTGCAATCACTGGAAAAATATTAGAATATGAAGTTGATACAATATAGTATATGGTTCTAATTATACAGTTTATAAAAAGTTTCTTATTTTATATTACTGGAATTTTAAAAATTCCAGTAATATTTTTTATTATCAATAACACTAAGAATCCTATTTAATATTAACAATTCTATTTAATACTAACAATTCTATTTAATACTAACAATCCTATTTTCTATACATATAACATATCTGAACATAAACTATATCTGAATTTTAGATTTTTTGTAATATCTATTCTAGTATATCTCTTCACCATTATAATCACTTTTCATTTAAATAAGTCTTGAATTCTTGACCAAACAGAGTCTCTGGTTTTATATCCACTAGCATAGGAGTATCCTTCCAGTTCTTAACTCTTGATTCTATAACTTTATAAAAATCTTCTAATCTGTGACCTTCTTTTCTTCTTTCAGCTATAAGTTTGTTGGCTGTTTCTGAATCAAACCTAAAACTTTCCCCTGATTCTTTATTTAATTTTTTTATAATATTTTCATAAATACTTTCTATATAATAGTCATCCTCTTCCACATCAGTATTTTTCTTGGAATTCTTTTTTAATAACTCTTTTTTTAAATTTTTTTTTAATAATTCTTTTTTCTTTGTTACATCTTCTGTTTCATCTACAGTATGAAGTTCTGGGTCATAACCCCATGTTCTATACTCTTTATCCATATAACTGTACATATTGATATCACTGACTTTATCTTTCTTATACTTATATTCATATTTTGATACCTTTTGGCTACTATTATTTGTTTCATTAATATTTTCCAAGATATCTTCAAAAAAACTTCTACGTTTCTTTATTACACCTGTATCACTACTTTCAGAACATATATAACTATATACAGAGCAACAATTTCCCTTCACTCCTCGACTTATTAGTCTCAATATTCCTAAATCTATAAACTCATTTACAAGCCTACTTATTGTAGATATTGATAAATCAAGGTCAGATGCAGCCTTTCTTACGGTCATCTGAAACTGTCCCCTTGGTAAAGTTCCCTTTAATCTTTGTATATTTTCTTTTCTCATTATATAGTGATTAAACCTTATTTTATTTACATCACTTCGCTCGTTAAAATATAATACTGCTGAATTTAATTGATAAAAACCATTGTTCATATTCTTATTCCCCCAATTCAAATAAATAGTTGTTTGTAAATATTTTTGTATTTCTTAATAATTTATTAGATGATTATATTTTATTAAAAATCATTCTTCTATATTTTTCATTTTAAAGTTTTAAAGGCATTATGTTAATAGATGAGATTTAACTTTTTTATTTAAACAATAAATTTAATAATTTTTTTAATATAAATATTTTCTTGGTTTATAAATATTTTCTTAAAATTGATATATAGTTCTCAGTATCAAAATTTACAGCCATACTAGATATTAAGTTTTTGTCCATGTTATAGTCTCTAACTTTATATAAATATATAACCAAATATACAATCGAAAAATATATCATTATGTTATACTAAGTGTTACAAAGTAAGATACTAATTCTCTTATAATATAAATTGTTATTATATATAAGAAAAATTCCTAATAAAAAATCTATTTAACATTTTGTTTACTTTAAATCTCACATACTCAACGCTTTATTTACTATAAATAAGGGTATTTAAAATATATATTTTTGTAATAAGGAGGTATACTTATGACTGATTCCCAAAGTAAAAAAGAATACTTACGTAGTATTTGCAAAGTACAGGACTATATAGAAGAGCATTTGTATGATTCTCTTTCTCTTGAAGAGCTCTCTAATATAGCAGGTTTTTCAAAGTTTCATTTTCATAGGATTTTCAAAGCGATAGAAAAAGAAACATTATCACAGTATGTAAGTAGGTTAAAACTAGAAGGAGCCACGTCTTTTCTTATTCATCGTACTGACATGACAATTACTGATATTGCACATTATTTTGGTTTTACTGATTCCGCGGTTTTTTCACGAGCATTCAAAAATTACTATAAGATAAGCCCTATAAAATATAGAAATAATTATAGCAAGAATTGCAAAGAACCATATAAAATTTCTCAGTATAATAGATACATATCAAAACTTAAATCTAAAAATAATAGAGAGGTTAAAGGAGAAATTGAAATCTTAGAACTTGATAATGTAAATACAGCTTATATTAGATACACTGGGTCATATGGAAATTTAGCTAGTCATTTTCCAAAGATTGTAGAAAAACTCTTTGAATATGCAAATGAGCAGAATCTAGTTGAACTTGAAAAGACAAATATATTAGCTATTTATCATGATAATCCTCAATTTACACAAGAACATCATTTGAGGACTAGTATTTGTATGACAATTCCAGATAATATTGTTGTCAAAGAAAATAGCGACCTTGGTAATATGACAATACCTTCTGGTAAATATCTTGTGGGACATTTTAGTATTTTTCAAAATGAATATAGTGATGCTTGGGATTTTATGTATAATGAATGGCTATCAAATGATGAGCATAAATTACGTAATTCTTTCCCTTTTGAAGTATACCTTAATGACCCAAATAGTCACCCACAAAATAAACATATAGTTGATATATATTTACCTATAGAGCCTTTTTAATACTATGATTTCGCTTAACCTCTTCTTATATTAAGGATTAAAACATCCCAATTTTATAGTTTGATAAAATTAATAAAATGAGGTGAATTAATGAAAGAAATAAAAATTAAAGGAGCAAAAATTCATAACCTAAAAAATATAGATATCTCTATCCCCAAAAATAAGCTTGTAGTTGCAACAGGTGTCAGTGGCTCAGGTAAGTCCAGTCTTATGTTTGATATTGTATTTGAGGAAGGGCGTAAACAGTACTTACAGTCCTTAGGCATACTTTCAGGCATTGATAATGAGAATAAATTCGATAACATTCAAGGATTAGCTCCTACTATAGCTGTTAAACAAAATATCATTCGTCAGAGTAATCCTCGTTCAACAGTAGGTACTAGAACCAATATTATTAGTATGCTTACACTATTATATGCAGGAGAAGGACAAGTACTATGTTCTGCGTGTAACACTCCTGTAGACAACAATCTTGTTTGTAATAATTGTGGTAATAAAGAAGAACGATTAAGACCAAGTTATTTTTCATATACATCTTCAGATGGAATGTGTGTAAAGTGTTCTGGACGTGGAGCATACTTTGAAATTAATATTGAAAAACTTATCTTGGATAAGCACACTACCCTAAAAAAAGTTTTAGATAGAGCTCAAATTACACCAGGATATTTGAGAGTTCTATCTAAAAAGTTCAAAGATTATTTAGAGATACCATTCTTACAATTGCCTGAGGAAGTACAAAACGAGGTACTCTATGGCCATTATGAAAATGGAAAACGAAGTTCTTGTTTAGCAAAAGTACTTCATGGTCGTCACCAAAGAGGTGAAGACTTAAATGGTATTTATAGCATGACTACTTGTTCTGAGTGCAATGGTTTTAAAATTGGTGAAGAAGCACGCCAAGTTTTATTAAATGGAAAGCATATTGGTGAACTTGGAAAAATGAGCATTTTAGAAGTTCATGAATTCCTAAGGTCCCTATTAAATCAAGACAAGCTAACTACTCTAGGTAAAAATTTAATAGATGATATTTTGATTAAGACAAACAATCTAATAAAATCAAGACTAGGTCATCTGTCCTTGTACAGAGAGATGTCAACTTTAAGTGGTGGAGAAATACAAAGGCTATTTTTAAATTCTCACCTTGATTCAGAGATGGATTCATTAATTTACGTACTTGACGAACCAACTGCGGGATTACATGAATCTGAAAAAATCGATATTCTAAAATCCATTAAAGAGTTAAAAGATTTAGGTAACACTGTCATTGTAGTTGAACACGATAAAAATACAATTAATATGGCGGAACATATTATTGATATAGGTCCAAAAGCTGGTGTTGAAGGTGGACAGTTAATATATCAAGGAGATTTAGAAGGTCTGCTTAAGTCAAATGAGTCAATTACTGGACAATATATATCAGGAAAATACTCCATGCCTACTAGAACAGCATCTAAAAATATTACAGATATTGAAAAAATGCCTTGTATAGTTGTTCAAAATGCAAGTACGAATAATCTTAAAAACGTTACTGCATCATTACCTTTAGGTGCTATGATTGGAATAGCTGGAAAATCTGGCAGTGGAAAAAGTTCCCTTATATCAGATACATTGCTACCTCTTCTTAGAAGTTACTTCAATAATCAACCAAATAATAATAAAGCCACTATTAAAGAAAATGAAGTAAGTGATGAGGATGATTATGCAATTGTAGAAACTATTGCAGATAAATTAAGTGGTACACAATATATCTCTGGATATTCAGAAATATCTCAAACTCCTATTGGTAGAAATATGAACTCAACACCTGCATCTTATATTGGTATATGGGATAAGATACGTGTTTTATTTGCAGGTCAACCAGAATCAATAAAACAAAATTTCACTGCTGGACATTTTTCATTCAATTCAAAGGGTGCTTGTTCTAAATGTAGTGGTAGCGGATATGAAAAAATCTGGTTGGGAAATAATTTAAGTATGGACAGTATATGTAATGAGTGTCATGGAAAAAGATTTAATGATGAATCCCTATCCATTAAATATAAGAATAAAAATATCTATGATGTCCTAAATATGAGTGTATCCGAAGCTGTTAGTTTTTTCGAAGATACTCCAAATATTGTTTCACACTTAAAAGTACTAGAACAAATCGGTATGGGTTATATAAAGCTAGGTCAACCTACCCCTACTTTAAGTGGTGGCGAATCTCAAAGAATCAAGCTTGCAAAAGAGATTGGCAAAAAGCGAAAAGGCAATATTCTCTATGTATTGGATGAACCCACTACTGGTCTAAGTTTATATGATACTGCTAAACTAATTCAATTGTTGGATGAACTAGTCGAAAATGGAAATTCTGTAATTGTTGTTGAACATGATATAGAAGTTCTAAATACTTGTGATTGGATTATTGAACTTGGTCCAGAAGGTGGAGACAAAGGCGGATATATCATTGCAGAGGGTTCTCCTCAACAACTAAAAGAAAACTCAAAGTCTATAACAGGGAGGTATTTATAATGGATAAAGACTACTGCTTAGATTTGAAATTTGAAAATATAGACCCTTTAAGTGTTGGAATGGATTCAAAAAAACTTTCACAACTTGAACCTTTAATAATCTCACAATATAGCAATATAAACGCAATAATCATAGCAAGAAGAGGAAATATCGTCTTTGAAAAATATTATAATGGTTATAATGCTGACGATACTTTTCATGTTGCATCTGTCACAAAAAGTATCATATCAGCCTTAATTGGTATCGCAATAGACAAGGGTTATATAAAGGATGTTGAGCAAAAAGTTGTTGATTTTTTCCCTGAATATAATTGTAGCCCTGCTGATATATACAAAAAAGCAGTAACTATACGCCATTTGCTTACAATGACTGCACCATACCCTTTTAAAAATACAACTGAGTCATTGGAGAGGCTTTCTAAGCAACGAGATTGGGTAAAATACACCCTAAATCAACTTGGTCAAAACAAAAATATTGGAACTTTCAAATATTCTTCAGCTGGAGTTCATCTACTTTCAGCTATTATTACAAATACCACAGGAAAGTGTGCTCGTGAATTTGCTAATGAACATCTATTCAAACCTATTGGTATGAGAGAAATACCAGATTATGATATAAAAGATTTTGGCTTTGAAGATTTGTTTGGAAAAAACCTTAAAGGTTGGGCAAAAGATAGACAAGGTAATACTACAGGTGGCTGGGGACTTACATTGAGTGCCAGAGATATGTTACGATTTGGTTCTCTGTATTTAAATGATGGTATTTGGAATAATAAACGTATTATATCTAAATCATGGATTGAAGAATCAACTAAAATGAATTCCAATGAGTATGGTTATCTATGGTGGCTATGTGAAGAAGATGGAGTTCTTTGGTACTCAGCAATGGGAGCTGGAGGAAATGCTATCTGTTGTATACCACATTATGACTTGGTGATAGCAATACCATCTAAGATAGTTTTTAAACCTCGTGATAGATGGCAGTTTATTAAAAAACATATACTTACTTCTATAATAGAATAGTTGTATATAGAATGATTATAACAACCCTCCACTATAACACCAGACTTTAGTTTAGTGATATTATTGTTGATGCTATATATACAAGAGGAGTTGAATATAAATGAATACCTACACGACATCAGAAATAGCAGATTTAATTGGTATACATCCTAATACAGTACGTTTATATGAAGAACTTGAACTAATACCTAAACCTAAACGTAATCCTAATGGCTACCGTATCTTTAACGATTTTCATATAGAGCAGTTTAAATTTGCTCGTACAGCCTTAAAAATTGAAGTTACACAAAGAGGATTGAGAAAAAATGCAGTTGAGATTGTCAGAACATCAGCAAATAAAGATTTTGACAAAGCTATTTGTCTTGTGAGTCATTACTTACAACAATTAGAAATAGAAAAATCAAATGCTGAAGAAGCAATCACTATTGTTACAGAGATTTTAAAAGGAAACACACATGAAACAGACAAGTTATTTTTAACTAGAAAAGAAACCGCAGAACACCTAAATGTCACAATAGACACTTTAAGAAATTGGGAAATGAACGGGTTGTTAAAAGTAAAAAGAAAACAAAATGGTTATCGTGTATATACTGATGAAGATATAAAACGACTTAAAATTATTAATTCATTACGTTGTGCAAGCTATTCTCTTTCAGCTATTTTAAGAATGTTAAATGCTTTGTCTTGTAATCCCAATGCTAATATTAAAACTGTTATTGACACTCCAAAAGATGACGATGAAATCATCTCAGTATGTGACAAATTGATAACCTCATTGAAAGAGGCAGAATATAACGCAAAAGCAATGAAATCTCATCTTCAAAGCATGAAAGAACAATTTTCTTAACCCTCCACTCTAACTCCATACTTTGATTTGTGTGTTATTCTTAAGAGCGAGAAAAATTAAACACACAAATCAAAGGAGGAATAGAATGGAAAACAAAAATACTCATTTTACATGGAAGAAAAAAATCATTACCTTTTTAGTGAGCCAATATATTTCCCTATTTGGTTCATCACTTGTACAGATGGCAATGATATGGTATATCACACTTCAAACATCATCAGGCCTATGGGTAACAATTTTAACCGTATGCTCCTTCATACCACAAATGCTAATATCTTTTTTTGCAGGAGTATGGGCAGATTACTACAATCGAAAAATACTCATCATTATATCTGATGCCATAATCGCTGCTTCTACACTGATACTACTTCTGCTTATGATGTCAGGAATTAAAGGAGAAAATGAATTAATCGCAATTGCAGTCGTATCCATTATTCGTTCTTTAGGAAGTGGTGTACAGACACCTGCTGTAAATGCAATGATTCCTCAACTTGTACCAGAAGAACACTTAATGCGTTTTAATGGTATAAATGGCAGTCTTCAATCTATAGTACAATTTATAGTTCCTGTTGTAGCTGCAGCGATTCTTGGTCTAGGCAATAAAATATCTCAGGTACTTTTAATTGATATCATTACTGCAATTATAGCTATTGTATTACTTTGCTTCATTAAAATCCCTAAACATAATATAGTAAAACAGACTGAAAAAGTATCATTTTTAACAGACATGATATCTGGAATAAAATACTCTTTTTCGGATAAATTTATTAGAAAAGTAGTTTTTACTTATGGAGCTTTCATTTTTCTTTGTGTACCATCAGGCTTTCTTATAGGATTATTGATTGAGCGTACATTTGGTAAAGGCTATGTTTATCTATCTATTATTGAAATGATTGGCTTTGCAGGTATGGTTTTAGGCGGATTAGTTATAGGAATATTTGGTGGCTTTAAAAATCGAAATAAGACATTTTTCTTGTCAATGTTATCTTACGCCATCTTTTCCATTATTTTGGGGTCTGTTACACAAGCTTGGCAATTTTTTATATTTATGTTTTTTACCAGTTTTTCAATTCCAATTATTCAAGCAACAGCTATGACCATGTTGCAAGAACATGTAGTACCAGAAATGCAAGGTCGTGTATTGGGCTTACCTACTATTATATATACTGGTCTTATACCTCTTGGGATGGTACTTTTTGGACCACTCGCTGATATATTATCTATTAACAGTTTGATTATTGTTTCAGGCGTAATAATTGCATTTTTTGCTTTATCTATTCCTTACTCAAGGCAATTTTATGCACAAGGTATCTTTAAATCAAAGGAAACTAAGTAATATACTATAGAAATTAAGTAATGCACTAGGAAAATTAAGTAATACACTAAGATAGTTTTAATTAGCCTAGTTCAAATTTTATAATCTCCGTTTCATTTACATCAAAGATTAAATGAAACGGAGAAAAGTAATATGCCAATAAGTTTATTATTATTTTGATTCCTTTTAGCATGACACTCAGAACATTCAGAGTCATGTAAAGAAATAATTCCACCACAATAAACACAAGTCCATTTTTTTAATTCTTCTTCCATAAAAGTACTTATTCCAGACTCTTTCGCTAAAAGACTATTTTTTATAAGGCTCTCTTCGTATCTTTTATTGTAGCTTTTTTCCAAGTTTTTGACCAATTTGCATGGAAATTTTTCACACTCAAAACAATATGTAATCTTTTCTATCTTTGCACACTCTTTTATCTTACACGTTCTGCAATGTTCTGGTTTCCCTAAATCACTTACATAACATCCCTGACAAGATTTCTTTGAATAACAATGTTTATAACAGACTTTACAATTCATACCACAAGGGGCAAGCATAATATTTTCAATCTTATTGGGCATTTTCATAATATATTATACCTTTCTATAGTATTCTTAATTCTTGAACAACTCTAATTATTGGAATCATGAAGTTTTTGAACAGTATCATTATAAAAAATCATTTTAATAAGATATTTTCACTTATCATAAGTCTTTATAATCAAATTATCTATCCATCTTAATCATATAATAAACA
Organism: Clostridioides sp. ZZV14-6009; assembly: GCF_020658095.1. Lineage (NCBI taxonomy): Bacteria > Bacillati > Bacillota > Clostridia > Peptostreptococcales > Peptostreptococcaceae > Clostridioides > Clostridioides sp. ZZV14-6009. Next base: position 46,837 of record NZ_JAGWDG010000014.1, read on the forward strand.
TATAATATAAGTATATCAAGCAATTAGATTTAATTATCTACTAAAAAATAGATTTCTTTTCTTATCTAAAGTCATATACAGCAAAAACCATACAATACAATGTCCCACTAAAACTACAACTTCTTTTATAACAGTAATATTTCCATCAATAATTTCCATAATTCCTTTAAATGTTGCTATTGATGGCATTATATAACATAAATTGCCTATTCCTCTAATATCAACGCCTAAAATGTATACCAATAATGGAGTCCCTATAAATAAAATCATTATTAGCTTAATATAAATAATCCCTACCATAAGACCTTCTGATAGTTTACCAATAAATAAACCTATTAGTGATGATATAAATGTCGAAAATATGATAAGTAACAACATCATTACCATATCTAATATTGAAATCCTTAGACATATAAATACAGTTACAATTGAAGATAGACACCCACATAGAAAACCTATAAATATTTTCTGAATAATATATTGACTCCTAGTTTGTGGTAAGATTTCATTGATAAATGAAATTCCATCTTCTTTTTCAGATATGATATTCATTGCATTAAAAGTACATCCCATAAACATAGCTGTAATTAGAATCATAGCAATAAAAATATTTTGAAATTCTTTTAACACATTATCTTTAGGTAGTATTGTAACCTCAATATTTTCTAAATTTCCCTTTAGTATAAAAATTTTAGGTAACATCTTTGCTACATTTTTTATAGCATTAATCTCATTTCCATAAAGTATAGTTTGAATCCCCTCACCATTACTAATAACCCCAATTGTATTTGTTTTAATGTTTTTAACTTCACTTATTAAATGATTCTTAGTTTTATATTGTTTCACTGACCCATATCTACTTAGCCATTGCTCTGTTTGTGTAGAAAGGTTGTTTTTTATTGTACCAAATTGCAACTCTCCTATTGAGGATATATCAATAGTTCCAACAAGATTTATTAAAACAGCCATAACAATTGGTAAAAAGAAGGAAATTATGCACATTTTATCTTTTCTTATACTCTTCAACTGATATCGTAATCCAATCAACACTATCCCTCCCTAATCAATTCTTTATCAAAAACATATTTAACAAGTAAAAAAAGAACTATTATTGTCAGAAAGCATGCAATAAAATAACTAATTTCACTTGAGAAACTTATAAAAAAAGCATTTTTTAACTCATTATAAACATGATAAAAAGGGTGATATTTAATCCAACTTATTTCAAAAGATGTATTTGCAGATAAAAACACAGGTGTAGTTATAAACACTGCAACTAAAAGATATGCAAGAGAGAATTGTTTGAAATCCTTTAATAACATTGAACATCCAAATCCAACTAAAGACATAATTATGGATAAAATTCCAGTTTGAACTAGTACCTGAGGTAGTATTTTTATTCCTTCAAACAATCCAACATTAATTATTAACAAAAGCACTGTAAAACATAGGTCACATATCAGAAATATAGATACTTTTGATAATATAAAAAGACTTCTTTTTACAGGCAAAATACCTGTTATGCGCATTACACCCATTTGCTTTTCTTTAAATAGTAAAGAAGCAATACCTAAAAATCCAATTGCTACAATTTCAAAAAACAAAATCTCACAAGTCATTTCTTTTCTAAGTTTCATCTCAGATGTCTCTTTATCATCGATTTGAATTACTTCATCTTTTCCTGATGTTTTTACATCATTATCTTTTTCTGATAGTAACAAGGACAATGCATAATCAGCTCTATAATTATCAACTCTTTCAAGACTTTCATGCAAAATTACTTTTGCTCTATTCCCACTAGCATCAATCCCAACTGCATTTGTATCTTCAGATAGTTTTGATTTTAATTCATCAATAGAAGAAACAGGATGAATTAATGGAGATTCATACACACTTGTATTCTCTGGTTCGTACATATAAACACTATTGTGATAGGAATCTTCATCCATAAATTTTATATAGCCAAAATTAATATAGCATGAATAAAGTATAAGAGATGAAAATGCTAATATAAAGAATTTGCCATAAATAATCATCCGTAAATCTTTTTTCATTAAAGTAAAAAATTTAGAATACATCAATATAACATCCTTCCTGTATATTTAATAAAAATTTCTTCTAAGGTCGGTTCTTTTGAATGCACACTCACTATTTCATCATACTCAAAAGTCATACCAGATTCCAATTCCTCTATATCTAAACTCTTAACATCTCGTTTACCATGATGTATAAACTCAACTTCAACCTTATTATTACTGTTTTTCACCTTTAGATTTTTAGGGCTATCTATTGCTATGATTTTGCCATCTGCAATGAAAGCTACTCTATTACACATTAAATCAGCATCCAACATATTATGAGTAGTTAAAAATATAGTTGTTCCTTTTTTTCGTTCCTCTTCAATAATTTTACGGAACAATACAGCTCCAGATGGGTCAAGCCCACTAGTAGGCTCATCTAAAAACAACAGTTTTGGATTACTTATCAATGCCCTTGCCATGCTGATACGTTGTTTCATTCCTTTTGAATAAGATGATACAGGCTTGTTTATGAACTCTTTCTTAAACTCTAACAAATCTAAAATCTCACCTATATCTCTTCTCTGTCTCTTAGGATAAAAAGATGAAAAATATTCAAGGTTGTCAATTGCACTTAAATTTGTATATAAATAAGGAAACTCAAATAGGACACCAATCTTTTGATATAAAGAGTCTGTATATTCTTCAACTTCTTTGCCAAAAAGAGACACTTGACCACCATACCCTTTTAAAACTCCATTTAAAATTTTTTGTGTTGTGGATTTTCCTGAACCATTAGGTCCAAGAAATCCAAATATCTCACCTTCTTTTACATCAAAATAAAGCCCATGTAATATCTGTTTATCTTTTCCATAAGAGAATGTCAGTTCTTTGACTTTTATCATATATCATAATCCTCCTTGTCCTTTTTTTCTTTTTGTCGCCTATCCCACCATTTTATAAATTTAACTTTAAATGGAATAGAAATTAAAACTATTAATACAATAATTAACCATGTATACCATTTCACAAATACCCCACCCTCCTGTTTTACTTAACCATTATCTTATTTATTTCTTTAGCTTATTTTATTGCCATCAAGTGAAATCAAAGTGTCTCTCTTGTGAAATTGAAGTGAAATAATAAAAAGTCCTGTTTTCACCAAGAAAACAGGACTTTTTATTAAATACTTTTTATTAAATACTTTACATCAAAACTTTTTATTAATTTTTTTATTAGGTATTTTTATTTTTTATCTTTTATGATTTATAAGCTATTCTTCACTCATCATCAACTGGAATCATAAAATAAAACTCTACTCCTTTATCACGATTTTTAACTCCATATTTTAAACCCTGCATTGTAAGTATTTGTGAAACAATAGCAAGCCCTAGACCAGAACCACCTTTTCTTTGAGATTCAGTACTACGATAAAATTTAGACCAAATCTTTGGAATCTCATCTAAATCTATAGTCTTACCATCATTATAAATCTTAAAAACAAGTAAATCATTACAGCATATAACAGATAAGTCTAAATTGCCATTATATTTAACATGCTTTTTTGCATTGATAATTAAATTTTCTACTACTTGCTCCATTCTCATTTTATCTACAACAACAAAAACTTTATTTTCTGGCAAATCATAAGTAAAATAAAAATCAATATCTGGAACATCAATTAATAGACGCCCTGCTACAGTTTCAACAAATTCTATAAAATCAAAACGCTCTGGATTGAGTTTAGAGACTCCTGCTTCTAAAGCAGATAAATCCAATAAAGATACAATCATATTGTTCATTCTATCAGTTTCTTCTATAATGATGTTCATATAAAGCTTCTTCTTCTCTTCATCAACTTCATCCATAAGACCCTCTGTATAGGCACGAATAATACCAAGTGGTGTTTTCATTTCATGTGAAATTGTGTCCACTAATTCCTTTCTTTGCTCTAATAACATTCTTTCCTTATTTACATCTTTTTCAAGTTGGATATTTGCATCTTCCAGTTCTAACAAAGCCTGTTGTAAATTTGTAGACATTGTATTTAGACTCCTAGAAAGCTCTCCAAATTCATCATTCGTATTAACAGTACACGGATTAGAAAAATCTAGTTGTGACATACTCTTTGCAGATTTATTTATAGAAGTAATTGGCTCTGAAATAAACCTTCCCAATAAAAAATCAATACCTAAAATAAATATAATCATTACTATAAACCAAATCCAAAATCCAAACTTACTATTTATTGGAAATTCCTCAACAATAAGATAAAACAATATAATAGTTGCTCCTGCTAATTTAGAAAGAAAAAATACTTTCTTTCTCACTGAGTATAATCCAAAATTTGTCTTAAGCCAATTTGACATATTTACATTCTTTAATTTATTTATAAACTTTCTTAAATTATCCATTATTTAACCTCAAACTTATATCCTGAACGAATTAATGTAACTATATGATGACCTTCATTACCAAGTTTTTTACGCAGAGTTTTTATGTGTGTATCTACAGTTCGCGTATTTCCTTCAAAATCATATCCCCATATACAATTCAATAGTTTATCTCTAGAAAAAACTTGATTAGGATTTTCCACAAATAAACGTAATAATTCAAATTCCTTATATGTTAAATCAATAAGTTTATCTTCTACATATACTTGCCTTGACTTCAGTATAATAAATATCTTCCCTACACTTAATGAACTTTTTGGAATATCGACAGTATACCTACGAAGTAAGGCTGTCACCTTTGCTAATAGTACCTTTGGACTAAATGGCTTTGTTATATAATCATCAGCTCCATACTCATAGCCTTTTAATTTATCTTCTTCTTCACCTTTAGCTGTCAACATAATAATAGGTATATTAGTAATTTCACGTGAAACTCTACATACTGAGAATCCATCTAAATACGGCATCATAATATCTAATATCATTAAATCTATATCAGTATTCTTTAGTATTGTAAGTGCTTCTACTCCATCATCAGCAGTTATGCAAGTATACCCTCCTTTTTGCATATATTCTACAATAATATCTTGCATTCTTTTTTCATCTTCTACAACTAGTATTTTAGCCATTATTATTTTATCACCTCAGCTTTTTAACTTTATTTTAGTTTATATTAATTTATTTATTTTGTAACTGTTTTTTAGAAAATAACATGTTTATAAAAATAATCTACCAATTTATAAAAATAGCCTGCCAACTTTGCTTCATGTTGGCAGGCTAAAAATTTTAAAAATACTTATTATATTATTTTAATGCTAGTTTATTTTTTTGATTAAAATATATTCTAAAACAAATTTCTTCAATTAATGTATAAATTGCACTTGTTATAAAATATAGACCTAAGGCTACTGGAGTTCTAACAGTTAATATAAGACTCATTATAGTAGTCATTATAACCGTTTGTTTATTAAATGTTCTTTGAGAATTCACCTTAAAATATGGTATATAATTTATCAAATTTGGAGCTAGCATAGTTAATGTGTATATACAAGGTAGTATAAATAAATTATCAGCTGTATTTAAATTAGCAATCCAAGGAATTATAACTGTTGTAAATCCCTTTGGCATGTTTAAACATACATGATACAGTGCATATATTACTGGCATTTGTAGTAAAATCGTGGAACACCCAATCATACTCTTCATACTTTCTACAGAGTGTATCTGTAGTTGCTTTTCAAGTTCTTTAGCATTATCCTTATATTTTTCTTTTATATGTTCCATTTTTTCTGCCAATTCTTGTTGTTTTTTCATAGAAAATCTTTGTTTTAATGACAATGGCATTAGTACCAACTTTACTATTAAAGTTATAAGTACTATTGCAATCCCAAAATCTCCTGTAAAACTAAATAATATATTTAATACCTCTTGTAGTATATTTGAAATGAAATCCATTCTATTCTCTCCTTTTATTTTAAATTCTTGAACTGTAATAGAATCATTTCAAATTAAAATATACTATAATACCTCCAAATATCATATTTTTGAAAAACAATATAATGCTTAGGCAATCTTTTTTCAGAATATGTAAATCTATTTATAAATATATTTCTTATCAAAACATATTTAACTCTATGATATAAGAGGTCTTTACAAAAGTAAATTATGCATCCAAGGATAGATACTAATAATGTCATATAAATTAGTATATACAACAGATTATCCATATCCAATCTCATTACATCACCTCATCAGTATTTATATTTGTTTTTATGTCTATGTTTATGTTTATGTTTATGTTTAGATAATTATAGTATATTAATCACTTAATGTAAATATACAAGTACTAATACCTTGATAAAACTATATTAAATTTTTAGTGTTATTTTTACCAGAATTCTTATGCTCTACTTCTAAAGACAATGACTTTTTTCTAAATTAATGATAAAATAATTAAAACAATTTTTCTATATGCAAATATGTTTTATGTAAACATAACGTAAATATATTTTATATAAACATATTTTATGTAAATATATGTTTAAAACTAATATAATCTTTAAAATAAAAAACCATACTTGAAAAAATTAACAAAACTAAATGGAGGTTACTACAATGATAAGCGATTCTATATCGAAAAGACGTAGCATTAGAAAATATAAAAATCAAAGTATTTCACATGAAACTATAGAGAAAATAATTGAAGCTGGAATAAATGCACCTTCATCTAAAAATAGACAACCATGGAAATTTATTGTTGTCACTGAAAAAGAAAAAGAATCTATGCTTAGAGCTATGAGCAAAGGTATTCAAAATGAAATTGATAACAATGGACTTCTTCCAGAAAGTCGCCAACATATTGCAGGAGCAAATTATACTGTTGAAATTATGAAACAAGCCCCCATAACAATTTTTATTTTAAACAAGTTAGGAAAGTCACCTTTAGAAAACTTATCTGCTGAAGAACGTTTTTATGAAATGGCAAATATACAATCAATTGGAGCTGCAATTCAAAATATGTCTCTTACAGCTGTAGAGTTAGGCCTAGGTAGTCTTTGGATTTGTGATGTGTACTTTGCATATCATGAATTATGTGAGTGGTTAGATACAAATAGTCAATTGGTTGCAGCAATATCCTTAGGTTATCCTGATGAACAACCATCAAAAAGACCTAGATTAAAATTAAATGATGTAACTGAATGGAGATAAATAACTATTTATAACCAAAATATGGTAAGTAAATTCAATAAAAACAATTTACTTACCATAAAAAATAATTTGCTTACTATACTACTAGAACTATTGAAGATTATCTTATACCTCTACAATCTCCTTATGATTACTCACCACTTTATTTTGCTTTATAGTCAATGCTTTCATTTCATGAACTGCAAAATATATACATACCATTGCAGCAGCGGCGTCAGCTATTGGCCCTGCATACATTACTCCATCAATACCCATAAACATCGGTAAAATCACTATTAATGGAATTAAAAACAGAATCTGACGAGTCAAAGAAGTAAAAAGTCCCAGTACTGATTTCCCAATTGATGTAAAGAAAGTTGATGATACTATTTGAACACCATTTATAAATGTTAATAACAAGAAAGTTCTAAAGTAATGTTCTGCAAATATAAAGTAAGTTTCGTTCCCATTACCAAATATAGATGTAATTTGTCGTGGAAATAATTGGAAACATAAGAATGCAATAACAGATATAACAGTTGCACTTCCTACTGCCATCTTATAAGCTTCTTTTACACGATTATATTTTTCAGCCCCATAATTGTATCCTATGATTGGTTGCATTCCTTGTGATATACCAATAATTATAGATATAAAAATCATATTTACTTTAATAATGATACCAACACAAGCAAGTGGAATCTCACTTCCATAAACTGACATTGCTCCATAATATGCTAGTGTATTATTCATAACTATTTGTGTTACAGTCATTGCTAATTGGTTAAAACATGAACTTGAACCTAGTGCAAATATATGTTTATAAATCATACTCTCTAATTTAAAACTCTTCTTATGTAATTTAATATGTTGAAAATTCATTACATAATAAACACTAATTCCAAAAGATATAAGTTGCCCAATAACAGTAGCTAAAGCAGACCCAGCAATTCCCATATCAAGCACAAATATGAATAGTGGATTTAAAATGGTGTTGATAACTGCTCCTACCAACATACAAAACATAGAAGCTTTTGGTTTTCCATCAGCAAGTATCAACTTACTCATTCCAGTAGACATTATAAGAAATGGCAATCCAATTGATGTAATCTTTGTATATGTGTGTGCATAAGGTAATATTTCTGATGTGGAACCAAAGAATTTTAACAGTGGTGTTAAAAATATTGATACTATTATAAATAAACTTATTCCAAATATAGCCATCAAGCAAATAGAATTTCCTGCTGCTTTTGTAGCTTTTTCTGAATTTTTAGCTCCTAATTCTAATGAACACTTAGATGCTCCTCCAATACCTAACAATAAAGCAATTGCAGTACATATTGTTGTTAGTGGAAAGGTAACATTTGTAGCAGCATTACCTAATACCCCAACACCTTGCCCGATAAAGATTTGGTCAACAATGTTATATAAGGCACTTACTAACATCGCTATAATACTGGGTATTGCATACTTAGTCAATAATTTTGAAACTTTCTCATACTCCAATGGTTCTTTATATTTTTCTTCCATCTTCCTTCGCCTCCAATTTTGCTTCTTCATTCATATCAATGGCTATAAAAGCAGTCTTTTTTAACATTGACATGAACAACTCTTGCTCTTCTTTTTCAAATGAACTTAACAATTCTTCTACATACCCATTCGTTATTTTTATTATTTCATCGTAACATGCCAAAGATTTTTCTGTAGGATACAAATGCCACGTTCTTTTATCTTTAACACTTGGCTCTCTAGTGATAAATCCTTCTTTTTCTAGGTTTGCCAAAGCTCTTGTTATGTTACTAGGATTTACAAGAATTCTTTTAAATATAGTATCCTGTGTAATACCTGGATTACTACATATGTGTAATACATAAAAATATTGGCTATTGTTAATTCCAATATCAGCCAATTTTCTGTCAATATAGTTTGTGTTATATCTATTTATAATGGAAACCCATTTTAATAGCTCTCTCATCTTTTCTCCTTATATTGTTATTTATATTTTAATTGCGAGCGCAATAATCTATTTGCTCATGCAATTATTTTACTGCTAAATTTATACTTTGTCAATAGTCCATAATTCCTAATTCCTGTTGAGTTTTTGTAAACTTTCTCTAAATTTTTGATTATTTCTTTAAATCTTCTTATATATCTAAATAGCTTCATTTTATCAGCTATTCGGTCATTTTCACTATTAAAAGTTGAAATTAACACCAAGGCAAATTAAAGCCTGCTTTTAAGCTGTCATATCGATGTAACATAATATCGTAAATTAGACAATACATAAATGAATAGAATTAAAATCAAGTGACAGCAAGTAAAATCAAGCTATAACTTCTTTATTTCGTTATAATGAATATAGAGTGATTGAAACGAGGTGAATAGTTAAATGTATGAGTGGCAACAACAAATTCAGATAATCATTGACGAGATTGACAAATGTATTAAAAATTACAATGGCGAAGTCTTAACGCTACGCTTTCTTTCTCGCAAATTGGGATATTCTGAGTTTTATACAACGAAAAAATTCAAAGAAATATCGGGTATACAGTTTAGAGATTACTTGCGGAATAGAAAATTAGCCTTTGCATTAAAAGAGGTTCGGGACAGTGATAAAAGTCTATTGGATATTGCTTTTGATTATGGGTTTTCATCGCATGAAGCTTTTACCAGAGCTTTCAAAGGAACTTATGGTGTAACTCCGAGTGAATATCGAAAAAATCCTAAGCCAGTCGTTCTTCGTACAAAAATAACCCCTTTTGACCGCTACTTTTTAGGATTGGGAGAAATAGGTATGATTAAATCAACAGATGGTGTCAAGATTTATTTCGCAACCATACCTGCTCACAAATTTTTGTACATTAAAAACAATGAGAGTAACGGGTATTGGGATTTTTGGCGAAAGCAAAGCCTTATTCCAGAACAGGACCACGAAACAATTTGTGGTTTGCTCGACAGTATCAAGGGTAAATTGGACGATGATGGTGGAAGTGAAGTTAACTGCGGAAGCGGTCAGATTATGGCTTACATGAACGATTCGGACGGCAGGCTCTGCGATTGGGGTATTCTTCGTACAGAGTGTTGGGGCGTACGACTTCCTTTTGATTATAAAGGGGAACTGCCACCACAAATGCTTATGGTTGATATTCCCGAAGCTGAGTATATTATCTTTGAACATGGTCCGTTTAATTATGAACAGGAAAATTGCAGTGTGGAAGAAAAGATTGAAACGGCTATGGCAACTTTTGATTACACTGGTAAGGGTTACTGTCCTGATATTACCCCTGGAAGAATCATGTACTTTTATTATGACCCAGAACAGTATTTTAAGTACATTAGACCTGTGAAAAAGATGTAAGCCTATCCACTGTAAAATACTCACTAAGTGGATAAGGCGTACTCGATAAAATAAAATTTACAAATTTATTTTGGAAATCAGCTTTGCAAAAAAGACAGTGACAGATATTATGGAATTATTGCTGACGAAAAATATCTCATGGTATCTGAGTATAGCGGTTATGGTTCTGATGCTGAGATTGTAGTATTTAAGCATTGGAGGTAAGCGAAGATTATTTATAATAGATGGAGGTTCTTTAGGTTGGAAAAATATATTGCTCTTTTACGTGGTATAAACATTAGCGGTAAAAACAAAGTGTCAATGCCATTATTAAAGGAGGCATTTGAAGATATGGGATTTTTGAATGTTAGCACCTATATCAATAGTGGAAATGTTCTTTTTTCCAGTGAAAACAACGATAAAAGTGAAATAAGTAGCCAATGTAAAGCCATGATAGAAGAAAGATTTATGTTAGATGTCCCTATAGTAATCATTTCACTAAAAGAATTATCGGAAGCTTTGGATAACACTCCCAAATGGTGGGATATAAATTCTGATGAAGAAGTGATACATCAAGCTATCTTCCCTATTCCACCTATCACTATTGAAGAAGTATATAAGGCTGTTGGAGAAGCCAAACCAGAATATGAACAGGTTGATTATTATAAGAATGTGATTTTTTGGTCTGCACCAAGAGCTACATTATCAAAAACAAGGTGGTATAAAATTGCAAGTTCTTCAGTTAATAACAAAGTAACAATTAGAAATGCCAGCACTACAAAAAAATTATTTTTGCTATCAAATGAGTAAATTTATTATTGGCATAACATGGAGTTCACAAATTTCAGTTTATCTTTATGATTAACTGACTAGAAAATTTGAAAGCAATCTAACATCGTCATTCGTACGAATCTAAGAAAAAAATAGAGCTGGACCCAGATAATTCGCAATATATATTGACTGTCTGGGGTGTTAGCTATAAATTCAACGAAGAAAAACCGCAGGTTATATATCACTAATTAGTGAATTATATATAATCTGCGGTTTTGTGCATTACTCAAATAATTTATATGCTTTTAATCATATTGTCATATCAAAGCTCTTACGTAAGCTGTAGATTAATAGTAAATTCAACTCTTAAAACTTAAGATATTGATAATAAACCTAGTGTTTAAGAGATAATCTGTATTTCTGTTTAAAATTTAATTTAAAAACATATTGACAGTCTACCTATTATTTGTAATAATTAATATATCAATCCGATATATAACTAAACAATATATACACAAACGATACTAGGAGGCACTATGTTAGAATACATTATTTTAGGATTCCTGATGGAAAAAGAATTAAGTGGATACGATTTAAAACAAAGAATGTCAACGAGTACTTCATACTTTTTTGATGCTAGTTTTGGTAGTATTTATCCTGCACTTAAAAGATTAGAGGAAAAAGGTTATATCTACTATCGTGAAGTTATAGATGGTGGTAAATTAAAAAAACTATACTCTATAACTAATATAGGAAAATCATACTTTCTCGAATGGTTAGAAAAACCAATTAAATTTTCTAAGACAAAGCATGACCACCTTGTTAACATATTTTTTTATGAGTACTTACCTAAAGAAATAATTGAAACAAACTTAAAAATGTTAATAGCTGAAGTTGAATTACTTTTAAATAAATTAGATACACAGAAAACTGAGGTGGAACAAAATTGTTGTATTGACCAATATACATATATGTATTTCACAATGATTTATGGAGTTGACTATTATAGTTTTGTAATTAATTGGTGTAATGATTTATTAAAAAAATTGTAGGATAGAATTACAAAAGTCAACCTACATAATATAAAGGGGGTAAAACTTATGAGACTTTTAATACATGATTTAACTGAAAAAGATTTAGATAATTTATTACCTAAACTTGATAACAATATAAAAATACTTTCAAACAATGAAGAAATCCATAAGTGTATTGGTTGCTTTGGTTGTTGGATTAAAACACCTACTACATGCGTCATAAAAGACTATTACAGGAACATGAGTAAATTGATAGCTGATTCTGATGAACTTATTATACTAAGTAGATGTTGTTATGGTGGCTTTAGCCCATTTATTAAAAATATACTTGATAGAAGTATAAGCTATGTACTTCCATACTTTGTAATGAAGAATAATGAAATGCATCATAAGAATAGATATGAAAAACAGATAAATTTAAAGGTTCTATTCTATGGAGATTATATTACAGATGCTGAAAAAGATACTGCTACTAATCTAATACGTGCAAATGCTGTAAATCTTAATATGAAGGAACATTCTGTTTCATTTTTTAAAAATCCACAAGATGTAAGAGGTGAATCTTTATGAATATAGTAATGATAAATGGAAGCCCAAAAGTAAAAGAAAATAATTCACAATACTTTTTATCTGAGGTAGAAAAACTTATACAAAAAGATAATGAGATTTTCACATTTAAAATAGACAATGTATCTAAGTATCCTAAAGCTATTGATTCCATACTTAATTGTGATAGGTTAATAATTGCATTTCCTCTTTATGTAGATGGTATTCCTTCTCATTTAATTAGTTTTTTAGAGGAATGTGAAGAACTTGCAAAGAAACAAAATAAAAAATCTATTCCAGTATATGCAATAGTTAACTGTGGATTCTATGAGGGACAACAAACTCACTTAGCAATTCAAATGATAGAAAATTGGTGTAAAAAGGCTAACTTTACATGGGTTCAAGGAATCGGAATTGGTGCTGGAGAAATGATAGGTTCATTAAAATCTGTTCCTTTAGGTAAAGGTCCAAAAAAAAGCTTAGAAACTTTATTAGGAGAACTATCAAAGAATATACTTAGTAACAACATAGATAGTAACACTTCTAGTAAAGATACTATTTTTATCTCACCTAACTTTCCTAGATTTGCATATAAATTTATGGCTAACCACCAATGGACTCCTCTAGGTAAATCAAATGGATTAAGCAAAAGTGATATACTAAAAAAATAAAACATTATAACAAAACTGACATTTAAAAAAGGCTCTTACCTATAAGAACCCTTTTTTCTATACATATAAACTTTATTCAGCTTCTCTAATTCTTTCAACAATACTATCCTTAGAAACATTATGATAAACTATTAAAGGTACTATAGATGTTATCAAAAATACTATTAATATACTTATTATAAGTGCTCCTACTGGATAAGCATACACAGAATATCTTAATTTCATAATATTAAATCCTAAAAATGTTGCCATACTTCCAAAAGTAAGATTTACAATAGTTATTATCACCCCATAATAAAAACCTTCAAGCATTATCATTTTTTGAAGCTGTTTTCTTGTCATTCCTACTGCCTCAATCATTGCAAACTCTTGTTTACGAGACATTATATTTGTTATCATAGTATTTATAAAGTTTAGTACTCCAATCAATCCTATTATAAAGACTGCACTCATACCTACAATCTTTATAACCTTTTGACTCTCTCTTGCCTCTTCTATATAGATATTTTTTGAATAAACTTTTGTATATGGATTATTGTATTTCTTATTCAAATTATTTATTTTATTTTCAACAGACTTCACATCACCATTTGTATCAATTACCAGACTTTCTACATATGGCTTTATAACCATATTTTTAAAGTCATTTTCATTAATGTACATTCCCATATTAAAATTTTGTGCACCATCAAAAACTGCCATGACTTTAAACTCTTTATCTATATATCCTTCCCCTATAGTATCTCCTTTTAAATATCTAAACTTAATTTTATCTCCTGCTTTTATTTTACTTCCTTCATGTCCATTAATTACTACATATCCGCCTTCATCAAATTTTTTCTCATCTATAGAACCTGACAGTATTTTAGAATTCTTTTGAGAATATATATTATTGTTTTTTGATAGTTTACTTAATAATCTACCTGAAGATAATCCAACTGTATCTGAAGCTAAAAAACCATTATTTTCTGCAATTTCTTCTGGGTCTCTGCCTTGAAGAAATTGCTTTTTATATTCTTCATCTACTTTTTGAGTCAATACTTCATCTTTTAAATCCCCTTCATAAACTATATAACTTAAATCCTTGTACACCTTACTTACATTACTCACTCCATCAAGATTCTTAATATATTTTATAAGATTTTCATCAATTGGAGCAACTTCGTTATCTTCAAATTTCGCAGTATCTGCAAGCCCATGACGTATTTCTATATCCCCTAACATCATACCTTCAGCTGCTCTTTCTGGGTTAGAACTACTTATAATTGCAGATACAGTCAAAAATATTATACAACTTAGTGACATAGAAACTAAAACTAGAATAGCTTTGCGTCTATTTCTAAATATATTTGAAAATGCCATCTTATGAATTTTAGAACCATGTTTCCCACTTTTAGACTTACGTTTAATCCTATTACTTTTATCACTATATCTTACAGCGTCTATAGGAGATACAGAACTTACAATCTTAGCAGGTTTTCTGCATGACAATCTAACAGTTACATATGAAAATATAACAGCAAATACAAATATTAACGGATTGAAATATTCAAATGCAGTTTTATTTAATCCCTCCATAAACTTACCAACCAGAGGAACAAATACCATCCCTAGTAAAAATCCCAATACTAAACCTATTGGTATAGCTACTATACATAATCTATTAGCTTGTTTAATAATCAATTTTTTTAATTGATACGGTGATGTCCCTATTGTTTTTAATAAGCCATAATATTTTATATCTTTAACAACTGAAATATAAAAAATATTATATATTAATAAATATCCACTTAAAAGTATAAGTATTACAATTAAGATTATTGGCAATACATTTTTAACAACTTCTTTGAAAGTAGTTGCTTGTTTACTTAAGTATATGGGATTTATAGTTGCTTTTCCTGAATAAGGTTGGATTTTCTCAATTAATTTATCAAATTTAGACTGCAAATCTTTATCATTAAAAAAATTGAAGGATACACTTGTAGGAGCTACCTCATGTGTTTTCTTGTAATTATCATAGAAGGCTTCACTTGTGAATACATCATGAAGAGGTATTGCTATAGCTGTTTTGTATTCAAAATATCCAACTAGTTTAAATTTGAATGTTTCTTTTTCATTAGTTAGTACTCCATCTTCAGTTTTTGGAATTATTAATTTTACTTCAGCACCTATTCTATGAGGTACATCTATCATATCTAATATCTTTGTAGGCATGACTATTTCATCATTATTTTTTGGTAAACTCCCTTCAATCATCTCTACATTTACAGCACTTTCAAGGCTTTTTTTATCATAAACAGTTAAATTCACTGCCTGCGTTGAAAACTCTGGATTTTTTAAACTTGCTATGTTTTTTACTATTCCAATACTGTTTTTATCTACTGAACTATCTTTTCTTATAATGTCAATCTGTCTATTACTTAAATCTTGAAATTGAACATGGCTCTTTGTCCCATATTCCATAGCTTGATAATTATTAAAAGCTTCCAACATACTATATCCTACTGTAAACAATGAGGTAAACAAAACTGTAGTTAATACTATTGCAAGCACTGAAATTATATTTCTCATTTTATTCGTTTTAAAACTTCTATCACTTAATTTTTTTATAATTTCCTTATTGTTATTTTGTAACATTGTTCTCACCTCTATTTACAACTTTTCCATCCTCAATCCTTATAATTCTGTCAGCCATTTGAGCAATTTGTTCATTATGAGTTATCATAATTATAGTTTGGCTAAATTTACTACTAGTAACTTTTAGAAGCCCTAACACATCTTGTTCTGTTTTGCTATCTAGGTTCCCTGTTGGTTCATCAGCTAGTATTATTGATGGTTTTGTTGCTAAAGCTCTTGCAATAGCTACTCTCTGTTGCTGTCCTCCTGATAGATTGTTTGGAAGGTCATCCACTTTTTGACTTAGTCCTAAAACGTCTATTATTTCATCTATATATTTAGTGTCTATTTTGCACCCATCAAGTTCTATAGGTAATACTATATTTTCATAAACATTTAGTATTGGAACTAAGTTATAATTTTGAAATATAAATCCTACATTACGTCTTCTAAATATTGTAAGTTCTTCATCATCCATAACAAATATATCATTATTATCAACAATTACTTTTCCATCACTTGCTCTATCAAGTCCCCCTATCATATGTAACAAGGTACTCTTTCCACTTCCTGATGTCCCTACTATAGCTATAAACTCTCCTCTATTTATACTTATATTTATTCCATCTAAAGCTTTTACTATATTTTCACCCTTACCATAATATTTTTTTAAATTATTAGTCTCCAGTATTTTCATAATCATATCTCCCTCTTACTTTATTTTATATATTTTCTAATTGTATATTAAAATTTCATGCTTATTGATTCCTTACTTAGATATTATCATGTAAGTACCTCTCTAATCCTCACAGTACTGTTATATTTTAGATATGAATTATAACAATTTTGAGATATTTTGTGATATTTATTGAAGTGAAACTAAAAATAGTGCATATGATGTTATCTAACAAACACTATATACACTACTTCTAAGAATTTTTGATTTTATTTTCAAGTTATATATTATAATCCTCAATTTTAAATAAATGCTGAGTCTAATTTTTCATATAAACATTAAACGTAGTTCCAATATTCTTTTGAGAATCTACTTTTATATATCCATTCTGTTTATTTATAATTTCTCTTGCTAAGTACAATCCCACTCCAATACCTTCTATATTTCCAACTTCTATACTCCTATAGAACCTTTTAAATATATTGTTTATTTCACTTTCATCTACACCCATTCCATTATCACTTATGATAATTTTAGTGAATATATCCATTTTATCAACCTTTATACTTATTTTTCCTCCCTCATGGGTATATTTTACTGCATTTTCTATAATATTAAATAAAGCTTCACTAGTCCATTTTTTATCATGGCAAACTTCAATTTTATCATCTAAATCAATTTCTAGTACTATATTTTTTTCTTCTAATTTTAAAAACACTCCACTTAATGCGCTTGCAATAGTATCACTTATTCTACTTTTAGTCGTATTCAAAGATATAATACCAGTTTCTAATCTAGAAATTTTTATAAGGGCTTTTCCTAACCAGTCCAATTTATTTACCTGACTTTGCATGTTTTCTAAAAACAATACTTGATTCTTTCTATCTAATTCTTTATGCATTAGAGTTTCATTATACATAGATATATTAGCTATTGGTATTTTTATTTGATGCGATATATCTGATATCAAAGTTTTTATATTTTCTTTTTCCGCTGAATACTTACTATTTTTAACTTCCATAACCTCTATCATATATTTAATTTTATTTTGAACTTTGGCAGTTAAAGTATCTTTATTTAAATCAAAGAGCATATTTTTATTACCCAATATAAATTCATCTATGTTATATATAATATTGCTACTAAATTCAACTATGTCTTTTCTTATTTTATATACAAAAAATAGTGATAAGAAAAACATAGTAAATATAAAAATTAAAATTATACAATTAATATTTACAATAAATTCAGCTAAATCAGGATGCATATATAAAATTTTGTTAGTTTGCATTCTTATTATTATTAAGGATAGGCATGATACTATGAAATATATAATAGAAATGTTTTTGTAATAGTTCTTACTTAAATTTTTATTATTTTCCATCTTGTTCACCAACCCACATATACCCGATTCCATAAATAGTTCTTATGTACTTATGTTTAGATGTCTTCTGGTCTATTCTCTTTCTCAATCTATTTATATTTACAGTCAATGCATGTTCTTCCATATATTCACTATCATTGTCCCATATGGCATCTATTAATGCTTGTCTTGTGACTATTTCATTTTTATGTTGTACCAATTTCTTTACGATTCTATATTCTATGGGTGAAAGAATTATATTTTCGCCATTCCTACTTACAGTCATATTAGCAAAATTAAATTCAAATTCTCCCTCAAATAAGACCTCTTCTTGCATTTCAATATTACATCTTCTAAGCAATGCTTTTATTCTTTGTAGTAATATATTTATACTAAATGGCTTTGTTATGTAATCATCTGCTCCTATCTTAAATCCATTTACAATATCAGATTCCATATCACAGGCTGTCAAAAATAGAATACCTACTTTTGAACTAGTTCTTATTTCTTTGCACAGGTCAAATCCATTTCCATCAGGAAGATTTACATCTAATATCATTAAATCTATTTTTTCTTTCTCAAATTTTTCTTTAGCTTCTTTTAGACTATATGCTGGTACAACTCGAAATCCATCACTTTGTAAGTTAAAACATATACCATTATTAAGCATAATATCATCTTCTACAACCATTATAGTTTCCATTTTATTTCCTCCATATTTTTTATACACATTAAATCATTGGGTTCCCCATTTTATTATACTAATTTTATTTTCTAAAAAACTATTATTATCTTAAGTTTTTATTAATTCAAAATAAAAAAAGTGTATATTTAGTAATTTTAACTAATATACACTCATTATTGTTTATAAGTTTATAAATGTTTTATTTTAGTTTGCCATAGTCTTCATCAGATACAGGCTCCAACCATTCATTAAAAGCTCCCTCTGCTGGGACTTCTACAGCTAGATGCTGAAACCAACTATCTGGTGCAGCTCCATGCCAGTGCTTTACATCTGGTGGTATATTAACTACATCACCTGCATGCAATTCCTGTGCTGGTTTGCCAAACTCTTGATAATATCCTCTACCTCCAGTTACAAGTAAAATCTGTCCACCCTTATGATGTATGTGCCATGAATTAATTGTAGAAGGAGCAAAAGTCACGTTCCCGATTCCCACACCAGTAGTAGTAAGCATATTTAAATAACATTCTCCTGTAAAATACTGTGCAAATGCTTTGTTTTCTTCCCCAATAGGGAAAACTGCTCCTGTACCTAAATCTTTTTCTCTATCCATATTTAATACCTCCTATGCCTTGCTTAACTATTCTTACATTTTTAGTATACGACTTAAAGTTAACTCAAGGTCAATAGCTTTTTAGTATTATCATAATTTAATTTTTAGATTAACTTTATTCTTTTAAATCATCATAACTTGTTATAGATTTTTTTACATTCAGTAATTGGTCTACAAATTGATTAGCAGGGGCATTTGAGATATTTTCAGGAGTATCATATTGTTGAATGACTCCATGATTCAATACCAAAGTTTTTGTACCTAAAATCAAGGCTTCATAAATATCATGTGTAATAAAGATAATTGTAATTCCTGTTTTTTTATGAATTTCTTTTATCTCTTTTTGTAGCTGTTTTCGTGTAATTTCATCAACAGCACCAAAAGGTTCATCCATCAATAAGATTTCTGGTGAAGAGGCTAAAGCACGTGCAATCCCTACACGCTGTTGCTGACCACCTGATAATTCAGATGGGTATCTTGTTTTCATATCATTTGCTAATCCCACGATTTGCATCCATTTATCTACAGCATTTTTTATTTCTGACTTATTTTTTCGATTAAGGAGATTTGGCACATATGAAATGTTTTCTTCAACAGTCATATGAGGAAAAAGAACACTTCCCTGAACACAATAGCCTATTTTTCTTCTTAATTTAATTAAGTCCTCATTTTTAATGTCTGTTTTGTTAATTAAAATATCTCCTCCATCTGGCAAAATCAGACCATTAATCATTTTTAGAAGTGTTGTTTTTCCACTTCCAGATGACCCAATAACAGTTAAAAATTCTCCTTTTTCTATATCTAAATTGAGATTATTTATGATTGTTTTATCATTATATCGTTTTTCAATATTTTTAAATTGTATAATAGGTGTCATTATATTTCCTCCAATTATAAAAGTCCCTTTTTATTCAAAAACTCGCGTGCAACTTCTCTAGGCTCTAAATTATTATTTTCTACATCATAATTCAATTTAGCCATTTCTTTATCAGTTAAAATATTTTTAACCATCTGGAATACTGCTGAAAGTTCTGGATGTTCCTCTAACACCTCTGAACGAATAACATTTCCACATTGATAAGATGGATAAAAGCTTTTATCATCATTTAAGACTACAACATCTGAAACACTATACTGTCCATCAGTTGTAAATATAGGCATTACATCAATTTTCCCCTCATTGATTGCCTGATATTTAAGTCCAATATCTAAATCAACTGTGTTTTTAAAGTGTAAGTCATAGGTATTACATAGTGGAGTATAGCCATCTTCTCTTTCATAAAAATCATACTCTGCACCAAATGTCAATTTAGAAGATATATCTCTTAAATCTGAAATATTCTTTAGTTTATATTTATCTGCAATTTCTTTTCTAACTGCCAACGCATAACTATTAGAAAAACCATACATACCAGTCCACTGCATTTTAAGTTTAGTTTTATATTCAGATTGTAACTTCTCAAACATATTTTCAGTATATAGTTCATTTTTCTTCAGTACCATATTCCAGCCTGTACCTGTATACTCTGGATAAATATCAAATTCTCCATTGCCCATAGCTGGCTGAATATTGGATGTTCCTCCGCCTACACCTTGTGTAATTTCTACTTTCAAATCTGTATTTTTTTCAATTAAAATATCCAATATTTCACCAAGAATATATTGTTCAGTCATTGGTTTTGTAGCGATATGAATAGTTTGAGCCTTTGCAGAATTAAAGAAGTAAGATGTAAAGATAGTTATTATAAGGATAAGACTTCCTAGAATGGCAAATACTTTTTTCCTATTTTTCTTTTTTCTTTTTCTTTGTAAAAATCTTTCTACTAATCCTAGAATGAAATCAAATAACAAAGCCAATAGAGCAATAAGAATACTTCCAGTGACTGTCATTACTGTGTTGTTTGTTGTGATTCCTCTATATATAGCTACACCCAGACCACCAGCACCTATAAATGAAGCAATACCAGTCAATGCAATTGTCATAATAACCATATTTCTAATACCAGACATAATAACAGGTAAGGCTAGCGGAAGTTTTATTTTATATAGTATCTGAAAGTCTGTACTTCCCATACCTTTCGCTGCTTCAAGAATATTTTTATCTACATTAGTAATTCCAGTATATGTATTTCTAACCATAGGTAATAATGCATATATAGTAAGAGCAATAACAGCTGTAGTATTTCCAATTCCAGAGAATGGTATCAAAAAACCCAACATAGAAATAGATGGTATGGTGTATAGAAAATTAATAGTCCCCAATATTGGCTTAGAAGACTTATGAAATTCACTTACAACGATACCAATTATACCACCTAAAACAATTGCAATTACTATAGAAATAATAGAAATTGTCAAATGTTCGATGGATAGTTTTATAAAAAAATCACTTCTTTCAGATAATAGTGTTAGCATATCGTTTAGCATTACTTCCACTCCTTTTTATGAGTTTTACTTAATAAGATTCAAATTATAAAATTATAGTTTAGTGATAGCTCTCATCGTACCACACTAAATAAATTATTCCATAAATTACATATTAAGGTCATAATATCAAACTTTCAAGTAGGCACTAAAAAGTAACTAATAGAAAATCCTACTTTGTCAATCTTCATAAAAATAATAAAAAATGTCAGAACCGTTAAAAACTTACTATTTAAACGGATTTCTGACACTATATTTAATTAAATTTGAATATTTATCATATTATTTATTATTGTTAAACTTAACTATCATATTATATACCCATTATATTTACTCATATATCATCTATATTTATTGTATTTTATTTATTATACTATATATTTTGCTGTTAGTGATATTTTATCGTTAGACAATTCTTTTGGGGTTCCTTCAAAGATTACTTTGCCACCTTTTGTCCCTCCTTCAAGACCCATATCGATAATCCAATCCGCTCTTTTAATTACATCTATATTATGTTCAATTATGATAACTGTATTTCCATTATCTACAATCTCTTCAATTATATTTATAAAATTTTCAATGTCAGCCATATGAAGCCCAGTTGTCGGCTCATCTAATATATACACTGAACTTTCCTTATTTAATTCATTAGCAAGTTTTAATCTTTGACACTCTCCTCCAGATAATGTATCTAGAGTTTGCCCTAAAGTAAGGTATCCGATTCCCATTTTTTCAATGCACTGTAATTTCTTTTTAATCTGTTTTAAACTAAAAAATTCAATCGCATCTGAAACCGACATTTCAAGAAGTTCTATTATATTTTGCCCTTGAAATCTATATTCTAAAACTTCTTTTTTAAATTTTTTCCCTTCACAAATATTGCAAGTACTTTTTATACTTTCCATAAATGCAAGATTTGTTTGTACTATTCCAGACCCTTTACAATTATCACAAGCTCCTTCTGAGTTTGAACTAAACAAAGACGCTTTAACACCATTTGCTTTTGCAAAAATGTTTCTTATATCGTTCATAATTCCACTATATGTTGCTAAGCTTGACCTAGAATTAGCTGATACAGAGCTTTGGTCTATTAATACAGCATTTGTATTTTGCTTTAAAAATTCATGTTTAATTAATGTACTCTTACCAGCTCCTGCTACTCCTGTCACTAAAGTTAATACACCTTTAGGTATCTTTATAGATATATTTTTTAAATTGTTTTGATTACAATTTTTAACCTCTAAATATCCTCTATGTTCTCTTACATTTTCCTTAATAGAAAGAGCTTTATTTAAGGCATTTCCTGTTAATGTCCCACTTGAAAGCAACTTTTCATAACTTCCTTCATATACAACTTTACCACCATACCTCCCAGCTTTTGGACCTACATCTACAATGTGGTCTGCAATTTTAATCACGTCTGGGTCATGCTCAACAACTATAATTGTATTTCCTTTATCACGTAATTTTCTTAGAAGATTATTTAATTTATAAACATCTCTTGGATGAAGACCTATACTTGGTTCATCAAAAATATACATCAAATCTACAAGGTTACTATTTAAATATTTTACCATCTTTATACGCTGAGATTCTCCACCTGATAGTGATGATGTCTCCCTATCTAAAGTTAAATACCCTAGACCTATATCTATGATGTTATTTAGTTTTTCTAGTATCCCTTTAATTAGAGGTTGTGCTTCTGGCTCATTTATATCTTTAATAACCTGATAGTACCTAAAGTTGACCTTGAATTACCTCCAAGTCTACTTTGGTCTATAATAATTGGTGTTGATAAATTTTCTATACAATCAGCTTTAACTTCTCCATATTTAGGTAAAAAACTTCTTACAAAAGTACTAAATCTCTCGTTTAATTGACGTTGTGATTCTTTTGCAATTGTTTCAAAAACAATAGATGATTTTCCAGAACCAGATACACCTGTGAATATGGTTATTTTTCTTTTTGGTATTTTTAATGAAATATTATCTAGATTATTTTCCTTACATCCTTTTAAAACTATAAATTCATTACTCATACTGTATCCTCCTAAATTGTTTTTATAGCAAATTATAGCACGTAACTTATCCCATGTTTGTATACTGTAGGGTTTAAAATTTCATATAAAAAGTCCATATAAATTTATTAAGAGGATAAAAAAAGTACCTCAAAATGATTTTTAAAATCACAACTGAGATACTAAACCTTGTTTAATAATAATATATTTTTATTATTCTCAAATACTTTTTTATCATTAGTAAATAATATTTTTAAGATAGCTTTATGTTCAATTAATTTAATATTAAATTACTTTAATATTAAATTGCTTTAATGTTTAGTTATTTTATGTTTGATTACTTTATGTTTAATTGTTTTAATATTTAATTACTCTAATATTTAATTATTTTACAAGCAATTCTTATATTTAATATGAATTAATACAAAAAACTAAACAAAGTTCATAATCACTAAAAATTAATCTTCACTTAACACAGATGTAAGTTCAGGGTCATCCAAAAGATGTTCAAAATAGCTATGTGCTGAGATATACCCTATACCATACATTTTTCGTTTTGAATTTACAACCTTATATTCATAACACGCACTTTTGACCTTACTATAGTCATTAAAATTAGTTGCTTTATAGATGGCTCTTTCATTTCTTGGTATGTACTTTACATATTTTGGTTTTATAAAATACAAGTCATCTTTTATCTTACGTTCACGTTTAAGCTTCTTTAAAACTTCCCCATTTTTTCTATGCATTATATGGTCATCGTACTTATAATGATGAGCTATATGAGTTACATCACCCTTAAATTTATTTTCAAAATCTAATATTGTCTTTTCCATTAACTTATAATGTGTCCCCTCTTTTTTGTCTATATCAGCAAGTATAATTATATTTTGTGGTTTTACTCCAAGCTCTTTTAATGCTGACTTAAATTCATTGTTCCTAAGCTCTTCTTTTTGCTTTCTGGTCAGATTTCTAAACTTTGTATTAGCCCTAAAAACGTTAACCCCAGAACCATCTGATACTAGTACCACATATACATTATCAACGCCACACTGTTTTATAGCATCAATAATGGCACTTCCTCCCCATAGGACCTCATCATCTTGGTGTTGAGGATAAAATACTGCTGCCGATTTAAATTTTCTACTATTACTTTCAGGAATAGGCATTTCAAGTTTTCCATTAAAATTCTTTGCAATTAAAAATATCATTAATAATATTAATATACTTATTCCTATGTGCTTCGTTTTATTTTCCATATTTAAAATTTTCTCCTTCTTATCAATTCAAATATCTTATAAACCTTTGTGGCAAATAGGTTGAAATATACAAATTATTTTACAATATTTTATTGTTTCATACAATCTTTGATACGAACTATAATAAAATAAAAAAGCTTTCTAACTGCAATGTTGCAAACATTACAGCCAGAAAGCTTCTTAATTCTTAAAATTTATTAAGCTTATTTTTAATATAAATATATCTATTTTTGATAAATTATACTTTAATTGCTATATAAATACGACTATTTTCATAGTCTACATTTCCTTTAAAATTTCAATCAATTCTTCTTCACTATACATATATTTCTCATTACAGAACTGACATCCAACTTCTGCCTGTTTATCTTCTTCTATTATTTGAGCCAAAGATTTTTTCCCTATTGCCACTAACGCAGTTTTTACTCTTTCCTTTGAACATTCACACTCAAATCCAACTTCACAAGTATCAAGTACTTTAGGCTCCAAACCATCTAAAACTCTATTTAATATATCTTCTGGTAAGTTTCCTTCCTTTAACATATTAGTTATTGAAGGTAATTTAGCTACATTTTCTTCTAATTTTGCGATAGTTTCTTCTTCTGCATCTGGCATTAATTGAACTATAAATCCTCCAGCAAACTCAACTTCATCCTCTTTTGTAAGAACACCTAAAGCTACCACTGATGGAGTTTGTTCTGACACTGCAAAGTAGTAAGTAAAGTCTTCTGCAATTTCTCCACTTACTAATGGATAAGTTCCATTGTATGGCTCTCTAAGACCTAAGTCTTTAATAACTTTTACAACACCTTCTGTCCCCACAGCTGCTGCAACATTCAACTTTCCATTTGGATAATCTTCAACTTCTACATGAGGATTTCCTACATAGCCTTTTACTATTCCCTTAGAATTTGCTGTTGCGATGATAGTTCCAATTGGTCCACCACCTTTTATTATTACAGTCAATTTATCACTGTCATTTTTCATCATCAATCCCATTATAGATGTTGCTGTTAATGTCCTGCCAAGTGCTGCTGTTGCTACTTTTGTAGTTTCATGTAATCTTCTAGCTTCTTCTACTGTATTTCTAGTAGTTGCAACAAATGCTCTAACTTGACCATTTCCTGATGTCGCTCTTAGTACATAATCTTTCATTTGTATTCCTCCACACTTTGTTAATCATACTATTTTTCTATATTATTACTTTTTTCTATATTACTACTTTAAATTACTTTAATTTTTAATACAGAAAACTTTGCCTCTTTTATTTTTACCAATAATATTTTATATCTCTATCAATAATATTTTATATTAATAGCACTTCTTTTTGTACATAACAAGAAAATCTTTATTTTTTACATACAAAGAATATCCTTTGACTTTCTTCATTAGGTTTTTCAAATGTAAAATCTCCATAAGATTTTATATCACTAAATCCAGATTCTTTAAGCATATCAACTATTTCATCCTCAGTATATGCCCTTTGTTGATGTACTTCTTCAAATCTTTCAAACTTTCCATCTTCATCTTTAATAAAAAATGTCAGTTCCATTTCAATCAAATTTTCTTCATCATCAAAGTAATTTTGCCACATATAAGCTATATCTTCTCTATTTTCTCCATACATATTATTTCCTAATATATTGGCTAATTTATAAAATGAACTTATATCAAATATAAAGATTCCATCTTTCTTTAATAATTCATACGTTTTTGAAAATACATTTTCTAAATCATCATCATAAGTTATATAATTAAATCCATCACAGGCACAAAGCACACAATCCAAATCGGATATATCAAAGTCAAGCTCTGATATATCTTGTTGAAGTAAAACTAACTCTACGCCTTCTTTTTCTGCCTTTTCTCTTGCTACACTAAGCATTTCATCAGATATATCAATCCCAGCTATATCATAGCTCTTTTTAGTTAATGGAATTGTGAGATTACCTGTACCACATGCTAATTCCAATATATTTTTTACTTTTACACCTTCATTATCTATTATATCTTCTATATATTTAACCCATCCATCATAATCAACTTCATTCATAAGTTCATCATATACAAACGCAAAATCACTATATTGACTCATCCTTTTTATTCTGCCCCTCCACAATCTTTCTTAGCCTCTTTTTACGTGATGTAAGCATGCCTCCGATTCTTCCAGCTTCTTTAGCTGTAAGCCCTGCCCATCCACGTTCTCCAACTTTGTCCATAAGACCTAGTTCTGAGGCTATCTCATATTTCATTATATCATCATTTGTCAATATTTTAGTATTCTTGCCATTAGTTATCTTCTTTTCTCTTTTCATATTTTCTTTCAAAAAAATCACCCCTTCTTATTTGTATTTTTGTCAATTAAAAGAAATTTATACAAATAAGTAAGGGGTATTTATCAATTCATATGTTTTCAAATTTAAGTATTTTAAATTTATGACTTTTTAAAATTATTCTTTCTAAGTATGTGTTATTTATAATTTTAATATATGTTATTTATAGCCTTATCATAATATGTTATTTACAATCTTATCAAAAAAATTGGCCTTTTTATTCAAGCTATCTACAACTTATTCATTACAAAGCTTAATATATTTTAATCTATTGCTTTTTTATATTTTAATAATTTTGCATAGACATTTAGTGCATCCACACATATCTTTTCATCAAAGTTGAAGTTTATATTATGAAGTCCATTTACAAATCCTTTTTTCTCATTTCTTGAGCCCAACATAAAGAACAGCCCTGGAACTTCTTTTTGATAGTAAGAAAAATCTTCTGATATCATAAGTGGGTCTAATTCTATAGCCGTATCCTTTCCAACAGCTTCTACAAACTCTTTATACAAGTCTTTATCGTTTTTAACAGCTATATAATCATCCATAATATTTATATTTACCTTACAGTTATAAGACAATTCAAAGCCTCTAGCAAGTTCTTTAACTCTAAGTTTCATTCTCTCATACACTTCTGGACTAAAGCATCTAATAGTCCCTTCCATCTTTATATTTTCAGCTATTATATTTCTTCTAGCCCCTCCTTCAATTCTACCTATAGTCAACACTGCATTGTCTATTGGGCTTATATTTCTTGATACTATAGTTTGAAGTGAACTTATAAAGTTTGAAGCTATGACTATACCATCAATTCCATTTTGTGGCATAGCTCCATGTCCACTTTTAGACACTATTTCTATATCAATATCTCCTATTTGAGCCATGAAGTATCCTTCTCTTGTACCTACATAACCTTCTGGTAATTCTGGGTATATATGAAGCCCATATATCTCATCAACATTGTATTTTCTAAGCACACCTGCATCTATCAATGCTTTTGCTCCACCTGGCCCTTCTTCTGCTGGTTGGAATATAAATACAACATTATCATTTAAATCTTCTTTATTATCATTTAAATACTCAATTAATCCAAGCAATATAGTAGCATGTCCATCATGACCACATAAGTGTTTTACACCTTCTTCACTACGAAGACCGTCTATATCAGCTCTGAAAGCTATATCTTTTCTTGGTCTTTTACCTTCTATCACACCTACTATTCCTGTTTCTAAGTAAACTTCATATTCAACTCCTATTTTATCAAGATAATCCCTTATATATTTTGAAGTCTTATACTCTTTTCTTCCAATTTCTGCAATAGGATTTAATGCATTCCTATGCTTATAAAGTTGTTCTTGTAAATACGATGCCTCTCTCATGTAATCTCCTCCAAATTATAATTTATTATAAAAATATTTCTATATCTCTTATAATTAAAATATTATATAACATACTTTCATATTTAAAAATAAAAAGCTAAATTGAATATAAAAATATTTTGCATTATTAAATAATTCACCATTAATAATAATTCCCCTGTTTCATAAATCAAAACAGGGGAATTATTATTAAAAAATTTTTAATTTTAGCAAGAGAAGAAGTGTTTAGCAAGTCCACCTTTTGCAGTTTCTTTGTATTTATCCATCATATCAATACCCGTTTCTTTCATTGTTTCAACGACTTGGTCCAAGGAGACAGAATGTGAGCCATCAGTTAATAATGCATACTTAGCTGCATCATAAGCTCTTTGAGCTGCCATTGCATTTCTTTCTATACATGGAATTTGAACATATCCATATACAGGGTCACAAGTCATCCCTAGATGATGTTCAAGCGCTATTTCTGCTGCATATTCAATATGGTCTATAGTACCACCCTTTAAATACGCTACTGCCGCTGCTGCCATCGAACAAGCTGCTCCAACCTCACCTTGACATCCTACTTCCGCACCAGATATTGATGCATTAGTTTTTATTATATTTCCGATTATTCCAGCCACAAGTAATGCTTCAATTATTTTTTCATCATCGTATTTATAGAAATCTTGCATTGCAAAGAATATTCCTGGTATTACTCCAGCAGAACCACAAGTTGGTGCTGTAACTATTATATTACCAGAAGCATTTTGCTCTGAAGCTGCCAGTGCATATGCATATACAAGTGTTGAAAAACTTTTATCTTCTTGATACGCTTTATAAAAATTATTTGCTCTTCTTTTTAATAATAATTTACCTGGTATTACTTCATCTGTGCTTAGTCCATCATCAATAGATTTTCTCATAGCATCTTTTATAGTTTTTATATAGTCTTTTATATCAGATGGTTCACATTCTAATACAAAATCAACTAAAGTTTTATTATTTTCCTTACACCACTTCACTATTTCATCCATAGTGTCTAGATGATATATACTATTGCTTTTACTGTTTCTTTGACCTTCTTCTGCTATAGTTCCTCCACCAACAGAATATACAGTCCATTCAGCTGTCACATTTCCATCTTTATCTAAAGCTTCAAACTTCATTCCATTTGGATGAAAATCTTTTATTATGTCTTCTTCCCAAACGATTTCAACTTTCTTTGGTGCTATAGTTTTTTCAATTATATAATCTGTTAAGTGACCTTTTCCTGTAGCAGCTAAACTACCATATAATATTGCTCTAAAACTTTCTGCATCTGGATTTTCATTTTTAAATCTTTCCGCTGCTCTTTGCGGCCCCATAGTATGAGAACTTGAAGGTCCACTTCCTATTTTAAAAAGTTCCTTTAAAGTATCCATATTATTCCTCCTAAATTTTCTATGTTAATGCTTATTATTTATTTTTACGCACATATTTATTATAACCTAAATATATTAATTATTAGTTATTAAATTCGCATAAAATTTATTTTTTATTTCCATTTTGGTATATTTTATTAAATTAATATGCATATTTTGAGAATAAAACATTTATTTAAAATTTTTTTAATATTAATATAATATAAATATCTTACTTTATACAGTTAAGATATTAACTATGCCTATTAAAATTAATTAATTTGTACTATAATTATTATTGTACTTAAAAAATTAAATTTAAATAAAAAAGGAGATTTGATTATATGTTATTTAAAGGTTCTGCTGTTGCTTTAGTTACTCCATTTACGGAGGATAACAATGTCAACTTTGAAAAGTTAGGTGAATTAATCGAATACCATATTGAAAATGACACAGATGCATTAGTTGTTTGTGGAACAACAGGTGAAGCTACTACTATGAGTGAATCTGAGATTTTTGCTGTAATAAAATATACAGTTGAAAAAGTCAATAAGAGAATACCAGTTATAGCAGGTACTGGTTCAAACAATACTATGTTGTCTGTTCATATGAGCCAAGAAGCTGAAAAATTGGGAGTGGATGGTCTTTTAATCATAACTCCTTACTATAATAAGACTAATGAAAAAGGTCTTAAACTTCACTTTGAAACAATAGCAAAAAGCGTTAAATTACCAATTATTTTATATAATGTACCAGGAAGAACTAAGGTAAATATAAAGCCATCTGTTGTAGCTGAGCTTGCTAAAATAGATAATATAGTTGCTGTGAAAGAAGCTAGTGGAGATTTAGCTCAAGTTGCAGAAATAGCTAAATTAGTGCCTAAAGACTTCGCTATATACTCCGGTAATGATGATACTATATTACCTCTATTATCATTAGGTGGAAGTGGTGTTATCTCTGTACTTGCTAACATCTGTCCTAAAGAAACTCATGATTTAGTAACTAAATTCTTTGAAGGTGACATTGAAGGCTCTAAAAAATTACAACTTGATATGGATGCTTTAATTGCTGCCTTATTTATAGAAGTAAATCCAGTTCCAGTTAAAACTGCTATGAATATTTTAGGTTTTAATGTTGGAGATTTAAGACTTCCTTTAGCTGAAATGGAAGAAGCTAATCTTAATATCTTAAAACAAGAATTGACAAATTTTGGATTTAAATTTTAGCAATATTTCTATAAATAAGTTGATTTTTTCTAAAATATGTATTATTATTAGAATAATCAAATTTTAATATCCTATTAACCTAGGGTAGAGGTAGCTGTAAATAAGAGTATCCAATAGGAGCTGGCAAGCGTTAATGATTGGAAAAAGGATTTATAGCCGAAGAAAATATTTCTCGCAATAATATTTTCTGGGATTACACATAAGATGTGTAATACTGTCACTTATTTGTGTAGGTGGTGAGCTACAAGGTTTACTTTGAGTGATAAACTAGACGTACAAAGTATACCTTTGTACGTTTTTTGTATATAATTAAAGTTGTTAATATAATATTAAAGTATTTAGATATATAAAAATATTAACATATCTTACTTGTATAACTAAAATCAAATAATGTTTTAATAATTAAAAATTGGGGTGAATTTAATATGAAAAAAGTAAATGTGGCAATAGTTGGTGCTACTGGAATGGTAGGTAGAACATTTTTAAAAGTATTAGAAGAAAGAAATTTTCCAATAGAAAATCTATTTTTATTCTCTTCTTCTAAATCTGCTGGTTCTAAAGTAATGTTTTGTGGTAAAGAATATATAGTAGAAGAGTTAAAAGAAACTTCATTTACTGATAGAGGGATACAAATAGCATTATTCTCTGCTGGAGGAAGCATTAGTGAAAAATATGCTCCAATAGCTGCATCAAATGGAATCTTAGTAGTAGATAACTCTAGTCAATGGAGAATGAATCCAGATGTTCCTTTGGTTGTTCCTGAGGTAAATCCAGAAGCTATAAAAAAACATAAAGGTATAATAGCTAATCCAAACTGCTCTACTATACAAGCTATGGTTCCTCTTAAACCTCTAGATGACAAATACAAAATTAAGAGAGTTGTTTACTCTACTTACCAAGCTGTATCTGGTTCTGGTGTTAAAGGGGTTGAAGATTTAGAAAAAGGAATGACTGGTAATCCTACTGGATTCTATCCACATCAAATTTCTTATAACTGTCTTCCTCATATAGATTCATTTACTGAAAATGGATATACTAAGGAAGAAATGAAAATGGTAAACGAAACTATGAAAATACTTGATAACTACGACTTAAAAATAACTGCAACTACTGTAAGAGTTCCAGTAAAAAATGGTCATAGCGAATCTATAAACATTGAGTTTAATAATCCATTTGAATTAGAAGATTTAGTAAAAACACTTGAAGAAGCTCCAGGAGTTGTAGTAGTTGATAATCCTGCTAAAAATGAATATCCAACTGCTGTAGAATTTGATGATAGAGATGAAGTGTTTGTTGGAAGAATTAGAAGAGACTTTAGTGTTGATAATGGTGTAAACCTTTGGGTTGTTGCTGACAATATAAGAAAAGGTGCTGCAACTAATGCAATCCAAATAGCTGAAATGGCTATATCATATGATTTAGTATAGTATACAAATTTGTATAAATATATGATTTTGTAAAATATTAATAATAAGTAAAAATAAGCATTAGAAGTAACTGTAATATAAAACACAAAACTAAAAAAGAGGGGATTGATTTTTTATGATATTTAAAGGTTCTGCTGTTGCTCTAGTTACTCCATTTACAAAGGATAGCAAAGTTGATTTCGACAAATTAGGTGAATTAGTTGAGTACCAAATCGCTAACGGTACTGATGCTATAGTGGCTTGTGGTACTACTGGTGAAGCTAATACTATGACTGATGAAGAACAACTTGCTACTATTAAGTATGTTGTTGAAAAAGTTAATAAAAGAGTTCCTGTTATAGCAGGAAGTGGTTCTAATGATACTATGCACTCAGTTAATTTAAGTCAAGAAGCTGAAAAACTAGGAGTAGATGCTCTATTAATAATAACTCCTTATTACAATAAAGCCAATAAAGCTGGACTTAAACGTCATTTTGAAACAATCGCTAATAGTGTTAAACTTCCAATTATACTTTACAATGTACCTGGAAGAACTTGTGTTAATATAAGCCCTAGTCTTATAGTTGAACTTGCTAAGATAGATAATATAGTTGCTGTGAAAGAAGCTAGTGGGGACTTAGGACAAGTTGCAGAGATAGCTAGCTTAGTTCCAGATGACTTTGCTATCTACTCTGGTAATGATGATACTATACTTCCTTTATTGTCTTTAGGAGGTCAAGGAGTTATATCAGTACTTGCTAATGTTTGCCCTCAAGAAACACACGATTTAGTGGCTAAATTCTTTGAAGGCGATATAGAAGGTTCTAGAAAATTACAACTTGGTATGGATGCTCTAATCGCAGCTTTATTTATAGAGGTAAATCCTATACCAGTTAAGACTGCAATGAATTTATTAGGATTCAATGTTGGAGATTTAAGACTTCCTCTAGCAGAAATGGACCCAGTAAACTTAGAGGTATTAAAGAAAGAATTAGTTAACTTTGGACTAAAAGTTAATGCATAGTACAAATTAATGCATGATAAAAAACTAAGTTTGGTCAAAAGTTAGCCCTTAATCATAGGAGGAAATTATGTTAAAAGTTATAGCAACTGGTTATGATGGAAAAATGGGCAAGATTTTAGCCGATACTATAAGAGATGATAGTGAACTAGAATTAGTTTGTGTTGCAGCTAGAGGTATGGATAGCTGTGAAGGCAATCTTAAAATTTATGAAGATATGAATACTATAGTTGAAGAAGCTGATGTAGTTATAGATTTTTCTCATCACTCTAATCTAGATAATATTTTATCTTATGTTTTAAAAACTAAAACTCCTTTAGTAATTGCTACTACTGGATATAATGATGAAGAAATTAATAGAATACATGAAGCGGCTAAAGTTATTCCTGTATTCCAATCATATAATATGTCTCTTGGTGTAAATGTATTAGTGAAATTGGTTAAAGATGCAGCTAAATTATTAGAAGGATTCGATATAGAAATAATAGAAAAACATCACAACAGAAAAGTAGATGCCCCAAGTGGCACAGCTGTTATGATTGCTAACGCTATAAAAGAGGTTTTACCAAACGTTGAAAATAATTATGGTAGATATGGGCGTAGTGCAAAAAGACAACCAAATGAGGTTGGTATCCATGCTATAAGAGGTGGAAATATTGTTGGTGAACATGATGCTCTATTTGCTGGAGATAACGAAGTCCTTACAATAAGTCATCAAGCTCAATCTCGTGGTATTTTTGCAAGTGGTTCTATAGCTGCTGCTAAATACTTAGTTAAACAAAAACCAGGATTTTATAACATGGATAGTATGTTAGGATAGTAAAAATCTATATCACAAATAAAAAATATACACAAGTAAAAGATATATGATATAATAAATAAATTTACTCAATATTATGCTAAAATAATAATGCTATTAAAAAATAAATAATAGTAAGTATATACTAAAGTTGATAAATTAGTATATATGAGTATATAATAAAAGAAATATAATGAGATACAAGGAGAATTAACAAATGGTAAATTTAAACGATGCTTATGAAATAGCAAGATATATAAAAGAAGTTAAAAAGAAAACACCTGTTAAAGTATATGTAAATACTAACTCTTTACATTTCCAATCAACTGATAAATTTAAAGTATTTGGAAACAATGGTTCTTATGTATTTGTAGGTGACTATGAAGATATAATGGAAGTATTAGATAAACATGGTAATGATATAATAGATACTCATGTAGAATATGATAGAAGAAATTCTGCTATCCCTCTAAAAAATACTTTAAGTGAACATGCAAGAATCGAACCAGGTGCAATAATAAGAGACATGGTTACTATAGAAAAAAATGCTGTTGTAATGATGGGAGCTGTTATAAATATAGGAGCTGTTGTTGGTGAAGGTTCTATGGTAGATATGAATGCTGTTATTGGTGCTAGAGGTACTCTTGGTAAAAATGTTCATTTAGGTGCTGGTGCTGTTGTTGCTGGTGTTTTAGAGCCACCTTCTGCTACTCCTGTTATAGTTGAAGATGATGTTTTAATAGGAGCTAATGCAGTTGTTCTTGAAGGTGTTAGAATCGGTAAAGGTGCTGTTGTTGCAGCTGGTGCTGTTGTAACTACTGACGTAGAAGCTGGTGCTGTTGTTGCTGGTTCTCCTGCTAAAGTTATAAAAATGAAAGACGAAAAAACGGCTGACAAGACTAAACTTATGGAAGACCTTAGAAATTTAGACTAATTAGAAATAACATTATTAATTAAAAGGGGCTGTCTCAAAATAGAGAGATAAGCCTCTTTTTCATTGTTGAAATGATGAAAATATATTTGATTTCATACAAAAAAGAGTGCCTCATGAACTAAAAAGTTCATTTTGAGACACCCTCCTCTTTTTATAGCCTTTTAATTTATCTTTGTTAAATACCCTTAATTTACTAGTTTACTTGCATGCAATTTAAATATCCTTAATTTATTGGTTTCCTTACAAACTAATTATAATATCCTTAATTTACTGATTTACATATATACAAGTTAAACACTCTTGATTTACTTACACAATAGTTAAATGCTCTTAATTGGTATTTACTTCTATACTAATAAATTGAACCACTGTTTACTACTGGTTGTGCATCTTTATTACCACAAAGAACAACCAATAAATTGCTTACCATAGCAGCTTTATGTTCCTCATCTAAAGTCACAACATTATTCTCACTTAAATTAGTTAATGCCATCTCTACCATACTTACAGCCCCTTCAACAATCTTTTTACGTGCTGCTATTATAGCTTCTGCTTGTTGACGTTGTAACATAGCTGCTGCAATCTCTGGTGCATAAGAAAGGTGAGTAATTCTTACTTCACATACTTCAATTCCTGCAATATCTACTCTAGATTGTAACTCTTTTTGTAATTTATCTGCTATTTCTTGACTACTACCACGAAGAGATTTTTCATCACCATCTTCAGACACATCATATGGGTAAAGTCTTGAAACATTACGAATAGTTGAATCACATTGAATTGATAAAAAAGTATTATAATTATCAACATTAAATACAGCTTTAGTTGCATCTATAACTTTCCAAATTACAACAACACCTATTATAATAGGATTTCCTAATAAATCATTAACTTTTTGTTTTTCATTATTAAGAGTCATTGTTTTTAAAGATACTTTCTTTCCTCTTGGATTAGAGGATATATCTACTTTTTCAGTAGATGAAGATTTTGATACATTAATTCCTGATGATGTTGGATTTACTGCTGAACAAAATGGATTTACCCAATAGTATCCTTCTTTTTTTATAGTTCCATAGTAGTTCCCAAATAAAACTAGAACAATAGCCTCTTTTGGATTAATCATTTTTAGTCCAAAACACAGTATAAAATCTATCACAATAAATAAAATACTTAAAACTAACATAAATGAACCTATTCCAGTGAATCCATTGTCAAGTTTTATTATTCCAAAAACCATAACACCTATTGAAACTACTAAAAATAAGATAATCATTATCAAAGCTACTACTCCATTAAATGCTTTAGCATCCTTTTCTTGATAAGTTTTTTCTTCCTTTAACATAGCCATCTCTCCCATCTTATTATATTAAGTTAAGATACTTCTAATTTAATAATATCACTTTTAATGCTCAAATTGTTGAGTTTAAAATTAATACTCTAGATTTATATATTTTTAAAGACACATCTTTAGTAATTTTAATATATTAGTATTGATTTTTAAGTAAATTTTATGATATATGAACTTATATTTAATACATATTAAATCTAAATACAATTTTTTTAATATCCAGTAAATTATAAGTTTATTATCACTAATATTATTTTATATAAATTATATTAGTGATAAAATAAACCTATAGAAATATAACAAATTTTTATTAATTTCATAGGAGGATTTTATGTTAAAAGTTATAATTAGTGGTTATAATGGAACAATGGGAAGAGTGTTAGCAGAATGTGTAAAAAAAGATAGTGAATTAGAGTTAGTTTGTGGTGTAGCTAGGTCTGCTGATGAAAATGCTTATCATGGAGATACGAAGCTTTATAAAACAATGACTGATGTAACTGAAAAAGCTGATGTTATAATAGATTTCTCACATCATGAAACTTTAGACCCAATCTTGTCATATGCACTAAAAAACAATACACCTATAGTATTAGCTACTACTGGATATGATGAGGATGAATTAAATAAAATAGAAAAAGCATCAAAAAATATTCCTATATTATTATCCTCAAATACATCTCTAGGTGTAAATATTTTAATAAAATTAGTTAAAGATGCATCAAAAATGTTAGAAGGTTTTGATATAGAAATCATAGAAAAGCATCATAATAGAAAAGAAGATGCTCCTAGTGGTACTGCTACTATGATAGCCAATGCAATTAAAGAGGTCTTACCTGAAAGTGAAAATAAATATGGAAGATATGGTAGAGATTGCAAAAGAAAAGCAAATGAAATTGGAATCCATTCTATAAGAGGTGGAAATATAATCAGTGACCATGATGTTATATTTGCAGGAGATAATGAAGTTCTTACATTAAGTCACCATTCTCAATCTGATGAAGTCTTTGCAGATGGTTCTATTGTTGCAGCTAAATTTTTAGTTGGTAGAAAGTCTGGGCTTTATAAAATGTCAGATATATTAGGATAGTTTTTATACATAATGAATCTCAATCTACTTAGATATTCAGATTTATCAATTTGAATATCTAATAGATTGAGATTTTATTTATCTTTTTTCTTCACCTATAAAACTAATTATTGTATTCTATAGACTGAAACAAATCCAAATGGTGAAGTTCCTGTTGTGCCTGAATTAAATGTAAAACTTAAAGTAACAGCTGCTGCTCTAGCATCAACTAAAAAATCCAATCCTACACTTACATCTGATGAAGTAAGAGTATTTACTGCTTTTGCAATAAAATTATTTTGAGCTGCGCCATTAAAATTAGTAGTAATTGCCATAAATCCTGCAAGTGAAAGTGTAGCACGTATACCAAAGGATACATTATATATACCTCCAACTGCAAGGTTTATAGTGTTACTTGTTGGTAAAGTTATATTTGTTCCATTTATAAATGATGAGTTAAACGTCACTAGTGAGTTATTTGTTAAACTTGGAGATGAAACTATAAATTGTGCATTGTTCGATGCCAATACTCCAGTTGCTCCTGTATTTCCTGTTGGACCTGTTGCTCCATTGGCTCCAGTTGCTCCTGTATTCCCTGTTGGACCTGTTGCTCCATTGGCTCCAGTTGCTCCTGTTGGACCTATTGAACCTACTGCTCCTGTTGGACCTGTAGCTCCTACTGCCCCTGTTGGACCTACTGCTCCACCTACTCCAGTTGCCCCTGTTGCCCCTGTTGCTCCAGCTACTCCATCTGCTCCGGTTGGGCCTGTTGCTCCCACTGCTCCTGTTGCTCCTGTCTGTCCTGTCGCTCCTGTCGCTCCTGTTGGGCCTACTGCTCCATCTGCTCCTGTTGCTCCTGTATTTCCTGTTGGACCTACCTCTCCATCTGCTCCTGTTGGACCTGTTGCTCCTACTGCTCCTGTTGGACCTACTGCTCCATCTGCTCCTGTTGCTCCTGTATTTCCTGTTGGACCTACTGCTCCATCTGCTCCTGTTGCCCCTGTTGCTCCTGTTGGACCTACTGCTCCATCTGCTCCTGTTGGGCCTGTTACTCCATCTGCTCCTGTTGGACCTACCTCTCCATCTGGACCTGTTGCTCCTACTGCTCCTGTTGGACCTACTGCTCCATCTGCTCCTGTTGGACCTGTTGCCCCTATTGCCCCTGTTGCTCCTGTTACTCCATCTGCTCCTGTTGCTCCTGTATTTCCTGTTGGGCCTGTTACTCCTGTTGCTCCATCTGCTCCTGTTGCTCCTGTTACTCCATTTGCTCCTGTTGCTCCTGTGTTTCCTGTTGGGCCTGTTATTCCATTTGCCCCTATTGCTCCTGTTGCTCCTGTTACCCCTGTTGGACCCGTTATTCCATTTGCCCCTGTTGCTCCTGTTGCTCCTGTTATTCCTGTTGTCCCTGTCGCTCCGGTTGCTCCTGCTGGACCAGTTGCTCCTGTTACTCCATTTGCTCCTGTTGCTCCTTTGTTCCCTGTTGGACCTGTTATTCCATTGGCTCCTGTTGCTCCTGTATTTCCTGTTGGACCTGTTATTCCATTGGCTCCTGTTGCCCCTGTTGCCCCTCTAGGCCCTGTTTCTCCAGTTGCTCCATTTGCTCCTGTTGCTCCTGTGTTTCCTGTTGGACCTGTTATTCCGTTTGCTCCTGTTGCTCCTGTGTTTCCTGTTGGACCTGTTATTCCATTGGCTCCTGTTGCCCCTGTTGCTCCTTTAGGACCTGTCGGACCTATTGGTCCCGTTGGTCCTACATCTTGATATAAACTTGGACCTGAATTATCTTTGTAATCATCCATATAATAAATTCTCCCTATTTTAAAATTAGAGCAATATTAGACAAGTATCTAATATTGCTCTATATAATTATATGAATAGACAATTTATTATGTGATAATACATCTATTTACTTATATCAACATCTATACCTTGTTTTTTAAATTCTGTTATATTATTAATTTCTTTACTCCAATCTTCTATTATTGGAGTTATTTTTAGTTTTTTAACATCTTTCTTAATTTCATATTCTAAAGAAGATTCAATATAATTACCTTTAGAGTAACTTAAGTCATAACCTCCTGCACCACTAAGTAATTCTAAATCTTTTCCTCTTCCATCTTTAAGTGCAAACTCAAGTATCTTTGGTGTATCATCACCTTTATTGAAATTATATTTGTTAGTTTTAAATCCGTAAATCACTCTGATTTTGGTAGGAGAAACCCTTACTTCTTTTAATACTAAATCAACATCAATATTTTTATTTTTTAATTTTACATTTTTATCTACATTATAAATTTTTGTATCTTTAACTATATTTGAACCATTTATACTTGTATTAAATTCCCATTGTCCACTAAGATATCCATTTAGGTGTTCACCCTCTACTCCTCCCATATTTCCTACCTCTATCTCTTTTGATGTTTTTATATCCTTATTTAACTCATATTCAACTTTATTTATACTTATATTTATATCATAGTCTTTATTTAAATCCACATTTTTTAGTAAATCAAAATTTTCGACATCCCCTTTTCCATCTCCATCTTTATCTAGATTATCAAGCTTACAAGTCATAACCATATTAGTAGTACCATCTTTATTTTTTTCTGATGTAGAAGGCCCTGTTATTGAAACAAAGCTCATATCTCCAACCTTTATTTTGATATCATCAATTCCTAAGAATCCTCCTTGTTTCTTTAATCCCAAAGCATCTTTATCAAGTTTGCTATCATCAACACTTATATTTAAAAATAATTCTCCATCACCAAGCATAATCTCATTTAACTTTATATCTATTCCTTTATCTGTAGCAACATCATCTACAATATTTTTATAAGGTTTAAGTTCTTCAGTATCCTTATTAAAGAAATATTCTATCTGCTTTCCAAGATGTT
Organism: Clostridioides sp. ZZV14-6009; assembly: GCF_020658095.1. Taxonomy (NCBI): domain Bacteria; kingdom Bacillati; phylum Bacillota; class Clostridia; order Peptostreptococcales; family Peptostreptococcaceae; genus Clostridioides; species Clostridioides sp. ZZV14-6009. The sequence goes on from NZ_JAGWDG010000014.1 coordinate 87,793, forward strand.
GCATATATGCCAAGGTAGTTTCATTAGTAAATGCAGTTGAACCTAAAATAACTACTGATAATCCTCCTACTAAAGCATATCTCTTAAAATTATTCTTTTTACTATATTGAATCTTAGATTTCATTCTCTTCTTCATTTCATCCTTTTCTTCATTACTTAATACAATATCATCGTATTTTTCTATATCTATATTTGTTTCATTAAATAAATCAAATTTATCTTTCATAAAAACTCTCCTTTTATTCTATATTTTCTATATTTAAATCCTTAATTATCTTATCTATTATCTCTAAGCTTTCTTTTTATTTAAATGCAGTCTCAACTTCTTTCTTCCTCTTGATAATCTATTATGTAAGTTTTCAACAGTGGTTTCATTTTGTATAGCTATATCCTTTAGTGATATATCTTCTAAATAATACCTTCTAAAAATTTCTGCATCTTTATCATTTAATGTGCTTATAAGGTCATTTATTTCCTCTTCAATTTCTCTCATATCCAACTCTTTATCTATATATGGTATTTCTTCATGTTCTATATTTAAATAAGTATTACTATTTATATACTTTTTCCTATAATTAATTGCTCTGTATTTAGAAATAGAACCTATCCAGTTTTTAAAAGAGTTTTTTTCATTATCAAATTTTTCTATGTTATTCCAGATTGACAAAAGCACATCATCAACACATTCTTCCTCATAAATTCTAGCATCCATAAGAGTCCTTCTAACTATAGATGCTATAAAATTCCCATACTCATCTATAAGCATTTCCACACCCTTTTCTTTTTTCTTTATTATGTTTTTAATTATCAATTTATCCTCCAAGTTAATTCCTCCTTTGTAAAAGCTTCTACAACTACTAATACAATTAAAAATCGTATTTCCTATCAAATTTTTAAAATTTTTTTTATATTTCTAAACACAGAATCAAAGCTTGGATAAAACTATCAAAACAATTTTACTATGTTGAACTTATAGCTTGATACGAATACAAGATAACTCCAAATCAAACCCCAAAATAAAAAGATACCTCAATATAATTTATCAAAATTATATTGAGGTATCTATAAAATTAAAAAATTGCTTATCTATCTTCATCAGTTACATTAAATATATAAGGAACATTTCTATAGTAATCTTCAAAGTCAAATCCATATCCTACTACGAATTTGTCTTCTATCTCAAACCCACAATAATCTGGTACTAAATCAACCTTTCTTCTGCTTGGCTTGTCTAAAAGTACACAACATTTTAAACTAGCAGGATTCTTAGCTTTTAGATGCTTTAAAACAAAATCCATAGTCAATGCAGAGTCAGTAATATCATCTACAACCAATACATCATATCCTTTTATATCAGTACTTACATCTGAAACAACTTTAACCGTTCCAGTACTCTCTTCACTGTTTCCATAACTAGAAGTAGTCATAAAGTTAACTCTAAGAGGTAAATTTATATTTCTAACTAAATCTGCACAGAATATAAAACTTCCTTTTAATAGAGACACAATCATAAGATTTTTATCTTTGTAGTCCTTCTCTATAATCGCTCCTAATTCTTTTAATTTATCATTAATTTTTTCTTCTGAATACAATACTTCCCATTTTTTTGTTTCTATATCCATAAAAAGACCTCCAATTGTAATAATCCTTCTTAATTTTATAAGAGATTGCTCACTTTTTCAATACTCTTATTCAATATTAGCCAATATTATTGAGTTTTTAAGCATATTCAACAATTATTAACAAGATATTATCTATTTTAAGTAAATCATATATCCCTACTAAATCATATACTATATATTTTAGACAAAAAAGAAAAAACTTGCACTAGCAAGTTTTTCCCATTTATATATAATCATAATTTATTAGAGGGTACTAATTAAATTTATTTATATCACCTTCACTATATATTGCAATATAAGAAATATTGTAATATATTAATCAACTTTATTCATATCATTCATTACATTTAATATTATCTCATCTGTTATAGACATCCCTTTATCACTTACTCTTCCTAAGTTTTGTATACTTTGCTCAACACTTGAACCAACTATACCATTTAATGGTGGTACAAAACAGTCTTGCTTAGCTATTATAGCACTTTGTATTGCAGCAGATGCAGCAGATGATAATTTTAATGCACAGCCAGCTTTTGCTCCATCACATATCATTCCACTTAAGTCAGCTATCATATTTTCTATTGCACCTTCTATTTGTTTTTCGCTTCCATCCATAAGCCAAGATATACCAGCAGTTGCTCCAGTAGATGCTGCAACTCCACATCCACATACAGCAGATAATCTACCTGTATAATTCTTAATATAACCAGTTACTAAATGAGATATAGCCAAAGCTTTTGCTAGTCTTTCATCAGATTGTGGGAATTTTTTATTGTAAGCAACTATTGGAAGAATTGCTGTTAATCCATGATTTCCACTACCATTTGAACTCATAACAGGCATTTTTACTCCTGCCATTCTTGCATCTGAAGCTCCAGCAGTTAACATCATTGCATAGTTTATAACATCATTACCTAAAAGACCTTCTTCCATAGACTTTTTAATTCCGTATCCAACACCAATTCCAGTCTTTTGTTTCAATCCATATTCAGCCATTTCTTCATTCATTTTTACTCCATCTAGTAAAAACTCTATATCTTTAAAATCAATACCTTCTACATTCTTTATTAATTCTTGTATAGTTACAGTATCCATCAAGCTCTCAACTTTTTCTGCTGAAGCATTTGAAACTGATACTTTTGGTTCATTATCCAATAATACTTCTCCATCTTTTTCTAAGAATGTAAAGTTATCATGTTTAGTTCTTATTCTAACTTTAGCATTATGATTTGCTCCTTTTAATGCAACTTCTATAAAAACTTTCTCTTTCGTATCAGCAGGTGTTATTGATAAAGGAGTATTATCCATATAATCTTCTGCTATTTTAACTTCTTCCTTTGTTAAAGTTTCTAATACACTTAATCCGTTTTCAGAATGTCCTCCTATTATCCCTAGAGCTGCTGCTATTTTTAATCCTAATCTTTCAGTTCCTGGTATACCTACACACATACCATTTTTATAGATACTAGGGCTAACTAACATATGATTTTCTACTATTTCTTCTCCTAGTAATTCTTTTGCCTTTGCACATGCTAGAGCTAAAGCTACTGGTTCAGTACATCCTACTGCTGGTTTAACCTCTGCTTTTAACATTTCCACTAATTCTTTTCTTATATCTCTCATTATATATAAACCTCCCAATTAAGTTTAATTTTAGTACTTAAATAATTTCTTATCTATATTTATAGCAAAATACATGCCATATTTTTTATTTTAGTCCATTTTTTCATTTCAATATTGTGTATACATTGAAATAACTAGCTTTAATTATATATTTTTTTTATTTATATGAAGGTTTTATATTTTTTTCACTTGGTAAATGGATGACAATTTCGCAAAAAGACAAAAAAAAATCTCAAAATGAGATTCTATATCATTTTGAGACGATTACTATTTTAATAATTACTATTTTTTAGATTCTGAAGGCTTAAACAACCACTACTTTTTATATACTACTACCTTTTATATACTACTACTTTTTGTTTATATTTAAATTTTATATCACTTTTTATTATATTCTTATATCACTTTATATCACTAAGAAATTATATTGTATTTTTCAATTTTTCTATATAATGTAGCTCTTGATATTCCAAGTGCCTTAGCTGTTAATTCTTTATCTCTTTTATAATCTTTGTATTTATTTAAAGCTTTTATTATCTCAATTTTCTCAAGTTCATCTAGTGGAATTATCTTATCACTTCTAACTTCTAATTCTTCTATAGATGTATTTTTAATCTTTTGAGGAATTACATTCATTGTAATTATTGGAGATGAAGACATATTTACACTGTATTCAATAATATTCTGCAATTCTCTTATATTGCCTGGCCACTTATATTCAATCATAGCATCAACAACCCTAGTGTCTATATCAATAACATTTTTATCTAGTTTTTTTGAGTATTCCTTAATCATATGCTTTATTATAAGTGGTATATCATCTTTTCTTTCTCTTAAACTTGGGAGCTTTATTGGTATAACATTTAATCTATAATATAAATCTTCTCTAAAAGTTTCATTTTGAACCATTTTTTCTAAATCTTTATTTGTCGCAGCAATAATTCTTACATCTATCAGAACATTTGATTTACTTCCAATCTTATTGAGCTCTTTTTCTTGTAATACCCTCAACAACTTTGACTGTAAATGTAAGCTCATATCTCCTATTTCATCCAAAAATATGCTTCCTTTATGGGCTATTTCAAACATACCAAGTTTTCCACCTTTTTTAGCCCCTGTAAAAGCACCTTCTTCATATCCAAATAATTCACTCTCTAATAAATTATCCGGTATTGCTGCACAGTTTACAGCTATAAAAGGATTATCTACCCTATTACTATGGTTGTGTATAGCTCTTGCAAATAGTTCTTTACCTGTTCCACTTTCACCAGTAATAAGTACTGTTGAAGTGGATTTAGAAGCCATTAGGGCTTCTTTTTTTGAATTTCTTATAGCTATACTCTCTCCAATTATATTTTCCAGTTTTATCTTATAATCTTTGTTCATCTTATTGTAGTTTTTTATAGCATCTCTTTTATCTATAAAGTCAATAACATATCCTTTTAGTTCATTTTTTAATACTATTTTATTTATGTTATATATCCCCTTTGAATCATATCCGTATCTTCTATAAAAAAAGCTACATGATTTGTCCTTCTTAAAGTTATTTATAGAAGGTTTCTTTATAAAATCTAGCTCAGTGAATATATCTTTCCCAGTTATATTGTCCTTTAGATTAAAAAGCTCTTTAAACTTTGAATTATATTTATCAATCTTACCATCTACATCAATGGACACAACAGCTTTATCCATATTGTTTAATAAAGTCTCTAATTTTTTCTTTTCTAACTCTAACTCGTACGTTTTAATTTGAGCTTTTAGTTTATTGGATATCAAGTCTGCCATCTTACATAAAAAGTTTATAAGTCCACTTTTGTTATTTTCTATAATCTGTGCTTGTTCTTTTGTAAAGGCTATAAGACCTATAACACCATAAGACTCTCCATCACATATAATTGGGCAACATACTTCTGCAAACTCCACACAGACATTATTTTTATAACATTCTCTACATATATCACTGCTCTTTGGGTCATCAATTAGTATTGTAATTTGTTCTGTAAGTGACTTTTTAAAAGCTGTATATTTATCTACTTTTTCACCTATTTTGTCTACATATATACCTGTCCCTGCAATCCTAAATAAGTTTCTATTTACTATAGTTACATCTATATTGAGCACTGAAACTATAGCTTCAGCTATGTTCTGAATATCAGATTTTATATATTCTAAATCTATCATAGTTATCATTCCTTATTTTTTCTTAACATGAGTATTTGTCTTATTTCCTTAAGGATTAAATATATCTTATTTAAAGTAAATTGAATTGACATTAGGATTACAAAGAGCATAACAATTATTATTAACTCATAATTTATTTCCATATCTACATCTCCTTATAACAAAAGACTAGGCTTAACCTAGTCTTTTATATTATATCCATATTTATATTTTAACTCATTTATCTTCTTTTTCCCACATAAATATATTTTAATTTATTTGACTCTTTAATCATACCATCAAAATTTAATCTTGAAAATATATTAAATACTTCATGTGGATAGTGAATCTTTGCTACAGAACCACAAAATTTATGCTTAAGATAGTTTAGTTTAACTTTTAAATTTTTTAAGTTTAAATCTTCTAATATAACCTCTCCATTACCTTTTAAAACTCTTTGTATTTCAGATGAAGCTTTTTCACAATCTGTAATAACATTAAATTGGTCTACTATTATTATCTTGTTGAACTGATTATCATCAAATGGCAAAAACTCTAACTTACCTTTAACTACATTGCAATTTTCATTATATACTAAAGAATAACATACATCTTCATAGTTACTATTCTCTAATATCGTTACAGAAGTACCAAGACCTCTCAGTCTCTTGCCTAGGTTTCCTATATGACCAACAAGCAATATTTTATCCCCTACATTATACTCAATTGTATCTAAAAAACATTCTAATTCATCAGATGTATATTTAGCTTTAACTGGCTGTTTATTTATCTGATATAATATGCTTTTCACAATGCTTCACCTCTTCATTTTCTCAATTATAAATTATGTACAGATTACATTATAATAAATGGCGAGCAACTATTCAAGAGATATTTCATTAGTATTTTTTTAAACAATCTTTATTTATTTTTAATGTATTATTATAGCAAATTTATTAGTTTTTTTGATGAAAAAACAATATATTTTTAATATTTAGTCATTATTATTTTCATCTAATTTTTTTATTTTTGATATAGATACTTCATATGCCATTTTTTTCACTACGTTATCCTCATCTATTTTTTTCTCATACTCTCTACTTTGAACTCTACCCCAAAGCTGTATTCTATCACCAACTTTTAAGTTTTTTGCAAACTTTGCATTTCTTCCCCAAACTATTGATGGTATATAATCAGATTTATTATAAGGTCTGTTTATAGCCACTAATAAATCAGTTATTTCCCTTCCTAAAGGAGTTTTCCTATACACAGGTTCTTTACATACATACCCATCTAGAAATATGCTGTTTGGGTCCTTATTTTCCTCCTCTATAGCCTTTATTTCTCTAACAAATACTGTAAGCACTAATCTATTTTTATTATTTAAAGTTTTATTATATGATCTCAATTGACCTACAACATTGACTAAATTTTGTTTATTGATATCAATATCTTGAAGAAGTCTTTCTGACACAGTCATAGGAAGTGTATCAAAGGAATCACTTAATCTGTTTATCTTTATTTTCACGTTATAAAATTTCTCTCCAAATATCTCATGGCTAAATTCTAGCTTATTGTCTAACTCCCCTCTTAAGTTTACTACGTTATTCTCATCTTTAACAGCTATCATATTTTATCCCTCCACAATTGTTAATTCTTATATTTCTGGTATCAGCTTATATAATAAATATATTTGTGAGTGATGTATTTTATTACAAATCTTTGATTGCTGTTTAAAACTTTTTATTTATTTATAAATTTCATTTAATCTTTTGATTTAAGCCTATAAAATTGTCCTATTATTTATATAATATATTATTTGTTTTAACCAAAATTGATTATTAAATTGCTTCTTATCCACTTTTTAAGTCATATATAACTCAACACTAATTTATACACATAAGCAATATCAATATTTTAAATTAATTCAAACGATTCAGATAATTATCAAGTCATTATAAACTCAATTTTCTTCAGTTATAAGTTATATTCGACTTATTATACTAATATTTTTGCTAATATACATCAATATATTAACTTTTTTATTTCATCTAGCATTAAATTTAAATATTTAATTTCAGTTTACAGCCTAACTTTAGAAAATATAGCTACATTTATACTAAATTTATATATATATTGCATAATTGGCACACTAGTTGCTTTATATAATTATATCTAATAAATAAAAAACTGCCTTAGAACATTAATATTAACGTTCCAAAGCAGTTTATAATTTTTATTGTTAGCTGTAATATTTAATAAATACTAAGCAGTCTTTTTATTTTTATTTGCAGCCATTATCATTGTAGCAGAAGTGTAAGCTATAACTATTATTACTAATGCTTTTAATATATCCATTGGTAAAGTTTTTACTATATATGCCGCTACGAAAACTCCTATTAAACCACAGATAGCTATTATAACTGATGCTTTTTTAGTATATGCATCTTCTTTTATGAACTTCATACTTGCAACTGGCATTAATAATGCACAAGAACCCATAACTATTGGGAACGCAACTTTTGCAGACATTCCTAAGAAGTAAACCATTGCCATACCTGGAGCATATAGACCTATACCAGCTGTCATTAAAGCACCTAATATAAAGTTACCTAATACACCTATTACTAATTTAACACCAGTAAGACCTAATTCATTTCCTCCACCTGGTAATACATTAACCCAAGGATGACCTAATAACATTAATATTGCTGTTAATGCTAGAGTCACACCCATAACCATTTGTATCTTTCTTTCGTCCATTTTAGCTATTATTCCTGCACCTATGTATGAACCAACTGCTGCTGCTACAACCATAGATACTAGAGTTACACCATCAACTGGTATGATTGATGTGAATATAAATGCTTCAGTAACAACTGGGATAGTATGTGCTACGTTTAACGTACCAGGCATTTTCTTATCTGGTATGTTTAATTTTAAAGCTTTTGACATTGCTATTGTTGGAGCAAATGAGCCTATTCCTAATGTATCAAAGAAATCTGTTATAAATCCTGTTACAGCAACTTTTGGAGTACTTTGTTCTTCTAGTTTCCCCTCTTTGTTTGCTTTAGCTACGTCTTTACCAAATACAACTGCAAAGATTGCTGCGAATACTACGTATAATGCCTTTAAGATTGCTACCATAATCCATCCTCCTATTTTTTTATTTTTTTATATATTCTGAATCTTATAGCCTAAAATCTATAGAATAGTAACCAACAAGAGGTTACTATTCTATTTTAATTTCCCAATTTATTTGTTTCTATTTAAGAATAAATCCATGTTTAAGTGGATCTTCTTCATCTATTACAAAATGATTAAATCCAGTTATATAAGCAGAACCACTTATCTTAGGTACTACAGCATTGAAATCTGCAACTTTAGTTTCTTCAACTATTTCACCTTTGAATAAAGTTCCTAATATACTTTCATATACGAATTTTTCTCCTACTTTTAATTCACCTTTAGCATGTAAAGTAGCTAATTTAGCACTTGTTCCAGTTCCACATGGAGATCTGTCAACTTGACCTTGACCAAATATAACTACGTTTTTGTAAGTAGCTTCTGGATGAGTTGGCTCATCATATATTTCAACTAAATCTACAGTTTTTATATGAGCTAAAGTTGGATGTTGTATTTCTATTTTTTCATTTATTATATCTCTAAGTTTCATAGCTAGTTCAGTTAATTTACCAGCATTTTGAGGTTCTATTTTTAAACCTAATTGACTTGCATGTATTATAGCAAAGAAGCTTCCACCAAATGATATATCAAATTTAACTGTTCCAACACCTGGTAAGTCAACTTCAACACCTTCTTTATATAAGAAAGCTGGTACGTTTAAGAATGATACTTCTTTAGCTTTTCCATCTACAACTGTAACATCTCCTCTTATTATTCCTGCTGGAGCTTCCATAACTACATGAGTTACAGGCTCTACTGCTGGAACTACACCTGTTTCTATAGCTGCTGTCATAGCTCCTATTGTACCATGGCCACACATATTAAGGTATCCGCCACCGTCCATGAAGATTATTCCAAAGTCAGCATCTGGACAACAAGGTTGAGTCATTACAGAACCAAACATATCATTATGTCCTCTTGGCTCTAACATTATAGCAGTTCTTAAATAATCTAGATTTTTTTCTAAATATTCTTTTTTCTCAGGCATAGAATTTCCTTTTATGTTAGGTATTCCACCCACAACTATTCTAGTTGCTTCTCCTGCTGTATGAGAGTCTATAGCTTGTATACTTCTGCTAAATTTCATATCAAATTCCCCCTTAGGTTTATTTTGCGTTTTTACGCATTTTTAGTTTTAGAAAAGCTAATGCTTTTTTTACATCAACTTCATCCATGTGATTGTCTCCAACTACTTCTGTTTCTATGTAGCCTGTTGTCTTTTTATAATCAATTATGGTAGCTTTATCTAAATACTGATTAGTAACTACTAAACCATCTGCTCCCATAATAGTAAGACCTACTGTAGGTATGTCTAATTTTACAAACTCTGATATAGCATTTGTAAAATCAATATGCTGGTTTCCTGCCATGTCTAAGGTTATAATCACTCCATCAGGTCTCAATGCTTCAATCCATCTTCCAAGCCTGGCTGATAAAAATGATTTCCATTCATTGTGCTCTGATGTACCAACTACAACTACTCCTAGCAAATCTACGTCAGGATCATTGTCTATTAAATCAAGTAATGGGTCTCTAAAAATCTGAAGTGATGTGTTTTTCATTGATGTAGAAATTCCCACAAAACTCATCCCCTTACTTAAATTTTTTATCCATGTTTTCTCATTTTTAATTTTAAAAACGCTAAAGCTTTTTTAGCATCAATCTCATTTGTGTTGTTTTCTCCAACAACTTCTGTCTCAATACCTTCTTTTGATTTGTTCATATCAACTATGGTATTCATATATTGATTACTTACAACAAATTTAGCTTGAGTACCATTAAATGTCACTCCAACTACAGGTATATCTCTTTTTCCTATTTCTTCAAATGTATTAGCATAGTCAACATGTGAGTTTCCCCAACCATCTGAAGATACTATAGCTCCATCTACTCTCATAGCCTCCAGCCAAGCGGCTGTTCTCTGTCCTACAAAAGTTTTGTTTTCATTTCCATCTGGAGTTCCTACTACTATTACTCCAAGTAAATCTACATCCTTATCACTTTCAACTATATCCAAAAGTGGGTCTCTAAAGTGATGAAGAGATGTTTCTTTTGTTGAAGGTCCTATTCCCATAATATCCACCTCTCTTAAGTCATAGCTCTAAGGGCACCATCTCTATATTCATTAGGAGATATAATCATAGGTACATTTCCCATATCTATAATTGATGTTCCTCCTTCAAAACCACTAGGTTCCTTTGAGAATAACTGATTGTCATACATAGCCCCTTGACCTGCTATTTGTTTTACTATGACAACCTTTTTTGCATTTGGTCGAATTTTGTCAAAATATTCACGAACTTGAGTAGCATTTCTTCCGTCTTCCATTTTCAAAGACGTTCTTATTTCTTGTATAAAATCATCACATGCTTTAAATGCCGCAAGTGGAAGTGTTCTTTCAAAAGGTAAACCTCCCTTAAGAGTTACATCCACATGGATTATATAATCTTCAACTGATGGAGTCCCATATCTACCAAACACCATTTGTTCACTCAAAATTCCTTCTGAAGAACCAAATTCATGCATTTGATTTCCATCTTCGTCTGCACCAGTTAGCATTACGTATACACCAGTTAAAGTATGTGTAATTCCCTCTCCCAATCTGCCTAAAACTTTGGTTGATATTGGTATAATGTCCATAATAGTATTAATTTCCCTATCATAATCTCCAGGTTTTATAATATCTACTTTTATATCTGTTATTAAATCTTCTCTTGCTTTTATTTCATCTATACTTGATAAATCAATTGTAAGTACATCTTTCTTTATAGAAGTTTTTGAACCGAAATTAACTTCATTCATATGAAACGGTTTTATAACAAGTCTTCTCATTATTTTTTCTTCCATAATATCCACCTTTGTTCTTAAAACCCCTCTCCTAATTATGTAGGAGAAGGGTTCTATATTTTCAAATATAAATTACATTTTAAACGTGAGCTTTATATTCGTATGGTAATGGAACTATCTTACCAGCAGATGGTATTGCAACTAATTGCTCTAATGTATCTCTTAATATATGTGTTTGCATTTCTATGTTATGTGGTTCACCAGCATTAGCACCCATTGGAACTAATGGAGCAACTGCTCTAGGAGTTCCGTTTTGTCTAACTACTGGAGGAAGAGCTGCGATTATTATTGTAGGTATTCCAGCTTCCTCTATTGCTCTCTGCACGATCACGGCAGTTCTATGGCAAGTACCTCAGCCAGCTGTCATGACTACACCGTCTACTCCCTCTTCTTTAAGTTTAGCAGCGATAGCAGGACCAGTTTCTTCAGTGAAGACATGTTGGTTTCCTCCACCACCCATGAATGCATAGTGCATAGGAGCTACTGCTTTTATAAATCCTTCTGCAGCTAATTCATGTAATCTATCTATAGGGAACATACAGTTTATATCTTTATTTACATCTCCATTATCGTATCCACCATGTGATACCATCATTTCATCAACTGTAGCTGTGTTAGGTACAGCTCTAAAAGTAGTATCTCCTGCTAGATTAAATCTCTTGTCAGATTTTAAGTGAACACCAGCTGCTGTAGCTAAAGCTATAGTCATATCTTTTAATTCTTTAGTTACAGGAGTCCAAACTGGAGGAGGTGTTATTGGAACAAATATTTCAGATTGAAGTCCTTGTACTGTTGTAAGGCTCATATATTTCCTCTCCCTTCTATTTTCAAACGATTAATTATTATTTTTCTTCTTCTTGCTTCTTTTTAGCTTGCATTTCTGCTTGCTTTTCTTTTTCTCTCCTAATATTTTCTACATACTCATGATTAGGTTCTGGACTTAATACCTCAGGATAGCTTAGCATGAATCCAACCTCTTGACCTATCTTAAGTTCGTAGTCAGTTATAAGCATTCTATTAGGTATTTTAAATTGTCCAAGTCTACCTTTTAGGTCTATAGTTACTCCACCACCCATGATTTCGACTATAACACCCTCATAAAAAGTCTCTGATGAGATATATTTTAATCTATCCATTATAATTTTACCTCTCTATACTTATTTTAAACTTGGATCTAAATTTATATTGTTATCTAAATCTTAGTTATTATCTAAATTTTAGTTTTCGTCTTTTTCGTATATTTCTCTTCTCTTCTTACTCATTGGTAAAGATTGCTCATTATCTTCTAATACTATTTTTTCTCCTGTAGCTTTTTCTATAGCCTCTATGTTATTTAACTTAACATTTGGATTCCATTTTCTTTCAGGAGCTTTAACTTCTACACCTGCAATAGCATTTTTAAGCATAGCCATGATTCTTACAGCTTCTTCTGGAGCTAATGTATTGTTTGATAATATTTCATTTTCTATACCTTGCTTAGACTTGTTATTGTCTACCATGTGAGTCATGTATTTATTACCAACAACTAGAGCACCTTGAACTGCTGAATAAGTTACACCAACTACTGGTATACCTCTCATACCTATTTGCTCTATGTGAGATGCGAAATCTATATGGTTGTTTCCGAAACCTTCAGTAGTTACTACAGCTCCATCAACTTCCATAGCTTCAACTAACATACCTAATCTCTTAGATACATAGAATTTCTCAGCATTTACTTGTGGAGAACCAACAAATACAACACCTACTAAATCTATTTCTTCATCTTGCATAGCTCTTATTACTAATGGCTCTCTCCAGTAATGTCTTGACATTTCTTTTGATGCAGGTCCTATACAAGTTAATGCATGGATACCACCATCTAATACTTCAAGTGGAGATAATACAACTGGCATGTTTCCTAAGTCAACGTTTGGTTGAGCTCCTAATGTACCAACTGGTTCAACTGGTAATATTAAGTTATCATGCATTGCACCTTGTCCCATTATTTCTTTTATAACAACAACTTTCTTTTTACCTTCTCTTCTGTATTGCTCGATTACTTCTTCGTCTACTACTAAAGAGTTGTCAACTTTCTTTAAAGCTTCTCTTATCTCTTGAGTTATATAATCAAAAGCACGGTGAGCAGCTAAAGGTCCTGGTCTTTCCATGTTAGTTCCAGCTTTTATTGTTACTTGACCTTTGATGAATATTTCACCTTTGTCAGCAGCACCTGGTCTACCCCACATTATAGTAGTGTTTAATTCACCTTCTGAAGAACCGAATTCACCTATTTGAACTCCATCTTCATCTGTACCAGTTAATACCATTATAGCTCCATCTATAACTCTTGTTATACCTGAACCTAATTCGCCTTCTTCTTTAGTAGCGATTGGTTGTATATCTAATACAGCCTCACTGTAAGTTTCATACTTATCAGGAGTTATTATTTCTAATTTAACATCAACAACTAATTCTTGAGTGTCATTAGCTTCTTTACATATTTCTGCTGCATTTCTGATGTATAAAGTAGTTCCTTCTATTTTAGTTTCATCAGCAAATTCAACTTTGTCTATTTTAAAGTGTTTTTTAGTTAAGCTTCTTAATAATTTCTTTTCTTCAGCTTTTGGAGCTACTTCTGCTACTGCACCTGCTACTGGAGCAGCAACGTTTGCTACTGGAGCAACAACTCCTGCTTGACCAGCTACTGATAAAGGTATTTCTAAGCTTATATCTTTACCTTCACCTATGTGTATTTTAACTGTTTCACCTAAAACTCCTGTGCTTACTGGCACTACTGCTTCTAAAGTTGCTGGAGCTTCTTCTACTACTGCTTCTTCTACTACTTCTTTAGCTTCTCCTGCTTTGTATCCTTCTACATTTTCTGTAGTCATTGGAGATAGAGCATCTAAAGTTTCTTTTAACTTAGCTCCTAGTACTTGACCTATAGTTAATCCATTTTCTGGTATTGTTAATAATCCAGAATCCTCTAAGTCTGCAAATATTGCTGGATCTTCTAAGTTTTCTGGTGCTATTATTGTTCCCGCTTCAAATCTACAACAACATACTGCTGGGTCATTTGCATGGGCTTGAGCTGTTTCTAAAGTTATTGACATAGTATAAAATACCTCCTTACATTATTTTCTTATTTATTATTTTAAATCTTGATTCCTCAACAGGTAACCCCTTAACTGAGGAATCAAGTAAATTAAAACCGGCTTTAATAGTTATATTTTGACTATTATTTTTGTGATACTACTCCCATTTGAGCAGCTATTGTCAAAGGTATTTCTAAGTTTATATCTTTACCTTCTTTTATGTGTATTTTTATTACTTGACCTGTTGTAGCTTGAACTGTCGCACCTTGAGTTGGTGTTACTTGAGCTACTGGAGCTTCTACTTCTTTAGCAGATTCTTCAGTATCTGTTTCTGCTACTTTATATCCTTCTACATTATCTGTAGTCATTGGAGATAATGCATCTAAAGTTTTTGTTAATTTAGCTCCTAATACTTGACCAACTGTTAAATGATTTTCTGGAATAACTAATAATCCTGAATCTTCTAAATCTCCAAATATTGCTGGGTCTTCTAAATTTTCTGGTGCTATTATTGTTCCTTCTTCAAATCTACAGCAGCATACTGCTGGGTCATTTGCATGGGCTTGAGCTGTTTCTAAAGTTATTGACATAATAAAATGCCTCCTTCATTTGATTTTAATTTATATTGATGCCTCAACACTCTCAATAATTAACATATTTACTGTTCCCTACTAACAGCCCAAAGTGTCAAGACCTTTTAACCTACATAAATCATCATAATTAATACTATTTTTTTCTCATTTGAAGTCACTTTATATATAAGCAATTCCTATGCCAACTTATTAACAAAAAGATATTTTCTATAATACAACCTTCCTTTATCGCTATTTTTAGCCAAATATTATATAAATATTTATTTACAATACCCTGTTTTTTATGTTTGGAAACATTTTCTCAAAACAAAAAAAGTGTCAATTAATCAACACTTTTTTATTTTTTTTAACACAGCCACATATATCACACTACTCCAAGCATTGATTTTGCTTGGTTTGAAATTAAAGATTATTATTTTGTCAAAATTTAGTCACGTGTCATATTTTAGACACATCTATTTTATACTGATCTATCTTATAATATAACGTTGTTCTTGGTATGTTTAATATTTTAGCAGCCTTAGCTTTATTTCCATTAGACATTTTAAGTGCCTTTGTTATATTTTTTACTTCAATCTTTTGAGTAGCTTTCGTCAAATCTAGAGGATATTCTTCTTCCTCCGTATTGTTATTTCTAGAATCCATCATATAGCTTGGTACATCATCTACTTCTATTCTAGGATTTTGGGATAAGACAACAATATTTTCAATTGTGTTTTTCAATTCCCTTATATTCCCTTTCCATCTATAATTTTGAAATATATCAATTACATCTTTACTTATTGTAAGAACAGGCTTATTATTTTGTTTGCATATTTCTTCCAAGAAACTATGCACTAATAATCCTACATCTTCTTTTCTCTCTCTAAGGGGTGGTATTTTTATTTCCACAACATTTAATCTATAATATAAATCTTCTCTAAATTTTTCTGCTTTTACCATTTTTTCTAAATCTTTATTAGTAGCTGATATTATTCTAGGATTTATTTTTATTGTGGTATCTCCACCAACTCGTCTTATTTCTTTTTCTTGCAATACTCTAAGCAATTTAGCTTGCATACTAAGAGGTAAATCTGCGATTTCATCTAAAAATACTGTCCCATCCTTCGCAAGTTCAAATATACCTATTCTACCTTTTTTACTTGCTCCAGTGAATGCACCCGATTCATAACCAAAAAATTCGCTTTCAAATAATTCATTTGGTATAGCACTACAGTTAACAGGTATAAATTGACCTTTTCTCTCACTATAATCATGAATAGCTCTAGCAAATACTTCTTTACCTGTACCACTTTCGCCCCAAATGAATATACTACTGTTGGTTCTAGCTACTTGCTTTGCAATCGCTTTCGATTTTTCCAATTTATAACTTTTACCTAAAATCTTGTCAAAGCTACCTTTAGATAAATTTTTTACTTCATCTTTTAAATATTTTAATGTATCATTTACTTTCTCAAGTTCAAGAGCTAATATTTTAGCTTCTGTAACATCTACTTCAGTACATACAACACCAATAAATTCTTCTTTATAAAATATAGGATTTGCATGAACTAATGCATACATGTTTTCTTTTTTGTCAGTAAAATATAAATCACTCATACCGACTTTACTATTCAATACTTTTTCTGAAATAGTATTTTCCAAAAACTCGTTCATCGGTCGACCCACTATGTCTTCAGACTTTATATCATACCTTTCTTCCATAAAATTATTCCATAAAATTACAACACCTTCATTATTTATAGCACAAATTCCTTCTTTAATCTGACCTATAATGTATTTTAAAGTCAATCCATAATCTTCTAAGTGCATGTATAAATAATCTCTAATATGCTCTTGTTTCAAGACACCAATAATTTTATTATCTCTAAGCACAGGAAGAATCCCTATATTTTTTAATATCATTATATCTCTACACTCATCTAAGGTTAAGCCTTCACTGACATATATAACATCTTTTTTCATTATAAGTTTTACTGGTTGGCCTTCATATTTCTTATGCATCTCATAAAGATTGTGTATATCAGTCATAGATATAATGCCTTTTAATTCACTAGATGAATCTATTACCATTAGAGTTTTTGTATTGCTTCTTATCATTTCTTTTATTGCACTTTCTATTTTTGTGTCTTCGTCTATAGTTGTAAATTTTGTATCCATTACTTCTTCTACTTTTTTTACTTCTGGTATCGAAAACATAAAGTCCCCCCTTTATAGTAGTACCTCATCAAAACTTATTTATACATATTTATTCTAGCATATTATAATAATAATTTATTGAATAATTAATATTAAAATTTCTTAAGAGATTAATATCTAAATTTGTATAATCCCTAAAATTGATATTTAATTCATACAAATAAAATGAAATGAATTATATACTTAGTACATTACTTTTTCAATACTATCTTCACCTTCAAACCATTTTTCTATTCATAAAACAGTCAGTGTATACTTTAAAATAAGTTATACTTACGCAAAAAAAATTGTCTCAAAACGATTTTTAAATCAATTTGAGACAATGTATTTTTAAACTTAATAATAAATAATAATCTAGATTAATTTTTTGCTCTTTTACATTGATACCCTAATCCACAAATTGCAATTATACCAATAAATACATATGACATTATTTGAGTTTCGTCACTTGTTTTTGGCGATTTTACCACAGTATCATCTGTTGGTGGTACTGGTGGGTTTATCACAGTATCATCTGTTGGTTTTACTGATGTATCTACCACAGTATCACCTGTTGGTGGTACTGGTGGATTTACCACAGTATCATCTGTTGGTGGTACTGGCGGATTTATCACAGTATCATCTGTCGGTGGCACTGGTGGATTTATTACAGTATCATCTGTTGGTGGTACTGGTGGGTTTATCACTGTGTCATCTGTCGGTGGTGATGGATTATGTCCATTTGAGTCTCCTCCTCCTGATGGTGGTACTGGTGGATTTACAGTATCATCTGTTGGTGGCACTGGTGGATTTACATCTGAACCTCCATCTGTTGGTAAACCTATATTAAAGTTAACTTCTTCACCATTCTTTTGTTCTATTGTATAGCTCAATAAATTTTGTTTACTCATTGGTAATAAAGATGAATGGTCTTTCTTTCCAAAATCAAAAACTGACTTATAATATTGAATAGCTTTAGGGAAAATATAATCATAAGATACCGCAGAGATATTAGCCTTTACATCTGGCTTTTCAACACTTTTAAGTATAAATTTATGTTGTGTTGAAACTTCTACTTCACCTGTACCTATTATATTACCATCTTCGTCATAAGCAGTTACTCCATTTGGTAATCTTAATTTAACTACACCACTATAACCCACTAAAGCTATAGCTTTTGTTTCATAAGTTCCATCCTCATTTTTATCAAATTCAATATCAGTTGAACCATTGCTTAGGCTAGGTTTTCCTGTATCATCTGGCTTTAGTTGTTTATGACCTGCTTCTAACAATGCTTCTAAATAAGCTTTTGTATTTATTGCTTGTTCTTTACCTTTTTGATATTTAGCTTTTTCTTCTTCAGTCTTTGCACTTTCTATAAGTGTATCATAAAGGTTTATACTTCCTTGATATTGTTTAAGTTTGGCTTGTTCATCCACTTGTCCAAGTATAATCCATATTGCACTTTGAGTAGCTGAATGAACTATATAGTCATTCTCTTCTCCACCCAAGTTAAATTGTTGTTTATATCCAAATCCATCAAATTCAGAACCTGCATAGATTATAGATTTAACTGCATCTTCATTTTGATTTTCTTGACCATTAAAATCTTCTGCTGGTAAATATGGACTCTTACCATCACTAGTTGGAGATTTTAAATGATTATTATAACAAAAAGCAGTTTGTTCGCCATCTTCTCCATCTATAATATATTTGTTATCTTTAGTACTTGCACCTATAAGACCCTTTACTATGTAATCAAAAGTTAGCGTCTTTGTAACATTATCAAATCTTATATCATAATAAGGTCTATCTGAACCATCTTCTTTTAGTAAGCATGTATTTTTTACTTTTGCTTTTTTATCATACCATAGATGTATATTTTGATCTTTTGAAGTAAGTACTTGTCTAATTTCTGATTGTTCATCTTTTTTTACAGAGTCTTCATCTTCCCAGAAATTATATACAATTTTATTTATCTGAGATAAAGTCATATCAAGAATTTTCTCAATATTATGCTTTAAGTTCATTTCTTCTACTACTAGTTTTTCTTCTGGAATTTGTTCTTCTAAAGGCTGTTCTCCTTCTGGAGTTTGACCTTCTGATGGTTGTTCTCCTTCTGGAGTTTGTCCTTCTGATGGCTGTTCTCCCTCTGGAGTTTGTCCGTCTGATGGTTGTTCTCCCTCTGGAGTTTGTCCATCTGATGGTTGTTCTCCCTCTGGAGTTTGTCCGTCTGATGGTTGTTCTCCCTCTGGAGTTTGTCC